>NZ_JBGRUO010000015.1:0-124083 GCF_041537905.1 Ruegeria jejuensis | reverse complement strand
GGGAAAACCCTCTGTCAATCGAGGCAAAATCACCTCGATCAACAGGAAACTCCCAACTCAACAAACCGCGAAACATATCCCGCGTAAGCACAACTCACGCCAAACAGAGCCCATATCGCGGAGCGATTTAGTGCTTGAGCCCAACTTGTACCTTTAGAATCTTCGCTGCGAGCGCACGTAGCATGGAAATTGCTGCATTTGCTCCGTTCATGGCGTTGCAGGGCGGCAGGAAAACCGGTCATTGGTGTATAGTGCGGCGCTCAGTTCGGTTCCGCTTCTAACTTAGGGCCTTCTCCTCGGTGCTGCATCACACTGCAACCGTTACAACGAACCGATGCAGAATACAGCGTACGACGGGTGCTACGGTCAATACGGTGGGAAAGGCTATTGCCCAAGATGACAGCCACGCTGATAGCCAAGTCGGTACAAAAACGGGCGTGAAACCGATGGCCAAGAATGTCGTCACGCCGGATATCAGCAACGTCATGAAATAGGACAGAAAATACCGAAGGCAATATGCTCAAGCTCGCGTGGGATGAACGGGCGGATCATTGGATCTCCGAATGACCTGACTTCGTGTTGAGATAAAGTCACCGCTGCTATCATGATCTTCGGTCTATTCTGCTGCTGCGCGCGGTTGAACTGTTAGGGCCGTCCATGCATCGTTTTGCGACAGGAAGATCTGGCCGTTTAAGTCATTGATCAGATGTGAACGTTTTAGCCGATCAATAACCGGCCCCTTCACCTCGGAGAGATGCAGGCCGACATCCATGTCCTTTAGTCGCGCGTTCACCGCTTCGAGGCTTTCGAGCGCGGAATAATCAACCTCATTGACCGCAGAGAACATCAACACGACATGGGTGATGCTGCAGCCGCTGGTGACGCGGGATTGGATCAGATCCTCTAGAAAGTGCGCGTTGGCGAAATAAAGGCTCTCATCCACCCGCAGGCTAAGCACACGCGGGTCGGTTTCGACCTCATGGCGCAGGGTGTTTCGGAAATGCTCACTTGCGGGGACGCGGCCGACCTCTGCCACATGGGGCCTGGACGTTTTGTAAAGGTGCAGCAGGACCGAAGTTATAACCCCAGCAGCGACGCCACCTTCAACCCCAAGCGTCAGGGTCAGCAAGATAGTCGCCGCAACCGCTGTAAAATCGGCGCGGCTGTAGCGCCATGTTTTCTTCAGGATCGAAAGATCGACCAGCGACAGCACCGCCACGATGATTGTTGCCGCGAGCGTGGCGTTTGGCAAGTAATAGACCAGCGGCGTGAGCGCGACGGCCGCGATTGCAAGACCAATGGCGGTGAAGGCCCCGGCGGCCGGCGTTTCAGCTCCGGCATCAAAATTCACGACGGACCGGGCGAAGCCGCCAGTGACGGGATAACCGCCAGTAAAGGCGGCCCCAAGATTCGCCGCGCCAAGGCCGATCAATTCCTGATCTGGGTCGATTCGCTGACGTTTTTTGGCGGCAAGCGTTTGCGCCACAGAGACAGATTCAACAAACCCGATGATCGAGATCAGGATCGCGGGCACCAACAGCGCTTGCAAAAGATCCGGAGAAAATCCGGGCAGGGTGAGGGGCGGCAGGCTCTGCGGCACGACCCCCACTATCTTGACACCTTGGCCCGCGAGATCAAGCGCCCACACCGCGAGGGTCGTACCAACCACTGCAGCAACAGGTCCTGCTTTGGTCGCAATATCCGCCACCAGCGCTGAAGCCCCAAGCCGCTTCAACGTCGGCTTCAAGCCTTTGCGGACCCAGAAGAGAAAAGCGGTCGCGGTCGTACCAATGGCAAGCGTGATCCAATTCACTTCGCCAACATGACCCGCAATCGCCACAAGCATCTCTGGAAGAGTATGACCGTGGGCCGAGACGCCAAGGATATGCTTGAGCTGGCTGGTGGCGATCAGAATGCCAGAAGCCGTGATGAACCCGGCAATCACTGGGCGGCTCAAAAAGTTGGCTAAAAAACCCAGCCGAAAGACCCCCATGAGGACCAGGAAACCACCCGACAGAAAGGCAAGTGTCAGGGCTGCAATCGCGTATCCCGCCGCGCCCTGTTCGGCGATCTGTCCGATGGCCGAAGCCGTCAGGAGCGAAACGACAGCGACAGGTCCGACGGCCAGCGCACGGCTTGTCCCAAACAGCGCATAAAGCACGATTGGCGCGATCGACGCATAAATCCCCGTCTCTGCTGGCAAACCTGCCAGCAGAGCGTAGGCAAGGCTTTGGGGGATCAGCATGATTGTGACAATCACAGCCGCAATCATATCGTTGGAAAATGCCTTGCGGTCGTAAGTGCGCCCCCAGTCAAGGATTGGCATGTAGCGCCGAAGCAGATGGGTCATCGTCTTGTCCATAAAAGGCGGCGGGATCAGGGATAAAGCCCCGCCGCGACGTCTATCCGCTGCTTATTCAGCAGTGACCTTGAGTTTTTCGGGTTTGGCCATCCATTCCTTGCCCTTCAGCATGGCCTTCCAATAGATCGGCGGCAGCATTTTCTCCTTGAGGAACCATGCCAAACGAGTCGGCTTGGTGCCGTCCAGTAGCGCAGTTGGAAAGCTGGGCTTGAGCACGCCGCCATAGCCAAACTCCGCCAGAACGATCTTGCCTCGTTCGACCGTCAACGGGCATGACCCATAGCCGTCATAGGCAGCCGTCGGCGAACGCCCCGCGACATCTGCCACGACGTTTTCGGCCACTGTTGGTGCTTGCTTGCGTGCCGCCGCAGCGGTTTTGGCATTGGGCGCGTTCATGACATCGCCAAGCGACCAGATGTTGTCAAAGCTCTTATGGCGCAGCGTGGTCTGATCCACATCTACCCAGCCCGCCGCGTCCGCGAGGGGGGACACCCGGATAAAGTCCGGGGCGACCTGCGGCGGACAGACATGCATCATGTCAAAATCGACTGTGACGGTGTCGAGGTCGGTGTCCGGCTTGGCGATTTTGAATGTCGCGGTCTTTGCTGGGCCATCCACCGCCACCAGATTGTGAAAGAAGTTCAACGTTGCATCGTACCTTTTGACGTACTTTTCCAACGCCGGCACATAGTCTTTCACACCAAAAAGCACGCCGCCTGCATTCATGAACTGAATGTCGATATCTTTTAGCGCTCCGTTGCGGAACCAGGCATCGCCGGACAGATACATCGCCTTTTGCGGCGCACCGGCGCATTTGATCGGCATCGGTGGCTGGGTGAAAAGCGCGCGGCCCTCTTTCAGCTCTTGCACCAACTGCCAAGTGTAGGGAGCAAGGTCGTAGCGATAATTCGAGGTCACGCCATTTCGCCCAAGGGTTTCTTCCAGCCCTTCGACGGCCTCCCAATCCAGCTTCAAGCCGGGACAAACAATCAGACGGTCGTATTTGACGACCCGGCATCCATCCAGGATAACGGCGTTGTTTTCGGGTTCAAACGCGGCCACAGCCGCCTTGATCCATTTGACTCCGCGCGGAATGAGCGCCCCCATGGTCTTCGCAGTCTCGCTGGCCTCAAAGATACCGCCGCCGACCATCGTCCAACCGGGCTGGTAATAGTGGATATCCGCCGGATCGATGATCGCAATCGACAGGTTTGCCCTCCTTGACTGCAGGCTGGCAGCAACCGACACACCGCCCGCACCGCCACCGACGATGACCACATCATACTTTGCGTCACCGGTATCCGTCGGGGTCTTGCCGCCATTAGCAATACGCCTGGCGACACCATTCATGTCATAGCCTGCCGCCTTCGCCGCAGCGAGGATTTCAGGCATGGGACGTTTTTTGCTTTCATGAAATGACCAAAGTGTGGCCGACCGTGTTCCAGTCCGGCAATAGGCAAGCACGGGACGCGGTAGATCCTTCAGCGCAGCGCTAAACGCCTCCACATCCGTGTCCTGAACCATGCCGGATTGGACCGGCACGTAGGCGACTTTGATCCCAGCCGCCGTCGCAACCGCCTCAATTTCTTCGAAACTCGGCTGATCGGCTCCTTCGCCGTCTGGACGGTTACAGATAATGGCGCGGAAGCCTGCCGCCTTTATCTCCACCATATCCTCGGCGGTGATCTGCGGGCTGACAGAAGTTTTTTCGGTAATCTTTTTGATATCCATCGATCCGCTCCTCAAAGCTGGTTCACAGGCACTTTGAGCATTGGGTTGCCGTCCTTATCTGTCGGCACTTCGCCCGCGCGCATGTTCACTTGCAGCGATGGGATGATCAGCTTGGGCATCGCAAGCTGCGCATCGCGTTCGGTGCGGAATTTGATGAATTCCTCCTTCGACTTGCCGCCGCCGACATGGATATTGCGCGCTTTCTCATCACCCACCGTGGTTTCCCACTGGATGTCGCGCCCGTTCGGACCGTAGTCGTGGCACATGAACAGCCGCATCCTGTCGGGGAGGGCCAGCACTTTTTGAATGCTGTCATAAAGGACACCCGCATCACCGCCGGGGAAGTCCGCCCGAGCAGAACCGCCGTCGGGCATAAACAACGTGTCGCCCACAAATGCAGCACTACCCATCACATGCACCATACAGGCAGGTGTATGGCCAGGCGTATACATCGCAAAGGCCTGCATATTGCCGATTTGATATGTGTCCCCATCTTCGAAAAGGGCATCAAACTGCGACCCGTCGCGCTGGAACTCCGTCCCCTCGTTGAAGACCTTTCCAAAGGTGTCCTGCACGACCATAATCATTGATCCGATACCGATCTTGCCGCCCAGTTTACCTTGAATGTAGGGTGCTGCGCTCAGGTGGTCGGCGTGAACATGGGTCTCGATGATCCACTCCAGCTTCAGGCCTTGCGCCTCGATCTGACGGATCAACTCATCCGCGTGGTCATAGGTGATCCGCCCGGCGGCATAGTCGATGTCCATAACGCTATCGACAATCGCACAGGCTTCCGACGATGGATCTTTCACGATGTAGCTGATCGTGTTGGTGGCATCGTCAAAGAAGGCCTGAACCTCCGGCTTGATGGTCATATTGACGGGGTAAGTCATGCTGTATCCTCCAAAAGCAATTCTTAGGGCTAGGTGGTCGCCTGTTTTGGCGTGGAGCGAACCAAGCGACGCAAAAAGAAGCCGCCTGTCACTGAAATAAGGAATAAGGCGACCTCCCAGCGGCCCGTCCCAAGCGCGGGGATTGCAGCACCAGGGCAAAAACCTGCGATTCCCCAGCCAACGCCGAACAGCGCCGCGCCGCCGATGAGCTTGCTGTCAATGAGCGTTGAGGTAGGCACCTGAAAACGCTGTTCAAACAGCGGCTTCGAACGACGCCAAACCAGTCTGTAACCGATAAACGTCACGACCAAGGCACCGCCCATGACGAACATCAGGCTTGGGTCCCACGTCCCGGCGATATCAAAAAAGTTCAGGACCTTTGCCGGATTCATCATGCCAGAGATCGCAATCCCCGTGCCGAACACCAGGCCGGTCAAAAGTGCAAACAAGTGTTTCATCTCAGCCTCCGATCACATGACGTATCAAGAAGACGGTGACGGCAGCGGTCGCCATGAAAGTCGGCGCAGCCACGAGCGAGCGGATCGACAGACGTGACAAGCCGCAAACCCCATGACCAGAGGTGCATCCGGATCCAAGGCTTGCGCCAAGCCCCACGATGACACCCCCAATGACGATCATGGTAGGGCTTACAGGGACTGTCAGCGCAGGTATCGCGCCTGTGACAGCGAAGATCAGGCCAGGGGACAGGATCATGCCGATGATCAATGCCAAGCGCCAGGTCATCTCGTCCCGGCTTTCAACAAAAACCGCACCAGATAATATGCCGGTGGCACCAAATATCCGTCCCAGGCCCAGCATTAACAGCACCGCCCCGAGGCCAATGAGCAAGCCGCCGCCAAGGGAAGTGAAAGGTGTAAACGCCGTTTCCATGTCCTTAGACCCGGCAAGTCTTGATGCCGAAGATAGAATAGATCGGGCAGACGCGGGTGGCAGCGACAATGAGCATCACAGCACCGACAATCCCCGCACCATATTTTAGGAGGGCACCGTCAAATGCAGGCAACCCGCCAAGGAAGGCAATGTAGAGTAACCCAACGCCAAGTGCTGCGCGAAGAATGCGGTCGATGGTTCCGACATTGGTGCTCATAGCGTTCTCCATTCTGATAACTTGGAGAACAGATATAACTTTGATTTGGGGGCTTCAGTGACAATGTCACTTATCGGGCAGAAAGCTGAATACTACGCCGATGTAGCGAGCCCCCGAAGGGCGGGTTTATCCCGTAGTTCAATACGGCCACGCGATTGCGCAATCATCTCGCGCTTCTGAAAATCCTGCAGAATACGACTGATGACTTCGCGGGCCGTGCCCAACTCACTGGCCAGTTGTTGGTGGGTGGCCGCAATTTCCTTAAGATCCCCGGCCAACGCCAGAAGCCGTTCGGCTAGGCGCACATCCATTTGCCCAAAGGCGACGTCATCCACGACGCGCAGCAAATCAATCAACCGCCGGGAATAGGCAGCAAAGACGAACTTCCGAAACGCCTCTTCCTCGGCCACCAGCCTGTCAAAGGCCAGCTTTGGCAGAACGATGGCGGTGATATCAGTCTCTGCGATGCCTTCCGCGTTGTAAGCCTCTTCGGCAAGCATACAAGCGGTCGTCAAAACACAGCTTTCACCAGCATCTACACGGTAAAGCACGATATCCCGGCCCGTGTCTGAGCTTTGCGAAACACGAATGCGGCCATCGTAAAGAAAGAAAAGGCTGTCTGGTATGTTCGTTGGTCCAAAGACCTGCGCGCCAGAGGGGATCTCGATTGTACGTGCCACCGTGAGCAATCGGTCCCGCACGGGGCGCGGCAAGGCCGCAGTGCCCTGAAACCGCTCTGTCCAATCGGCGATCATCGTGCTTTGCGCATCGGTGCGACGATGCCCTCCTCAAGTGGGGCGATACGCACCAGCAGATCATCCCGGTTCGCGGCAATATCTGCCAGTGTTAGATCATCCAGCACGTCCATGAACGCCCGTGTTGCCCTTTGAAGGGCGCGTGAAAGCTTACAAATTCCGATTAGGGGGCAAGTGTTTTTCTCTGGGTTGAAGCACTCGACAAGATCAAGCGGACCTTCTGTCAAACGAACGATGTCGCCTATCACAATCTCTTCGGCGGGTTTGCCCAAGCGAAACCCACCATTGCGCCCGCGTTGTGTCACGACATATCCCGCAAGGCCCAGTTCATGCACGATTTTGACGATATGCGGCCGGGCCAGCCCATGCACACGTACAACATCATCGACCCGGATCAATTTGGGGGACTTGAGCGCCGCCAACTGCAAAGAACGCAGAGCAAAATTGGTGTAAGATGTCAGTTTCATGATCTCTCCTCATCTTGAACTTATATTTTAATTATATCTTTTTTCAAGTTGGGTGATATTGTCACTGAACTCCGGCGGGGCTGCTCCTAGTTCAGGCTTAGATAACCAAAGGAGAGCAAGATGACACTTCTGCTTGGCGACATTGTTCCGGATTTCAAGGCAGACACCACCACTGGACAAATCTCATTTCACCACTGGATTGGCGATGATTGGGTATTCTTTTTTAGCCATCCCGCCGATTTTACCCCCGTTTGCACCACAGAAATGGGGCGCACGGCGCAATTGGCCGAAGGCTTCGCAAAACGTGGTGTAAAGCCGATTGGGCTTAGCACGGACTCGGTTGGTGAGCACCTCAAATGGATTGAAGACGTGAACGATACCCAGGACACAACCCTGCGTTTTCCCATCGTTGCAGACCCGGACTGTGAAATCGCTAAACTCTACGAAATGATCCATCCCGGAGAGTCGGAAACTGCTGCAGTTCGATCCGTCTTCATTATCGACCCCGACAAAAAGCTGCGTTTGTCGATGACATACCCGATGAGTGTGGGACGCAACTTTGATGAAATTCTTCGCTCCATTGACGCGTTGCAGACAGGCGATGCGAACGGTGTCGCCCTTCCCGCCGATTGGCGGCCCGGCGACCGCGCGATCATCCCGCCATCTGTGTCGAATGCAGAGGCAACCGCCAAGTTTCCGCAAGGGTTCGAGGAAATCCGCCCGTATCTGCGCACTGTGGACCTGACTGCCGAAGCCTAAGCCGTTTCGCCTCCAACATTTTCCTTACATCGGAGAGAACACGCATGAAGACGTTTCTACTCGCTTTAACGACTGCACTTGGCCTCAGCTCTGTCGCGCAGGCCGACGACACTCCTAACCTTGTGACAATCCTTTCGTCTGGTGAGCCGCAAACGCAATTGATGAGCATGGTACTCACCATGCAGTCCATGCAGCAGGGATCAAACGCACATATCCTACTTTGCGGACCAGCGGGTGATCTTGCGCTGAAGGAGGCGCCTGCCTCCGCAACGGCACCGCAAGCACCCCGCGATCTGAGCCCGCAGGGGCTGATGCAGAACATTATGCAAAGCGGGGCCACGGTCGAAGTTTGTGCCATCTATCTGCCAAACAAGGGCATTGAACCGACAGCGCTTTTGGACGGGATCTCAGCTGCCAGACCGCCTGAAATGGCCGCGCGCATGCTGGCACCCAACACAAGGATCATGTCGTTCTGAACACTTTGAAAGACGCGAGCTATGGCGGGGCGCTGCCATAGCCGGTCACTTTGCAGGATTGGGAGTTTACTATGCTTGATGGCTTCAGCGCCGAGATGCTGGCGCGTGTCCAATTCGCGTTTACGGTGTCGTTTCACATCATCTTTCCCGCCTTTTCGATCGGCCTGGCCAGTTACCTTGCCGTTCTGAACGGGCTGTGGATGCGGACACGGGATGAAACCTATCTAACGCTTTTCAACTACTGGAAAAAGATCTTCGCCGTTGCCTTTGGAATGGGCGTCGTTTCGGGCATCGTAATGTCCTATCAGTTCGGCACCAATTGGTCGGTCTTTTCGGATCGGGCCGGGCCGGTGATCGGGCCGCTTATGGCCTATGAGGTTCTGTCGGCCTTCTTTCTCGAAGCCGGTTTCCTTGGGATCATGCTTTTTGGTCGCGAACGGGTGGGCGAGAAACTCCATATGTTTGCTACCGTGATGGTGGCTTTCGGCACCCTGATGTCAGCCACATGGATCTTGTCGGTGAACAGCTGGATGCAAACGCCCGCAGGCTTTTCGATCAACGAGGTTGGCCAGTTTGTGCCGGAAGACTGGTGGCAGATCGCCTTCAACCCGTCCTTCCCCCATCGCCTAGCGCATATGGTGCTTGCGGCCTTCCTGACCACTGCGCTTGTTGTGGGAGCTGTCGGGGCGGTGCATCTTTTACGTGACAGGTCCGACAAGGAAGCGCGGCGCATGTTCTCCATGGCGATGTGGATGGCCGTGATAGTCACTCCGATCCAGATCTTTGCCGGGCACGAGCACGGGCTCAACACGCTCGAACACCAACCGATCAAGATCATGGCGATGGAAGGCCATTACGAAAGCCATCCCGAGGGGTGGGCTCCTTTGTACCTTTTCGCGGTCCCCAACGATGTTGAACAACGCTTGGACTACGCGGTCGGCATTCCCGGCCTCGGCAACCTCATCTTTGAAAAGCCGCTTGATAGGCCGGTGATGGGGCTCGACACGATCCCCGATGACGAACAACCGCCCGTTGGAATCGTTTTCTGGTCCTTCCGGGTCATGGTCGGGCTCGGGTTCGCTATGCTGGGTTTAGGCGCATGGTCCGCTTGGGCGCGCTGGCGCGGCACACTCTACGACGCACCCTGGCTATACCGTGCCGGCATTCTCATGGGGCCAACCGGATTTGTGGCTGTTCTTGCTGGGTGGATCACAACCGAAGTCGGGCGTCAGCCCTATACAGTCTATGGCTTCTTGCGCACCTCGGACAGCTTGGCACCCGCCGGCGCGCCTGCCGTCGCTGCATCCCTCGTAGCCTTTGTCATCGTGTATTTCGCCGTTTTTGGGGCGGGCACGTTCTACATCTTGCGAATGATGAACAAGCGACCAGCGACGCCAAAACTTGGCTTGCGCGATGGACCGATCCGGACCGCAGGGATCACCCCGGCACCGCAGGTCGATCCCGACTTCAAACCTGGCGAATAAGGAGCACTCTCATGGTTTTTGATCTTGCACTTATCTGGGCGGCGCTGATTGCCTTCGCCGTCTTGACCTATGTGGTGCTCGATGGCTTCGATCTGGGTATCGGCATCCTGTTTCCATTCGGAAAATCCGAACGGGACAGAGATCTGATGATGAACTCCGTAGCCCCCGTTTGGGACGGAAATGAAACCTGGCTTGTACTTGGGGGCGGCGGTCTCCTTGCTGTCTTCCCTTTGGCCTATGCCATCGTGATGCCAGCACTCTATATGCCTGTCATCCTGATGCTGCTGGCCCTGGTGTTTCGGGGCGTGTCCTTTGAATATCGTTGGCGAACCGAGAGGAAGGGGCTTTGGGACGCAGCTTTTTTTGGTGGGTCTTTCATCGGTGCATTTTGTCAGGGGATTGCCTTAGGCGCGCTGACGCAAGGGATTGAGATCGATGGCCGTGCCTATGCAGGGGGCTGGTTTGACTGGCTCACGCCGTTCTCGGTGCTCACCGGTCTCGCAGTCGTCGTAGGTTACGCGCTTCTTGGTGCAACATGGCTGGTGCTAAAAACCGAAGACGGTCTGCAGGTTCAAATGCGGGGCTATGCCTGGTGGCTTGGCACCGCAACGCTCGGTGTGATTGGTGTCGTCAGCATCCTGACACCGTTTCAGGACCCAGTGTATTTCGAACGCTGGTTCAATCTGCCAGGAAGCCTCTGGTCAATGATCGTGCCTGTGTTGATGGTTGCCCTCACCTGGTCGTTTTTTACAGGCCTCAGCGATCAAAGCGATTTGCGACCTTTCCTGTCCGCGCTTGGCTTCTTTGTTGTCAGTTTCATCGGCATTGGGATTAGCTTTTTCCCAATGATGGTGCCGCCCTCGTTGACAATCTGGCAGGCTGCAGCGCCGGATAGTAGCCTAGCGTTTGCGTTGGTGGGTGCGGTGATCTTGATCCCGGTCATCTTAGCCTACACAGCTTACGCCTACTGGGTGTTTCGCGGTAAAATGGATCCATCAGAGGGGTATCACTGATGACACCTACTCTGACTGGCAAATGGGTCTGGTTTGTTGGCTTGTGGATTTCCAGCGTCATGGCCTTGGGTTCTGTCGCAATGCTGATACGAGTGGTGGTGCTTTAATTCATATCGACAGATCAGCCCATGACATCTCTCGGTCGTGCGAAGTGGCTTTGTTGCACAAATGTCCTGAGGGGATTCATCTTGCGAATACAGCGTGATAGCCGGAGTACATGAGCAGTTGGGCCCCTACAAAGTACAAGGCCACGAATTGGTCGTCTTACAATGACGCACTGAAGCAGAGAGGGTCGTTGTCGATCTGGTTTGACCCTGAGATGGTTTGGGCACCTCCACCGAGCGGCAAGCGCGGGCGGCAATCCCAGTTCAGCGACGCTGCAATCCAGACTTGCCTGACGATAAAGGTATTGTTGGCCTGCCACTTCGGCAGACTGCGGGGTTTGTTGAGAGCCTGTTGCGGCTGGTCGGATTGGACTGGGCTGTCCCCAATTTCAGCACGCTGTGCCGCCGTCAGAAGACGCTGGACGTGAGCTTGCCGTATCGCGGTGGCAGTGGCCCGCTGAACCTGCTGATCCCCTCTCGGGACATCACTTCGCGATGCCCTGTCGGGCAGTGGATAGCACAGGCATCAAGGCAGAAGGTGAAGGCGAGTGGAATGCGCGCAAACATGGCGGCCCGAAACGACGCATTTGGCGCAAGATACACATTGGGATTGACGAGGAAACGCTGGAAGTCCGGGCGGTCGAGGTCACGACGAGCAATGTGGGCGACGCCCCTATGCTGCTCGAATTGCTCGACCAAATCCCACCAGCTCAGGACATCGGGTCAGTGACGGCCTCCTCTCGGCAGCATGCTTTGCATGCGCCTGCCGGGCAATGGACGGGGCCTATGACACGCGCAGATGCCACGATGCGATTGCCACCCGCAATGCCCATGCCATCATTCCGCCGCGCAAAAATGCCAAACCTTGGAAGCCCACAAGTGCTGGGGCTATCGCCAGGAATGAGGCGGTAAATGCTTCACGCTATCTGGGACGAGCAATCTGGCGAAAGTGGAGTGGATACCACCGTCGGAGCCGCGTCGAGACCAAGATGCACTGTGTGAAACGGTGTTGTCATTTGTGGACAGCCCCTATTTTGCAAGAGTTTTCTTGTCGCCTGAGATCATTTAGCTAGCGCTCATTTGTCCGGCCTGTTTGCGCGGCGCATATACCCGCTGGCCTTGATGAAGTTCGCGAACCGGATCCCTATCACGTTAACGGGCTGCGATACCCTGACAACTCCACGGGGTGTCCCGGTGCGGCTGCATTGATCATCATCACTTAGATTGCTCTTGCATCCTGATGTGCGGCTATGGCTTAGCCGCGCTAGTTCTACGCTGAGCGGTAAGTTTCTCCTTTTGCGAGAATGGCCCATGCGATCCGCGCGGTCTTGTTGGCCAGCGCCACACTGACCAACCGTGATGGTTTGCGCTCCAGCAGGTGACGCACCCATTCACCGATTTGCGTTTGGGTTCTAACAGCGCGCCTGAGAACGGCCGTTGCACCAACGACCAGAAGCTTGCGCAAGTAGCCGTCGCCCATCTTGGTAATGCGCCCCAGCCTGTCTTTGCCGCCCGATGAATTTTGTCGTGGGACCAAGCCGAGCCAAGCCGCGAACTGACGAGCGTATCTGAAGAGGGTCGGGTCGGCAACGGTCGCTGCCAAGGCCGTCGCGGTGAGCACTCCGATACCAGGTATCGTGGCCAACCTCTGACTGACTTTGCTCTGACGGTGCCAGATCTGTATCTCTCGATCGAGCTGGGCAATCTCGCCGTCCAGGCCGTCCATCTGCCGGACCAGGCTCAGCAAGGCCGATCGTGCAACTTCGGGGAAGCTGTCGCTGTCATCCTGCAAATCAACGAGAAGTTCACGGAGCTTGTGTGGGCCGCGGGCGGCAACGATACCGAACTCCGCCATATGAGCGCGCAGCGCATTGATCAGCATCGTGCGCTGCCGCATCAGAAGGTCCCGGGCGCGATGCAGCATCAAAATTGCTTGCTGATCAGCGCTTTTGATTGCGACGAAATGCATGTTCGGTCGTGTGACGGCTTCGCAAATCGCCTCCGCATCCGCCATATCGTTTTTCTGACGCTTCACATAAGGTTTGACGTAAATCGGCGGGATCAGGCGCACCTCATGGCCCCGGGCTGCAATCTCACGCCCCCAGAAATGTGAAGTCGCGCAGGCCTCCATACCAATCAGACATGGATCGATGCTGGCAAGAACATCGAGCAAAGCCCGCCGTCGGACTTTCTTTCTGAGAAGGATGTTCCCATCAGCATCAACCCCGTGAAGTTGAAAGACAGACTTGGCAATATCGATCCCCAATGTTGTAATCTGCATGTGGATGGCTCCCTTTTTCTGTTGGGTTCAACAACTCCAACATGGCACATTGCGATGCCGCTGGGTGGGGCTGTCCACGCCATCACGTTAACTCCCGAAACGCCAAGGAATGTTGTCAAATGAAATTCAAGCGGCCTGTGTGGCGCCATTCCAGGCGTCAAATGCCTCGAGACGGTGATATCGGATTGTTAAGGCGGAGCGGCGGCGAGCGGGGACGCTGAAGCAATTGCGGATTGCTGAGTGGGTCGCCACGAACATTTGCAACCCTCCTGGAGAGAGATGGCGCTGCATCGTCCTTTCCCGCTTTCGGAAAGGGAGATGACTGTTCTCGACTCGATTGTTGAGGCCTTTGTGCGACCAGTGATTCAACCCCGGCGCGACCTCTCGCTTGGCGGCGCCATACGAGCGTAGTTTGTCCGTGATGATCCGCTTGGGAATGAAACCAAGACGCTTTATCAGGCGGCGCAACAGCCGTTTTGCCGCCCGTTTGTCCCGCTTCGGTCGGAGTAATTCGTGCAGCACGACGCCATGCTGATCAACCGCGCGCCAAAGCCAATACTTGCGACCCGAGATTTTCACGGCAACTTCATCCAAATGCCAGACATCACCTGGACGGTTCTGTCTCTGCCGCAAGTTTCGAGCTAGCGCCGGCCCGAATTTGATAACCCAACGCCGGACTGTTTCGTAGGACACATCGATCCCACGCTGCAGCAGCATCTCTTCAACTTCCCGCAAGCTCAGATTGAAGCGCACGTACAGCCACACCGCGCGCGCGATGATCTGAGGAGGAAATCGGTGGCGCTTGTAGCTGATTGACGATGACTTCATCGATGTCACCTACGTCCAATTGCTGACATGAGCAACCGAACGGCAGTTTACGTGACAACGCCCTTCAAAATCCAATTCTCAGAATGCCAAGTTTGACCTCTGTCAGATCGAACAGTCGCGTTTGGTGTCAAACTCCCATCGAAGCATTCGCTTATTTCAGGAGGATCGCTCATGGCAGGTGAAATGATGAAGGCGGCCGTCGTGCCTAGGCTCGGTGCACCGCTCGAAATTCGCGAAGTGGAAAAACCCGTCGCAGGACCGGGTCAGGTGGTGGTGAAGGTCGAAGCCTGCGGGGTGTGCCACACGGACCTGCATGCCGCCCGTGGGGATTGGCCGGTCAAGCCTTCGGCGCCGTTCATACCCGGCCATGAGGGCGTGGGCACCGTGGCTGAGGTTGGCGCGGGTGTCGCCACTGTGAAAGAGGGGGACCGAGTGGGCGTTCCCTGGCTTCACTCTGCTTGCGGGCATTGCCGTCACTGCGTTGGCGGTTGGGAAACGCTCTGCCCCGATCAGTCGAAAACCGGTTATGGCGTCAATGGCGGCTTTGCGGAATATGTGCTGGCCGATCCCAGCTATCTGGGACATCTGCCCAACGGGCTGGAATTTGGCCCGGCGGCCCCGATCCTCTGCGCAGGCGTTACAGTCTACAAGGGGCTCAAGGAAACCGATGCGAAACCAGGCCAGACGGTGGCCATCGTCGGTGTCGGCGGGTTGGGTCATCTCGCTGTGCAATATGCCAAGGCCATGGGGTTCCACGTGATCGCTGTGGACGTGGCCGATGACAAGCTGGCGCTGGCCAAACAGTTGGGCGCCGACATGGTGGTCAACGCCGCCAAGACCGACCCGGTGGTCGAGTTGCAGGCGGGCAGCGGCGTCGAGGGCGTTCTGGTCACTGCTGTATCCAACAAGAGCTTTGGCCAGGCGGTTGGCATGCTGGGGCGCGGCGGCACCATGAGCTTGGTGGGCTTGCCGCCCGGCGGGTTCGAACTGCCGATTTTCGACGTCGTGCTGTCCCGCAAGACCATTCGCGGCTCAATCGTCGGGACGCGCAACGATCTGGCGGAGGCGCTGGCCTTTGCTGCCAAGGGTCAGGTTGCATCGCATTTCGAATGGGATGAACTGGATAACATCAACGGCATCTTCGCGCGTATGGAGCGGGGCGACATCCAAGGGCGCGTGGTCATGAAACTCTAGGCTCGGAGCGTCACAATACCGGGGGCATGTCCCCGAGCACTCGTCTGCAACGTATTGAAACGTCTGGCCCAAACGGAGAAAATAGATGAACGAGTTGCAACCAGGGAAGCTGGAAGTCGACCGTTACCCGGCGAACACCAAGCCCGAACCCGAAACGCCGGGCCACCCCTATGACAAGCTGGACCGCGCCATGCGTGCGGCTCTGGCCCGGGCAACAGCCGGGGTGTCCCCGCATTCGATCATGGCCACATGGATGGATTGGGCGGTCCATCTGGGCCGCTCGCCCGGTCGCCAGACCGAGCTTGCGGAACGTGCGGCCCACAACATGTCAAAGCTCTGGGCGCATGCCAGCGCGCTTGCGATGGGCGCCTCGCCCGAGCCGCCTTTTTCTCCGCGCGCGCAAGACCACCGGTTTACCGACGCGGGCTGGCAAAAGGCTCCGTTCGCGCTTTGGCAACAGGCGTTTTTGAGCGCACAGGACTGGTGGCAGGCCGCGACGGATGACATGCCCGGCATCGCGCCGCGCGACGCCGAGCGCGCCCAGTTTCAAGTCCGACAGGCGCTCGATTTCATTTCCCCATCGAATTTCCCATGGTTGAATCCAGAGATCATCGACCGCAGCCTGCAGACCGGCGGTCGTAACTTGGTCGAAGGCGGCGCGCACTTTCTGGAAGATCTCGCCCGCACCGCCACGCAACAGCACGAACCCCCGCCCGAAGGCTACGAGATCGGCAAGGATCTGGCGGCGACACCGGGCAAGGTCGTCTTCCGCAACGCGCTTTTCGAACTAATCCAATACACTCCGACCACCAAGAAGGTGCAGGCCGAACCCATTCTCTTCGTGCCAGCCTGGATCATGAAATACTACGTGCTAGACCTCTCGCCGGAGAATTCCATGGTGCGCTACCTGGTCAGTCAGGGCTTCACCGTGTTCATGATTTCCTGGGTCAATCCGGGCACGGATCAAGCCGATCTCGGCCTCGAAGACTATCGCCAGCAGGGGATCATGGCCGCGATCGACGCGGTGGAGCAGATCGTGCCGGGTCAGAAAATCCATGCCAACGGCTATTGCCTGGGCGGCACGCTGCTGGCGATTGCGGCTGCGGTGATGCAGCGCGACGGCGATGATCGGCTGGCCAGCGTCACACTCATGGCGGCACAGGTCGATTTCGCCGAAGCCGGTGAACTCCTGCTCTTCATCGATGACAGCCAGGTTTCCTTTGTCGAGGACCTGATGTGGCTGCAGGGCTACCTGGACCGGCCACAGATGACGCGCACCTTCACGACGATCCGCGCCGAAGACCTGATCTATGCCCGCGCCATGCGCCGTTATTTCTTGGGTGAGGAGGATTTGCCCTCTGACCTCACGGTCTGGAACAATGATACGACGCGCATGCCCGCACGGATGCATTCGGAATACCTGCGCGGCCTGTTCCTGGATAACCGGCTGAGCGCCGGCCGCTTCGCCGTTGATGGGCGTGTGGTGGCCCTTAAAGACATCCGTCTGCCGCTATTTGTCGTGGGAACGGAGAGCGACCACATCGCCCCCTGGCGCTCGGTCTACAAGATCAGGCTGTTCACGGACGGAGACCTGACCTTCGTGCTCACCAATGGCGGCCACAATGGCGGTATCCTGAGCGAACCTGGGCACAAGCGACGCCACTACCGGCTGGGTCATAGGCCTGCCGATGCGCTCTATACCTCGCCTGACGACTGGTTTGAGACCAGCCAGGTGACCCAAGGGTCCTGGTGGCCCGCGATGGCGGATTGGCTCAAGGCCCGTTCGACGGGGTCGGCCGCGCCTCCGCCCATGGGCGGAAAGCGCAGAGGCGTCAAACAACTGCCGTCGGCACCGGGCAGCTACGTGCACTTGTCCTGATTGCGAGCTCGCGCGTCCCGATCTTGCACACAGTGCTAGTGAGCAATCAGGACGGGCAATTCCGCTTGCTCTATCATTGTTCGGGTCGTGCCACCGAAGATGGCCTCGCGCGCGCGAGCGTGTCCATAGGCCCCCATCACGACCAGATCCGCGCCGGTTTCGGCGGCGCGGTCCTGAATGCAGCGCCCGATCTCCAGCCCACCGCTGGGATACTGATGCACAGAGACAGCACAGCCCCGATGACTGAGCCACGCGGCGATGTCACTGCCGGGATTCTCGCCGTCTTTCTCTGATGACATTACCGGGTCGAAACAGCCTATAATCACTTCCTCACAGGCACCCAGATAGGGCAGCGCTGCATGGACCGCGCGCGCGCATGCCAGACCGCCATTCCAGGCCACGAAAATCCGGCGCCGGGTGACCGAGGGGTCGCCATTCAACACCAACCCAACGGGCGAGCGGAACAGAAGCCCATGCGTTGCCTCGCGGAACATCACCTCGGTTTCCCGCAGATTGGGCGCGATATGCGCAACATCACAGGCCATGGCGCATTGCGCGACATCGTATTTGATATCGTAGCTTGAGCATATCAACGAACGCACTTCGCCAAATGCCTGGATTCGGGCGAGCAAGGTTTCAATATGCTCTGCCCGTGCGCACTGCTCTGATCTGGTCTTATGAACCAGCTCAGTCCAGTTCTCCGGCGCGCTGACCGTGCCATAGGGCGGATTTCCGTATGCGTAGTAGGGCAGCGCGGGCGTCGACCCCAGCATCAAGCAGATGAGATGCGCATCATTAGTGCGCGCGTTCTCCGCGTATTCCGCAAGTATCTCGCCGGAGGTTTCCTTGTTCAGCATCAGAAGAATTGTTCGATGATCCATGTTCGCCTCCAAACAGAGCGCCCGAGCCAAAGATCAGGCCCTTCCCCTCTCCACATAGCGCAACGTAGAGGGCGCAGTCGCTGACATCGATCAAACGGGCGACAGATCGCCGTGGTAAAATGATCTAAGCAATAGGTGTGATGACCTGCGCTTCGAAAACCGCCGGGCATGGCCTCCCCGCCAGCAAAAGCAGCGCTCCGCTTCTCAGGTGTATTCTGCCAAGCCAGGGTGAGACAATGAAAAAGGCAAAGTCGCGAAACCAAGAGTTGTAGGGCTGGTATGGGGCGGTCAATGACGCCTTGGCGGCGAGTGGCGGTGTGGTCAGGCAGCGGTCCAAAACCGTAGGTCTGAGGCTACGAAGGCCTTCAGCAAAGGGTGAAAGGCGCACATGTTCTGGAATGTATTATAAGCACCCGGAGGTGTAGGCCAGTTTCTGATCGGCCTGCTGATGCTGACCGATGGACTTGGGGCTTTGGCAGGTAGGGGCCTCCGCGACATGCCGGCCCGTATCATCGCGACATCACTTTCGGGCACGGCCAACAGGGTGCTGACCACTGGGGCCTTACAATCTTCCAGCCTGACGACGGTGGACGGCGCAGCGCGAAAAGCACGCCGATTTGGCCGTTCAGGACATGAGCTGGACAAGATCGCCGGAAGTCACCTTCGAGGTTCCGGGTGCCGCTGAGGGCCCGCTCTCTTCCTATTCGCGGCGGTGGCTTGATCTCCGTTAAGGTTGCTTTGCGTGGATGTGATAAAATCGACCTACCGTCATCTTTTTCTGGGAGGATAGAGGATGCCTACGAAGTCAGCAAAAGTCGCGTCGCCTGAAGGTTTGGTGAAGTTCTGAAATCAATGCAAAGCATGATGCCAAGCAACCCAATGATCACACCACAGATTGAGCAGTTCTGGAACGCGCAGGATAAGCTGTTGGATGAGGCCGAGGCGTTTTCCCGCCACTGGTTCCAGCGCCGTCACGAAGCCGCCCGCACCGCATTGGAAGTCGCGCGGGAAACGACATCGGGCGACAGTGTGGAGCCCGCGAAGGCGATGCAAACCCTGGCGGAATGGCAGCGTCATTCGATTGAGCGGATGGTTGAGGATGCGCGTGAATGGTTCGATGTTGTGTCCCGCTGCGCACAGCATGTAAGTGAAACCGAGGCGGACGCCGTGGAAAAAACCGCAGAAGCCGTAACAAAGGTGGCGCGTAAAACGAAAAGTACGGCAAAATCCGAGCCGGTCTAGCGCGCCGAGCCTACGGATCGATAGATCGATGCTCCTCATCGCATCGAAGATCGGTTACGGCATGCGGGTCTCTTCCGTGCGGCACTCCGAAACGTGACAATCCACACCATGGGTGGCTGACAGGTCAACTACTCCGCCGCAGCTGTGGCGGGTGCGTTGGTCAGGCTCTGCCACGCATCGAATTGAGAAAGGCAAGGCGCAGTTTGGGCGAAGCTTTAGACTGGAACGGTAGGAAATTTTGATGGTGCCCGATCACGGACATACCCGGGCGGAAATCTCTGCTCGCATAGGCCATCCCCAGGGTCGGGGAGTGCTTCGCGATGCAGTGTATGGTGCCATTGACGGGACTGTCACGACTTTCGCGATTGTAGCGGGCGTAACGGGTGCGGGTCTATCTCCATACATCATTGTGGTTCTGGGGCTGGCAAACGTTCTGGCGGATGGCTTTTCCATGGCGGCGGCAAATTACTCCGGTGTGAAAGCGGAGCGGGACAACATTGCACGCATTCGAAAGATCGAAGAACGCCACATTCGGGATTACCCCGAGGGCGAATGGCTTGAGGTGCGGGAGATTCTGTCGCGAAAGGGGCTAAAGGGGCAGGTTTTGGGACAAGCCACGGATGCGATAACCCAGGACCGGAACAATTGGATCGCGCTTATGCTGGAGGGCGAATACGGGTTGGGCGGAGTCGATCCGCGCCCGCTGCGTTCGGCGGCAACCACATTCCTGTCGTTTCTCGTTGCGGGGATGATCCCGCTGTTGCCTTTCATGCTCGGGCTGACAGACGCATTCGCAGTGTCGGCCTGGGTGACCATGGCGGCCTTCTTTGCGATTGGTGCGTTAAAAAGTTTCTGGTCGCTCAGCCCATGGTGGCGATCCGCCATCGAAACGTCGCTCATTGGCGGAGTTGCGGCGGCGATCGCATTTGGAGTGGGGACCATGTTTCACATCTGACGCTCGGATCCGCAATAACGATCTCTTGGAACCTTTTGGTGAGGCAGCGCATCTCGGTTGCAGGACACCACACCAAACGGGTTCTTAGTCTGCCCAGAGAAGGATTAAGTCATGAAACCCGCACGTTACCTCGCACTCTCATTCATTGCGTTGAGCGCGAGTTCGAGCGCTCTATCCGCCGAAGAGGGCAATGTCGAAATGGGGCGCGACATAGCTGAGGAATACTGCGTTCAGTGTCACGATGTGAGCGAGAGTGGACCATTCAAGATGGACCCGCCCAGCTTTGCGGCGATTGCAAAGTATCGATCAGAGGAACAGATCAGACACCGCATTGAACAGCCCATTCACGAGGACATGCCGCGCTACACCGAGTATATGATTGGCGGCAATATCGGCGATATGGTGGCGTATATCGTTTCTCTGGAAGAGTGAGCGTCCTGTCGATGTGGTTTCAACTATTTCCTCAGCCCAAGCGCCGGATTTGAGATCATCTTCCCGGTGAAACGCCTTGGCCGGTTTTCATGGCCGGGAGCCCTCTTAAACCAGCCGCCTTTGCTCTAACCATCCCGCGCGACCGACCGCCGGAGAGCATGATGCTCATCGTAAGAAGGGCGATACCGAGAAAGGCCATCCACGCGAATTCTGGCCATACCGTCTCGATCCTGGCGCCTTTGAAGACGATCGCCTGGCTGACCGACATGTAGTGGCGTGACGGAAGAATGAGCGTGCCCAATCCGGCTGACCCTCGATGGGTGTTTCACCACCTGACGGCATCAGCATCGGCAAGACGATCAGCATCACCAGCAGCGCGAATTGCGCCATGGAGCGCGCCAGCGTCGCCAGAAATACCCCGAGCGCCGTCGCGGTGAAGAGAAAGAGCGCGGTGCCAAGCAGAAACAGCGCCTTGGATCCGGCGATACCGATCCCCAAGGAACCTTGCATCAAAAATGTCAGAGACAGGCCGGCGGCGACCAGCACCACCCCGGCATTCGTCCAGATCTTGGCCGCCGCGATGTCGAACGAGGCAATTGGCATGGCCAGCAGGTGTTCGATGGTGCCGTGCTCGCGTTCCCGGATCATCGCGGCGCCGGTGAGAATGGTTGTCGGCCACATGATCTGGCCGATCAGCGCGACGATACCGGCAAAGCGCACGGTATCGCGGTTCGGATTGAAGGCACTGCGCAGGATGACCCCGATTAAGGGCGCGTCCACCAGATCGGCACCGATGGCAAAGCGGCGGATTTCGCCAGCCAGAATGTTGGTGATATAGTTCGCGCCGATCCCGGCCTGTTCCATCGCGGTCGCGTCGATGAGAACCTGAACCTCCGGCACCCGTCCCGCGCGCACGTCTTTCTCGAAGCCCGGTGGCACGGCGACAACGAACAGAAACCGCCCCGCATCCATATGCGCGGGGCCTGATCCGGGTAGAATCTGGACAACGGGCTGAAATTCCGGCGGAAAGAACGCAGCCGCTAAAGCGCGTGAAAGCGGTGAGTTATCTTCGTCAGCAAACGCGATGGAGGCGTTGTTCACTGAACTGGCGACACCGGTGGCCTCCATGATCGGCGCCAGAGTGAAGGACCAGACCAGCAAGGCCATCATCACCCAGTCGCGGCGAAGGCTCATCATCTCTTTCAGACCAAGCCAGAAGATGCAGGACAGCCGTTGCATTCATCTCTCCTGCGCGCGCAGAGACAGCGCCGCGATTGCGGTCAGCACCGGACCGAAACAGGCCAGGGCCAGAAGGTCGGGCGCGAGGGCCTCCCATCCCAATCCCTTGGTGAACGCGCCGACATTCAGATGAAGGAAGTAGGAGGACGGCCAGAGAGAGCCTATGGTCTGAGCCCCCCCTTCAAGCGTCGAAACCGGTTGGAGCAGACCCGAGAACTGGATCGTCGGCACCACCGAGGCAATGGCCGTCGCAAAGGTCGCAGCAACCTGACTGGATGTCATCGTCGCGATCAGCAGCCCGTAGGAGGTGGTCGCCCAGACATAGAGAAGCGCGCCTATCGCAAGGGGAAGGGAATTGCCCTTGAGCGGAACGCCGAAGACGACAATTGTCATGCCCGCCAACAGCAGAAAGTTCGCGTAGGCGATCCCGATATAGGGAAGCTGCTTGCCGATCAGGAACTCCAGCCGCGTTGTCGGGGTCACGTAGAAATTGATGACCGAGCCCAGTTCCCGTTCCGGCGCGACGCTAACCGCCGTCAGGACCGCGGGCAGCATGATCAGCAGGATCGCTGGCATGGCCGGTGCCATCGCCGCAATGCTTTCGAAGCTTTGGTTATAACGGAACCGGGGTTCGATCCGGGCAATCTCGGCTTGCCGGGCGCCCGCCTCCCGCGCCAGCACATCTTGAAATGTTCGGTGCAACCCGGCTACGTAGCCTTCGACGGTCTTGCCTTTGAAGGGGATTGCGCCATCCACGGTCGCCAAGACCTCGGTCGCCTCCCCGTGCGCAGCTTGCGCCCGAAATCGGGGGGCAGTTCGACCACCAGAGACACATCGCCCGCGATCAGCCGATCACGACCCTCCGCCGCGTTGGTCAGAGGCGGCGTGGGCCTGAAATATCGCGATCCGGCAATCTCGGCGGCATATGCGCGGTTCGCGGTAATAATCCCGTAGCAAACCAAGCAGGCTTGGCGACAGCATCACATGCCGGTCCTTGCGGCCCTTGCCCTGGTCGACCCGGATCAGCATGCGGTCGCTGTCGATATCGCCAACCTTCAGGTGGGTGGCCTCACTCGCCCGCAATCCGCCGCCATAGGCAACGCTGAAGGCCGCGCGGTATCGGAGCCCTGGCCCAGGTGCCGCTTCGAGGATGCGTGTGACCTCTTCAGCACTCAGCACGACGGGGATCTTCTTGGCCGCCCGCTGATACTGCATGTGCCGCTTCATCTCGGGCCTTGGGCAAGTCGTAGCAAAGAAGAAGCTCAGAACCGTCAGCCGGTTATTGAAAGTCGGAGCGCCCATACCCCGTTCCTTCATGTCCAACTGAAACGCCCGCAACTCCTCAGGCGTCGCGCTATCCGGCGCGTGCCCCAGAAACCGCGTGAAGTCGCGCATTGCCCGAAGGTACATCGTCTGAGTCTTTGGTTGCAGCCCTTTGATCTGCATATCTTCAAGAAAACGCTGGCGCAGCTTGGGAACATATTGATCGGTCATCAGACCCTCCTGTCATTAGATTGAGAAGGTCCCAATCGTCAGACAGGTTCATCAGGTCGCAAAACCTACGATGCTCACATTCGTGCGCATCATCCGCCACAAGCGCCAATACCGCGAGAGATGCCGTAATAGGGCTTGGCGTGAACCGCCACCGTTTCGGCATTTTGATGTGTTTGTGGTGATGAGGCGTCGTTGTCCTTGACACGTATGGCGTGTCTGCGGGGGCATGCCAGGAGGCGCGCGCCGTTTCTTTGACAGAATGAAAGGACAACGACATGGATTTGTTTATCGGCTTTGACGTCTCACTTGAAAGCACGGCGATCTGCGTTCTGAGCGATTGCGGTAAGGTTGTGAAGGAGGCGAGCGCGGCCAGCGAACCAGAGGTATTGACCGCATTTCTGCGGGATCTCTCAGGAAATGTAGAGGTCGTGGGGTTGGAGGCGGGGCCGCTGTCGCAGTGGTTGTATAGGCACTTAACGGCGGCGGGCTTTGAAGTGGTTTTGATGGAAACACGGCATGTGAAGGGCGCACTGAAGGCCATGCCAATCAAAACCGACCGCCGGGATGCGTTCGGCATCGCCCGTCTGTTGCAGATGGGCTGGTTCCGGCCCGTGCACTGCAAATCTGTATCAGCACAGGAGATGCGCGCAGTCCTGACCTCACGCAAGGCGATCCTGAACGCCGCAATCAAGCTCGAACAGTCAGTCAGAGGTGTTTTGCGTAACTTCGGGCTGAAGATGGGCCAGGTGAGCAAGACCCGGTTCGAGACGCGAGTTTGGGAACTGGTACATGGCAATCCAATGCTCGAAGCGGCGGTGGCACCAATTCTGCGGCTGCGGATCGAACTGCGCAATGAGCTGGCGGTCTTGGAAAGGCTGCTGCGGGATATGGCGAGACAGGATACAGCGTGCAAACTGATGATGACGATGCCGGGTGTCGGAGCGATTGTTGCGCTGACGGTACGCTCGGCCATTGACGATCCCGCCCGTTTCCGGTCCTCAAAAGATGTCGGCCCCTGGGTTGGGCTGACCCCGCGGCGGGAACAGTCGGGAGAGCGGGACATCACCGGTCACCTCACGCGTGCGGGTGATGAAGTGCTGCGCACGGCCCTCTTTCAAGCGGCCACGACAATGTTGCGTTGCGGGCGGCACAACTGGCTTGGAGCTTGGGCGTTGCGGGTGGCCGCACGCCGTGGCCAACGGCGTGCAACAACAGCCCTGGCTCGACGTATCGGTGTCGTTTTGCATCGGATGTGGCGCGATGGAACCGGGTTCTGTTTTTGCCGTCATGCCGTTGGAACGGCTGCCGCGTAGGCATCCGGAACGGAAGTTGCCAACTCTCACCCTTGACAGAAGGAATTGGCCACGCCCGAGGGCACAGGCCCACCGAGGTCCCCGTCGGGACGCGGTCCCCGATGACGCCGTGAAGCCGCTCGTCGCCGAATGCTCACATTCGAGCACGTGCGAGAGATGGGCGCGCGGGAACCGCTCTTGAACCAGGCATCATGTGGCAGCCACAGCGTTGACCACGGACAGAAGCATCATCCCGACGCTGGGAAACCCTCGCTTGGCCGTACCCTCAACTGGCAAAAGTCAAAATATCCGAGACAACGGGCCAGCGCTCCATGATGCGATCAGTCATATTGAATCGTAAGATTGATCACGCAAAAAAGTGATTGACACCAACCGCCCTATTACAGAAGCGGTTTCGTCCTTGTCCGCTCCTCGATGGTCGATCCCTCTCGCGGCGAAAGGGCGGTTTGAATCTCGTCCCGCGAAGTGGATTTCAATGGCCGCTCTGCCGACACCGGCTGCAACGCAGCGAAGAGTGGGCCACACTTGCGAGCGAATGCTGCGTAAGCGAACACACGGAATGGCAACGGCGGCAAAGTCCGCATCTTGATCCTTGCTACCGATATCACCGCTGCGCCATGCATCAATGGTAGCTTTTGCAGCCGCGTCGCGGCAGGGACTTTTTCGCTCAGGCAGTAATTTTCACGCCGCGTGCGCGTGCAGCGTAAAAGATCAAGGAACAAGTTGGGGCTCACTGCCGCCATGCGGTCCCGCGGCAATGCCGTTGCAACAGGCTGATCGAGACCGGTCATAGGAGGGGCGGGCCAAGTCTTTGATCTTGTAGCGCGTCTCTCATTGCGCGGTCGTTCGCAAATCAGGGGCCGCCGTTCGCGCTTCGGGCGGCGAAATCTGACTGCGAGCCCATTCCGACCAATGCTGCGCTTTGAACGAATGTCAGCAATCAAGCCTTGTTTGACGGGGTATCTGTTAAGCGTACCTGTTGCTTCCGGAACGCTTATCCGAAAATAATTATGGTACCGCGCAGGGTTGCGCGGTACCAGTTCTTGTCAGTTCAGTGATCTTACGCTGCCGAGAAAGCCCGGACGCTTCCACGCGACTCGAAGACGTGCAGGAAGGTGTCTGGATGCGGACGGATACGGTAACTGTCCGTTTCGTCGCCGAAGATCACCTTACCGTCTTCGTCAAGGCCAATGACGGTGGCTTTCACGGTATCGACGGGGTAACCCGGCATACCTGTGGGTGCGCCGCCGATGTCTTCTATGCCCAAAGCTTTGGCTGCTGCCAGATCGTTGTCCTGGTAGATCTCGAAATGAGCAGGCAGGTCCAGATCCTTGGCAAGTTTCGTGGAATTCTCGATGCCCTGGTTGGAGATGAACTTCACCTTCACGCCTGCCGTGGCCAGTTGATCAGCTTTCGCTTTCACCTCTTTGAGCTGATTCATGCAGAATGGGCACCAGTTAGCACGGAAAAACACAAGCAGTGTCTTTTCGCCGGTGAATGTCCTTGACGACCCGTTCAGCCGTCGGTTTGTCGGTTCCAGCTTTCCGTCTCATCTTCACTCCTTAACGGTTCAGATGAGCCAGAAACCTTCCGTTATGCAAATCCTTCAATCAGGCCCAGAGGTGCTGATGTCAGACACGCAGTGAATGACCCGAAAACTCGCTCGGGTCTAGTCCGATGCGGTCAACGTGCCTCTTAACCACGATTGCGACCGCTTCTTTTGATAGGCGGGAATGCCGGATGGAGCCTCCCTTCGCGCAAGGGCGAAACACAGCACCTGTCAGACAATATCAGGCGATCTTGCAGTCTGGCTCGACGATCAAGGCATGGACCACATCCGCGGCGCCCCGAACCATCCGCAAACCCAAGGTAAGATCGAGCGCTGGCACCAGACCTTGAAGAACCGCATCCTGCTCGAGAACTATTACCTTCCCGGGGCGCTCGAGCAGGAGGTCGGCAACTTTGTCACCCACTACAACAATCACCGATACCATGAGAGCCTCGGAAACCTGACGCCCGCCGATGTCTATTTCGGCCGCAGTGACGACATTCTGAAAGAAAGGAAGCAGACCAAGGAAAGAACCCTGAAACAGCGACGCTTGCTCAATCTCGGGCACGCCGCCTAAAATCACAAACGATGAGCCAAACCGTCCTAAACGCTGTCAGCTCAATCGGACCAATTCATTTGATGACGGACAAATTTTGTTTATTTGGGGATTCATGGTGCCCAGGAGAGGACTCGAACCTCCACGTCCATACGGACACTAGCACCTGAAGCTAGCGCGTCTACCAATTCCGCCACCTGGGCAGGTGTCGTGGAGGGCCGTTTAAGGATGTCATGCGAAAGGGTCAACCGGATTCTCGGCGTTTGTTGAAAGTTTTTTTGCCACACCGGTCCTGCTATGCCCCGCGCCTGACGGAACCGCTGGGGCCGCGTCGTCATTGCGTCTTGTTTGCGCCTCTTGAGGGCGGTAGATCGGTATCGACGTATAAAAACGCAGGAGCCCGGAATGTCCAAGCTGGTCACGATTTATGGCGGTTCGGGATTCGTCGGTCGATACATCACAAGGCGCATGGCCGAACAAGGCTGGCGGGTGCGGGTTGCGGTACGCCGCCCGAACGAAGCGCTTCATGTCAGGCCCTATGGCGTAGTCGGTCAGGTCGAGCCGGTTGCGTGTAACATCCGCGACGATGCTTCGGTCCGGCGGGTCATGCATGGCGCCGATGCGGTGATCAACTGCGTCGGAGTCCTTAATGAGCTGGGCAAGAACGATTTCGACGCGGTTCACGCCGAGGGCGCTGGCCGGATCGCCCGGATTGCCTCGGAAGAAGGGATCAGCCGTATGGTTCATCTCTCGGCGATTGGCGCCCATGCCGATGCCGACAGTGCCTATGCGCGGAGCAAGGCTGCGGGCGAGGCCGTAGTGCTGGAACATATGCCGGATGCCATGATCCTGCGACCCTCAATCATCTTCGGGACCGAGGATGAGTTCTTCAACCGTTTCGCGGCAATGACGCGGTTCGGACCGCTCCTGGCGATTGTCGCACCCGAGACGCGGTTTCAGCCGGTATTTGTGGATGATGTTGCCCACGCTGCCATGATGGGCGCGACAGGTGCGGCGAGCGGGGGCATTTACGAACTGGGCGGCCCGGAGGCGAAGAGCTTTCGCGCGTTGATGCAGGTAATGCTCGACACGATTCACCGGCGCCGGGTCATCATCGGCATGCCGATGTTTGTGGCGCGGATCATGGCCGGGGTTCTGGACATGATGAAATTCGTGAGCTTTCAGCTGTTTTCCAACCCCATCCTGACGGGCGATCAGGTGAAATCGCTGCGCAGTGACAATGTGGTGTCGGACGGGGCCAGGGGTTTTGCTGAACTGGGAATCGAGCCGGTGGCGATGCAATCGGTGTTGCCGGACTATCTTTGGAAATTCCGCCCCTCGGGGCAGTATGACGAGATCCAGAAATCGGCGAAGAACCTGAAGATTTGATCAGCCATAGGCGATCGCCAGCAGGATCAACCCCAAAGCCACCCGGTAGACCACATAGGGCGTGAAGCTGACGCTGCGCAAAAATCGCATCATCAGGGCCAGTGCGGCGAGGGCGGACAGGAATGACAGACCTGCGGCCAGCACGCCATTGCGGATCGTCTCGGCATCGGCGCTGACGGCGGCATCGGCTGACAACAGAATACCCGAAGCGGCGATGGTCGGTATCGACATCAGCATGGCCAGACGGGCACCGTCCTCTCGCCCATAACCCAACAGGCGCGCGCCGGTTATGGTAATGCCAGAGCGTGACGTGCCTGGGATCAGCGCCAAAACTTGCCAGAGCCCCAAGACCACAGCATCCCTGAGCGTCCAGTCTCCGGTCGCTTTCACATCGCCGCCAGTGCGATCAGCCCAATAGAGAACAAGGCCGAATCCCAGCATCGTCCAGGCAATGACTTTGATCGAGCGCAGCGCGTCCGACAGCCCGGCGAAATGAAGAATCGCCCCGACCAAGATGATCGGCACAGTTGCGATCATCAGCCCGAGCGCCAACCGCGCGCCCGGCGCGTCCAAGCGGCCCAAAAGGGCGGCCGGCGTCCCGCGCAGCGCCAGCGCGACATCGCGCCGGAAATACAGGATCACGGCGCCCAACGTGCCGACATGGACGGCTACATCAATGAATTGCCCCTGATCCGTCATGCCAGTGAGTTTGGGCAGAAGAATCAGGTGGCCAGAAGATGAAACCGGCAAGAACTCGGTGATGCCCTGAATCAGTGCAACAAGAATGATGTGCAGGAATGTCATCCGCTGAAATGCCTCTGAACCTTTTTGGGAATCGGGGTATAAGTGACTGGCGTAAATGGAAAGGCCGCATTTAGGTCCGATTCGTACTTAAATTCACCTCGCGCCACCACCTCACCTTGCGTTTCGCGAGATGGGAATTAAAAGAAGGTCAGTAGAATTGACTTTTAATTGCGCCACGCCTCGTTTATAGCATCGCAACCTAGCCAATTCATGGAGTCGAAGCTGTGGCCAAGCAACCGATGCTAAAATTCGTCCAGATCGAACGCGACATGCCTGAAAAGCGCGCGGCGACGGAACGCAAGGAAGACTTCGACGAAATCTACGCCGAATACGCGGCGGCCAAGGCAGAAGAGCAGGCCAGCCGCTGTTCGCAATGTGGTGTGCCTTATTGCCAGTCGCATTGCCCGCTGCACAACAACATCCCCGACTGGCTACGCCTGACCGCAACCGGGCGGCTGGAAGAGGCCTATCAGGTCAGTCAGGCCACCAACACCTTCCCGGAAATCTGCGGCCGCATCTGCCCGCAGGACCGCCTGTGTGAGGGCAATTGCGTGATCGAGCAGTCGGGCCATGGCACCGTGACCATTGGCTCGGTCGAGAAATACATCACCGATACGGCGTGGGAAAATGGCTGGGTCAAGCCAGCTATCCCCGATCAGGAGCGCGATGAAAGCGTCGGTATCATCGGGGCCGGACCGGGCGGTTTGGCGGCGGCGGATATGCTGCGCCGCGCGGGCTTCAGCGTGACGGTTTATGACCGCTATGACCGCGCGGGCGGGCTGCTGACCTATGGCATCCCCGGCTTCAAGCTGGAAAAGGACGCGGTGATGCGGCGGATCGACCAGTTGGAGAAATCCGGTGTTGAGTTTGCACTGAACTGCGATGTGGATGCTGACATCTTTGCGGCGATCCATGCCGAACATGACGCCGTCATCATCGCCACCGGTGTTTACAAAAGCCGCGACATCCAGATGCCCGGCAGCGGTTTGACCGGAGTTGAGAAGGCGATTGACTATCTCACCGCCTCCAACCGCAAGAGCTTTGGCGACGCGGTCGAGGAATTCGATAGCGGCCGCTACGACGCCGAAGGCAAACGGGTCGTGGTGATCGGCGGTGGAGATACGGCCATGGATTGCGTGCGTACCGCAATCCGGCAGGGCGCGACCTCGGTCAAATGCCTTTATCGCCGTGACCGCGCGAATATGCCCGGCTCGCAGCGCGAAGTGGCCAATGCCGAGGAAGAAGGCGTTGTGTTCGAATGGCTGAGCGCGCCTAAGGGCTTTACCGGCAACAACGCGGTCGAAGGCGTGATGGTGCAGAAGATGCGCCTGGGCCAACCCGATGCGTCTGGCCGCCAAGCCCCCGAAGTGATCGAAGGCGCGGATTATGTCGAAGAGGCCGATCTGGTCATCAAGGCGCTGGGGTTCGAGCCCGAGGACCTGCCGAAGCTCTTCGGCCAGGCCGATCTGCCTGTTACCCGCTGGGGCACTGTCAAGGCCGCGTTCCGCACCGGTGCAACCAACATGGACGGCGTCTATGCCATTGGCGACATTGTGCGCGGGGCCAGCCTTGTGGTCTGGGCGATCCGCGATGGCCGCGACTGTGCCGAAGCGATCATCGAGAAATTCAACGCGCCGCTCTCGGTTGCGGCTGAGTGAGTTCTGCAAACAGGACATCTCTGCGCCGCGGGTAATGTCTACCGGGTGCGCATGACAAGGGTTGAAACCATGAACAGGCTGCTGACAGGTCTTGCATGTCTCTGGGCTTTCTCAGGCCCGGCTGCGGCGCAGGTGCAGGTTCCGCAGGATTGCACGGCGCTGGCGACCGTGCACAAGAATTCCTGCGCCGTGTCGACGGTTATGGATTGTGGTCAAACCTTCCTGGTTTTCGGGTTCCTCGACGGGAATCCAGAATCGGCCAATGTCTATGACCGAAACTGGGGCATGCTGGAATTTCTGTACCGAGCCAACGCGGAAACCAGATTCACGCTCAAGCCCGGCAGTGGCAAGAACCTTCAGCTCGATCAGTTGCTCTCAGACGGGGTAGCGACCGAAAGCGGCGTATTTCTGTTCAACACCAGGGTCGTAAAGAACCGCGAATTCACGTTCGATGGCAAATATACCCTTGATGAAGAAGAGGTCGTTTTGGATGGGCACACGTTCCGAAAGGGTGTGTTTTTGCGCGAGATGGAGCGTGAGGGGATCGAAGGCAGCAAGATCGGTTTCGGCTTTGATTTTCTGGGGTCGGACGAGTTGGATTTGTTCATCGAAGGCAGCCTCACGCGGCATTTCGAAGGGCGGGACTCACTGACGGTGGACCAGACCCCGCGCGCGATCCGCTTTCCGGGTCAACCGGGTTTTCTGGCGACACGATCCGAGTTCGGATGTGATGGCTAACGGAGGTTAATCATGAGTGAACTATCGGGACATTGCATGTGCGGCGCCGTGACCGTCACCGCGACACCAGCCAAAGCGTCCTTGGGGGCCTGCCACTGCGATATGTGCCGCCGTTGGACCAGTTCGATGCTGATCACCTTTCCGGCCGAACTCGGATATACCGCCGATGGCCCGGTGCGCATCTTCAAATCCTCGGACTGGGCCGAGCGTGCCTTTTGCGGCGACTGCGGATCAGCGCTCTGGTACCGCATCACCGCGCCGGGCGACATGCATGGACAAACTCAGATCGCTGCTGGCCTGTTTGACGACGCGGCTGGCGGTGACCTCAATCTGGAACTTTATATCGATCGGAAACCGCAGGGCTACGCTTTTGCCGGGGACCGCAGACAAATGACCGAAGCCGAAGTGATGGCGATGTTCGCCCCTTCGGAACAAGGAGATAGCCAATGACCAAATATGACGCCAACTGGGTTCGCGCCGAAGAAGAAAAGCGCAAGTGGATGGCCGAAAATGGTCTCTATTCCGAGGAAGAAGAGCATTCGTCCTGCGGGGTTGGCCTTGTCGTGTCCGTCGATGGCAAGAAAAGCCGCAAGGTGGTCGAAGCGGGCATCGATGCGCTCAAGGCGATCTGGCATCGGGGCGCTGTGGATGCCGATGGCAAGACCGGCGACGGCGCAGGCATTCATGTGCAGATTCCGGTTCCGTTTTTCTATGACCAGATCGAACGCACGGGTCACACGCCGGACAAGAACAGGCTGATCGCGGTGGGTCAGGTCTTTCTGCCGCGGACCGATTTCGGGGCGCAGGAAACCTGCCGGACCATCGTGGAGGCCGAGGTTTTGCGCATGGGCTATTACATCTATGGCTGGCGTCACGTGCCGGTCGATGTGACCTGTCTGGGCGAAAAGGCCAACGCGACCCGGCCCGAGATCGAGCAGATTCTGATTTCGAACTCGAAAGGCGTTGATGAAGAGACCTTCGAGCGCGAGCTTTACGTGATCCGCCGCCGGATCGAAAAGGCGGCGGCCGCAGCAGGCGTTTCCGGGCTCTATATCGCCTCGCTGAGCTGCCGCTCGATCATCTACAAGGGCATGATGCTGGCCGAACAGGTGGCGGTGTTCTACCCCGACCTGGTGGATGAGCGGTTCGAGAGCGCGTTTGCGATCTATCACCAGCGCTATTCGACCAACACCTTCCCGCAATGGTGGCTGGCACAGCCGTTCCGCATGTTGGCCCATAATGGCGAGATCAACACGCTCAAGGGCAACACCAACTGGATGAAAAGCCATGAGATCCGCATGGCGTCGGCCACTTTTGGGGACTATGCCGAGGATATCAAACCAATCATCGCAGGCGGATCGTCGGATTCGGCCGCCCTGGACTCGGTGTTCGAGGTTCTGGTACGCGCAGGCCGCTCTGCGCCCATGGCCAAGACCATGCTGGTTCCCGAAAGCTGGTCAAAACAGGCGGTGGAACTGCCGCAGGCCTGGCGCGACATGTATTCCTACTGCAACTCGGTGATGGAGCCTTGGGACGGTCCGGCCGCACTGGCCATGACTGACGGGCGCTGGGTTTGTGCCGGGCTTGATCGCAATGGCTTGCGCCCGATGCGCTACGTGATCACCGGCGACGGGCTGGTCATTGCAGGCTCCGAGGCGGGCATGGTTCCGACCGACGAGGCCAATGTCGTTGAAAAAGGCGCGCTGGGCCCCGGCCAGATGCTGGCCGTCGATATGAAGAAGGGCAAGGTATTCCGCGACAAGCAGATCAAGGACAAGCTGGCGCGCGCGCTGCCCTTCGGCGACTGGGTCAGGAAGATCAGCGATCTGGACGGCAAGCTGGCCGAGGTCGAGGAAAAACCGCTCTTTACCGGCGAGCAGCTGCGCAAGCGGCAAATCGCGGCGGGCTATTCCATTGAGGAACTGGAACAGATCCTCGTGCCGATGTGCGAAGACGGCAAAGAGGCACTGGCCTCGATGGGCGATGACACGCCCTCTGCGGTTCTGTCCAAGCAATACCGCCCGCTCAGCCATTTCTTCCGTCAGAATTTCAGCCAGGTGACCAACCCGCCCATCGACAGTTTGCGCGAATACCGGGTGATGTCGCTGAAGACCCGCTTCGGCAACCTCAAGAATGTGCTGGACGAAGACAGCAGCCAGACCGCTATCGTTGTTCTGGGCAGCCCGTTTGTCGGCAACGCCCAATGGGACACCCTGGTCGAGAGCTTCAACTCCACCGTAGCCGAGATTGACTGTAGCTTTGAACCTGGCACCGGCGCGCTCAGCGCCGCGCTGGCCCGCATCCGGGCCGAGGCGGAAGAGGCGGTGCGGTCTGGCTCGGGCCACCTGATCCTGACGGATCAGCACGCCGACACCAACCGCGTTGGCATGCCGATGATCCTGGCCACCAGTGCGGTGCATTCGCATCTGACCCGCAAGGGTCTGCGCACCTTCTGCTCGCTCAATGTGCGTTCGGCAGAATGTCTGGACCCGCATTACTTTGCGGTGTTGATCGGTTGCGGTGCGACCGTTGTGAACGCCTATCTGGCCGAGGACAGTATTGCCGATCGGGTCGAACGTGGCCTGATGGACGGCACGCTGACCGAAAACGTGGCGCGCTATCGCGAGGCGATTGATCAGGGGCTGCTCAAGATCATGTCCAAGATGGGGATTTCGGTGATCTCGTCCTATCGCGGCGGTCTCAACTTCGAGGCAGTCGGCCTCAGCCGCGCCATGGTGGCCGAGTATTTCCCCGGCATGATCAGCCGTATCTCGGGCATCGGTGTGACCGGCATTCAGTCCAAGGCCGAGGAAATTCACGCCAAGGGCTGGACTTCGGGGCTGGACGTCTTGCCTATCGGTGGCTTCTACAAGGCGCGCCAGTCGGGCGAGACCCATGCCTGGGAAGCGACCTCGATGCATATGATGCAGATGGCGTGTAATCGGGCGTCTTATGAGCTGTGGAAACAGTATTCCGCCAAGATGCAGTCGAACCCGCCAATCCATCTGCGCGACCTGCTGGATTTCAAACCGCTGGGTCAGCCGGTGGCGATGGAAGAGGTCGAAAGCATCACCGCCATCCGCAAGCGGTTCGTGACACCGGGCATGTCGCTGGGCGCGCTCAGCCCCGAGGCGCACAAGACGCTGAACGTGGCGATGAACCGGATCGGTGCGAAATCCGACTCGGGCGAGGGCGGCGAAGATCCGGCGCATTTCGTGCCGGAATCGAACGGCGATAACCCGTCTGCCAAGATCAAACAGGTGGCCTCGGGCCGGTTCGGTGTGACCGCCGAATATCTCAACCACTGCGAAGAGCTTGAGATCAAGGTGGCCCAGGGTGCTAAGCCCGGCGAAGGTGGGCAGCTGCCCGGCATGAAGGTCACCGACCTGATCGCGCGTCTGCGGCATTCGACCAAGGGCGTGACGCTGATCTCGCCCCCGCCGCATCATGACATCTACTCGATCGAGGATCTCGCGCAGCTGATCTATGACCTCAAGCAGATCAACCCGCGCTGTAAGGTGACGGTGAAACTGGTGGCCTCGTCCGGTGTTGGCACGATTGCTGCCGGGGTCGCCAAGGCCAAGGCCGATATCATCCTGATCTCGGGCCATAACGGTGGCACCGGGGCCAGCCCGGCGACCTCGATCAAGCATGCCGGTCTGCCGTGGGAGATGGGCCTGACCGAAGCGCACCAGGTTCTGGCGATGAACAACCTGCGGGGCCGCGTGACCCTGCGAACCGATGGCGGGCTGCGCACCGGGCGCGACATCGTCATCGCGGCGATGCTGGGGGCCGAAGAGTACGGCATCGGCACCGCCGCCCTGATCGCCATGGGCTGCATCATGGTACGCCAGTGCCAGTCCAACACCTGCCCGGTCGGCGTTTGTACACAGGACCCTTCGCTGCGCGACCGCTTCACCGGCAATGCTGACAAGGTGGTCAATCTCATCACCTTCTACGCGCAGGAAGTGCGCGAGATTCTGGCCTCGCTTGGTGCGCGCAGTCTGGATGATGTGATCGGGCGGGCCGATCTGCTGGCGCAGGTCAGCCGGGGGTCGGCGCATCTGGATGACTTGGACCTCAACCCGCTGCTGATCACCGTCGATGGCGCCGCTGATATCGTCTATGACCGCGACAAGGAGCGTAACGCCGTGCCAGACACGCTGGATGCCGAGATCGTCCGCGATGCGGCCCGGTTTCTGCGCGATGGCGAGAAAATGCAGCTGTCCTACGCGGTGCAGAATACGCACCGGACAGTGGGCACCCGCGTCTCCAGCCATATCGTGCAGAATTTCGGGATGCGGAATTCGTTCCAACCCGATCACCTGCATGTCAAACTGCATGGCTCTGCCGGGCAATCGCTGGGCGCCTTTGCAGCGCCGGGGCTGAAGCTGGAAGTGTCCGGCGATGCCAATGACTATGTCGGCAAGGGCCTGTCGGGCGGCACCATCATCGTGCGCCCGCCGCAGGTCAGCCCATTGAAGGCCGATGAGAACACCATTGTCGGCAACACTGTCCTCTATGGGGCGACCGATGGGTATCTCTTTGCTGCTGGTCGCGCCGGTGAGCGCTTTGCGGTGCGCAACTCCGGCGCGCAGGTGGTGATCGAGGGCTGCGGATCGAATGGCTGTGAATACATGACCGGCGGAGTTGCAGTCATTCTGGGCGAGATCGGAGCCAATTTCGGCGCTGGCATGACCGGCGGTATGGCCTATCTCTATGATCCCGACGGCACGGCCACATCGCTGATGAACATGGAAACACTGGTGACCTGCCCGGTCACGGTGCCCCATTGGGAATACCAGCTCAAAGGTCTGATCGAGCGTCATCTGGAGGAAACGCGCAGCCAGAAGGCCGCCGATATCCTGCAGCATTGGGAGGTCGAGCGCGGCAAGTTCCTGCAGGTCTGCCCGACCGAGATGCTCAACAAGCTGCCGCAGCCGCTGACCAACGAGGCCGAGGCGGTCCCGGCGGAATAAGCCGCCCTTTGTGAGAGATGCTCAGGCAGGCCCCGATTCTTCGGGGCCTGTTTCGTTTCACAGGGGGCGTTGCTGCCCTACGCCGCTGCGCCGCAGGATCAGGTTCAGCTTGTCGAAACTGTCGGCAATCCCGCCCGGCTCAGGACGCGCGAAGAACGCATCCAGATCCGGCCAGACCTGCACCGCCTGATCCAGTTGCGGGTTCGAACCTGCTGAATACAGCCCGGCATTGATCATCACCTCGGATTGCTCATAGGTGCTGAGCAGACGCCGTGCCTCGTTGATGGCGGCGTTCTCGGCCTCACTCGCCGCACCAGGCAGGCTGCGCGAGACCGAGCGGCTGACATTGATGGCCGGAAAGCGCCCGCGCTCGGCAATCTCGCGGGACAGTACAATATGGCCGTCCAACACCCCGCGCAGAATATCGGCCACCGGTTCATCCATGTCCGAACCCGCGACGAGAACGCTGAACACCGCCGTGATATCGCCTTGATCCACCGTTCCCGGCCCGGCGCGTTCGCACAGACCGGTGATCAGCGGCGTGACCGAAGGCGGGTGGCCGCGCAGGGCAGGCAGCTCACCGGTGGCCACGGCGATTTCGCGATGGGCCTCGGCAAAGCGGGTGATTGAATCGGCCAGAAACAGCACGTTCAGCCCGCTGTCGCGCAGCGATTCGGCAACCGCCATGGCGGACCACGCGCAGCGTCGCCGCATCAGTGCCGACATGTCCGAGGTCGCCGCAACCACAACCGCGCGCTCGATCGCCTCGGGACCCAGCGTGTGATCCACAAATTCGTTCACTTCGCGCCCTCGCTCGCCGATCAGCGCGACCACAACCGCATCCGCCTGCATGGATTTCGCAAGCGTGCCCAGCAATGAAGACTTGCCGACCCCCGACCCCGCAAACAGCCCCACTCGCTGCCCGCGCACAATCGGCAGCATCGTGTTCAGCAGCGTCACCCCGGTAGACAAGCGCGCGCCCAGCGCCTTGCGCTCAACCGCGTTTGGCGGCGAAGCGGTCAGGTTGCGGGCATGTTCGCCGCGCAGCAAAGGCCTGCCATCCAGCGCCCGGCCCAGCGGATCTACGACGCGACCCAGCCAGTGCAGGCCAGGCGCAAAGACCGGAACCGGGATCAGAACCGCCGCATCCCCCACCGCCACGGTGTCGGGCGCCATGTCGGGCAGCATCCGGATTTCGTCATCAGTGATCTGCAACACCTCACCGGCCAGCGGGGCCAGCGCGCTGCGCCGGATTTCGACCCGATCACCGATCCGTGCCTTGCCGGACAACCCGGTGATCCCGATAGTGCCGCCCACCACATGTCTGACCCGCCCGAGATGGCGCAGCGGGCTCAACGTATCAAAGGTGGCTTTCAGGCTCGCAGGGTTGGCGGCGGTCATCGAACGCTCCGGTAGGGTGTCGCAAACCGTTTCTAAACGAATCGGGGTTAAGCCTTGATTGAAACGGATCGAGGGAGAAGCCCCGGTGTTCACCAAACTGAATGTCTTTGCGACGGCCCATGCGATGGCCACACATGCCGGTCACCGGCACGCCGTCATCGCCCGCAACATGGCCCATGCCGACACGCCCGGCTACAAGGCGCAGGATCTCAAACCATTTGGCACGCTTATGCGCGAAAGCGGCGACGCGTCGCTTTTCCGCAATACCCGCAGCACTCATATGCATGGGCAGAGCGGCCCAAACTGGTCCGCCGCCGAGTTCACGGCGGACGCCCCCGCCGACCCCAATGGCAACAGCGTCTCCATCGAAGAGCAAATGGTAAACGCGGTCGATGCAAAACGTCAGCATGACCGGGCCATGGCGATCTACAAATCTGCGCTGACCGTGCTGCGCACCGGTCTTGGACGCGGGTGAAGGGGCTGAGATGAACGAGTTCTCCAATACGCTGAAGGTCACCGCCAGCGCGTTGCGCGCCCAGGCCATGCGGCTGCGTCACACGGCCGAAAACATCTCGAACGCGGACACACCGGGCTATCGGCGCAAGACCGTGCCCTTTGAATCGATGGCCCTGTCCGGTGAAGCGGTGGATTTGGTTAAGACCGGGCGCGTGCGACTTGATCGCAGCAAGCTGCCGCGCATTCACGACCCCGCCCACCCGATGGCAGATGCCAGCGGACACTATCAAGGGTCCAACGTCAATCTGATGCTGGAAATCGCCGACGCCCGCGAGGCGCAGCGCAGCTATGAGGCCAATCTCAAAATGTTCGATCAGGCGCGGCAGATGTCTTCGTCGCTGATGGATCTTCTCAGAAAATAAAGGACAGCCAGAATGGATATCCAATCTCTTTCGGCGGCGCAGAGCTATGCCTCTGCCCGGCCTGCAACCAAACCCGGCCCCGCCCCCGAGGGCCCGGCCCTGGGCGGCGCGTTTCAGGATTTCGCAAGCACCCTGCGCCACAGCGAGGCGCTGTCGCAATCTGCCATGACCGGACAGGCCGACCCGCATGCGCTGGTGCAGGCGCTGGCCCAGACCGAGCTTGCGGTCGAAACGGCGGTGACCGTGCGCAACAAGGTGGTCGAGGCCTATCAGGAAATCCTGAGGATGCCGGTCTGAGCCATGCTGAGTGAAGGCCAGTTTTACGACGTTTTGCGGCAATCGCTGTGGATCGCGGTCATCACCTCGGTGCCGATCCTGACGGTTGCGCTGGTTACCGGGCTGGTCGTCGGCCTGTTCCAGGCGCTGACCTCGATCCAGGAAATGACGCTGACCTTTGTGCCCAAGCTGGCCGCCATCGTCATCGTGTTCTGGATGTCGATGGGATTCATGACCCAGACGCTGGTTTCATTCTTTCAGGCCACGGTCCTGACACTAATCATAGGGGGCAATTGATGGATACTGCCGGATATGCAGCGCTATCGCGCCAGGTGGGCCTGAGGAACGAGATCCGGGTCGTCGCCAACAACATCGCCAATCTTGCCACCGCCGGCTACCGGCAGGAGGGCATCGTCTTTTCCGAGTTCGTGAAGGATACCGGTGGTAACCCCTCGGTCTCGATGAGCCGGGGCGAGGTGCGCAACACCTCGTTCGCGCAAGGCGTTCTGACCCAGACCGGCGGTCGCTTCGACTTCGCCATCGAAGGAGATGGCTTCTTTCTGGTCGAAACGCCCTCGGGCGAGCGGCTGACCCGCGCCGGAGGTTTCAGCGCCAATGCGCAGGGCGATCTGGTCAACGCCGAAGGGCACCGCGTGCTCGATCCCGGCGGCGCGCCGGTCTTCATCCCGCCCGATGCGACGAGCGTTAGCGTCTCTGCCGATGGCACGATCAGCGCCGATGGCCAGTTGGTCGGGCAGATCGGCGTCTTTGCCCCGACCGACCGGGCCGACCTGATCCGCGAAGGCGGGGTGATGTTCCACGCCCCCGGCGGATTTGAGCCGGCAGAAGGTGCCACAATCCTGCATGGATTTGTTGAAGGCTCAAACGTCAATGCGGTCGGACAGATGGCACGGATGGTCGAGGTTCAGCGCGCCTATGAGCTGGGCCAGAGCTTTCTGGATGCCGAAGACAAACGTATCCGCGACGCCGTCAAAGCGTTGCTGCGATAGATCACAAGGAAGGAGCGACCGATGCGTGCCCTGAAAATTGCCGCCACCGGCATGACCGCCCAGCAGATGCGGGTCGAGACGATTTCGAACAACCTCGCGAATATGAACACCACTGGCTACAACGCCCGCCGGGCGGAGTTCGCCGATCTGCACTATCAGCAGATGGTACGGCCCGGCAGTGTGAACGCCTCGGACGGAACACTGCTGCCAACCGGCGTGCAGCTTGGCCTTGGCGTGCGGCCCGCAGCCGTGTCGATGCATATTCAGCAAGGCGCGTTGTCGGCCACTGGCAATGAGCTGGATGTGGCCATCGACGGGCGCGGATATCTTGAGGTCACGTTGCCCTCGGGCGCGACAGCCTATACCCGCGATGGCAGCCTGAAACGTTCTGCCGATGGCCTGATCGTTACATCCGATGGCTTTCCGGTCACCCCGGAGGTCACCATCCCCGAAGATGCAAGATCGATCACCATCAACGGCGCCGGTGAGGTCTATGCCTATTTTGACGACACCGCCGAAGGGCAGTTACTGGGCCAGCTCAACCTGTCGAGCTTTACCAACGCCAAGGGGCTTGAGGCGGTCGGCAGCAACCTGTTCCGCGAGACCGAAGCCTCCGGCGCGCCCACCGTCGCCGCCCCGGGCGAAGACGGGCTGGGCACCTTGCGGCAGGGATATCTTGAGGACAGCTCGGTTGATGCCGTGCGTGAGATCACCGAACTGATCGAGGCGCAGCGCGGCTACGAGATGAATGCCAAGGTGATTTCAGCGGTCGATCAGATGATGGGCGCCACCACGCAGGTGCGATGATGATCAGGTTTCTCGCAATCGTCGGACTGCTCGCCGCCCTGCCTGTGCAGGCCGATATCGTCACACCCAATCGCACGATCCGCGCCAAGGAACTGATCGCGCCTACCGATCTGGTTCAGGAACCCGGAGAGATGCCGGGCGTCTACGCGCATCCCGCCGAAGTGGTGGGCTATGAGGCGCGCGTGACGCTCTATCCGGGCCGCCCCATTCGCGCGGGTGACGTTGTGCCGCCTGCCATCGTGGATCGCAACGATCTGGTGTCGCTGGTCTTCGTGCAAAGCGGCCTCACCATCACCGCCGATGGCCGCGCGCTGGGGCGCGGCGCTGCGGGCGACACGATCCGTGTGATGAACCTGGCATCACGCACCACCCTGTCCGGCCGGATTCTGGCAGATGGCCGCATCGAGGTAGATTGATGAAACTGTCCAAACCCGCGCTTCTTCTTCTGAGCTTTGGCATGCTGCAGGTCGCCTGCGGTCGGCTCGACCATCTCGGGCGCCCGCCCAGCCTGTCGGATAACGAGGATTCCCCCGAACAGGTCGCGATGTTGTGGCCGGGATTGCCGCTGCATGCCCCCGACCAGCGCAGGGTCGATCAATCCTCGCTCTGGAGCGGCGGCCAGAGGTCCCTGCTCGGCGACCGGCGGGCGATGAAAAAGGGCGACATCCTGACGGTGGTGATCGAAATCGACGAAAAGGCCGAGATTTCGAACGGCACCAAACGATCCCGCGGCGGTTCGGAATCGCTAGAGGTCGCCGAACTCTTCGGCGCGCCGCAGCGGTTGCAGGACAAGCTGCCCGAAGGGGCCTCGCTTGCGGATGCGGTTGCGATCGACAGCCAAAGCAAAAACACCGGCCAGGGTTCGGTCAAACGCAAGGAAAAGCTGACGCTGCGCGTTGCGGCCACGGTGGTTGACGTCCTGCCGAACGGGGTGCTGTCGATCAGCGGCTCGCAGGAGCTGCGGGTCAATTTCGAGCTGCGTGAATTGCTGGTGTCGGGCTTTGTACGCCCCGAAGACATCTCGCGGCAAAACCAGATCACCTATGACAAGATTGCCTCGGCCCGGGTGTCCTATGGTGGTAGGGGCCAGCTTACCGACGCCCAGCAGGCGCGCTATGGCCAGCAGGTGCTGGACGCCGTTCTGCCCTTCTGAGGAATTCGATCATGCGTAAATTGCTTTTGTTCATCCTGCCACTGGTCGGGGTTGCCCTCGGGATCTTTGCCGGATCTGCGCTGACCGGAGGGCAGAAAGAGGCGCAGGTCGAAGCCGAACAGGATGCCCCGGAAAAGAAGAAAGAGAAATCGCAACCTGAGGCCACGTCCGGCGATCATGAATTCCTCAAGATGAGCAAGCAGTTCGTGGTCCCGCTTCTGGATGGAGAACATTTGGCGGGTCTGGCCAATCTGGCGCTGAGCCTCGAAGCAGCACCCGGCACAAGCGAGCTGTTTTATGCGCGTGAACCCAAGCTGCGGGATGCCTTCCTGCAGGTTCTGTTCGACCATGCCAATACCGGCGGGTTCGATGGTGCCTTCACGATGTCGGGCAAGCTGGACCCCCTGCGGCAGGCCCTGTTGGATGCCGCCCGGCACGAATTGGGTCCTGATGTGGTGCACGCGGTTTTGATCGTCGATATCGCCCGGCAGGACAATTATTGACCGGGCACATCCCGGCTATTGGACGCGCAGAGAATCGCTAATTGTTCCAATTGAACGGCTTTTGCCCCCAAACGCTCTTGCTTTCGGCGCGAAATATTTGATTTGTCCAATTCTTTGAGCGCCGAATGGCGCGCAAAAGCCTTGCGCATCTGGGCGTCGAGGCTTTGCCTTTGGACCCGAATCTGCGCCAGCTCGGTGTTCAAGACCGCCGCCATCTGGCCTGCCCAGCTTTCCCAGCGGGCATGCGCACCGCTTTGGGCATAGCCGGTATCGGTCTCGCAGGCACGCCGGCTGTGCCCGGCCAATTCGGCCAGCCGGTGACTGATGGTCGCCTCGCGTTCAACAAGAGACCTGATCTTTTCATATTCGAGAAGATACTGAGCCTCGCTCGCACGGACCAATCTATCGAGCTTTCCTGCCTTCAATTGACCCGCCCCTTGGCTTTCTTGCGCATCTTTTCGGCGAACCGGATCGCGGCTGCGACGGCCTGGTAATGCACGGCGTCGATTTCTTGCCCGATCTCAACACTGGCATGCAGGCTGCGCGCGGTCGGCGGATCGGAATGGATCGGCACCCCCGAAGAGATCGCGGTTTCACGAATGACCGCCGCGATTTCGTCGACGCCCTTTGCGACACAGATCGGTGCGGACCCCGGCAGTCGCGACCATTTCAAGGCCACCGCAAAATGGGTGGGGTTCACGATCACCACATCCGCATCCGGAACATCCTGGACCATCTGGTTCATCGTGATTTCCTGGCCGCGCTGACGGCGGCTGTTCTTCATATGCGGATCGCCATCGGATTCCTTCATCTCGTCGGTGAACTCCTTTCTGGTCATCCGGTTCTTGCGCAGATGCTCGGCGCGCTGCCACAGAAAGTCGATACTCCCGATCGCCAGCGCGATCACGAAAACGATCATCAGGAATTGCAGTACCGTCGCCATCATCGCCACCACGGCCGGGCGGGCACCGGCGGCACCCGACGTCAGAATGGCGTTCAGATCCGCCTTCAAAAACAGCGCCAGACAAAGCCCATAGGTCACCAGCTTGAGAAAGCTCTTGGCGAACTCGAACAAACCGCTGCGCCCGTACTTGTTCTTGGCATTTGAGATCAGGGAGATTTTGGACAGCTTCGGTTTGATCTTCGCAGGCGCGACCACAAAGGCCTGCTGGGCGACAACAGACAGGATCACGGCTGCGGCTGGCAACAGGAACAGCGGCAGAATCGCGACACTCATCGTCTTCAGCAACCCTCCGATGGGGGCCTGTGCCGGACCGTCAAAGATCATCTGGGACAGTTGATCGGATTGCCCGAGCAGGACGCTCATCGCGGTTCCGGCCTGATCGACCATGGACGCGCCAAAAACAAAGAGGGTGAGGATAAAGCCGCCGTAAACCGCCGCGATGTTCAGGTCAGCGGAGCGGGCGAGCTCGCCCTTCTCACGCGCTTTCTGCAACTTGCGCGGCGTTGGTTCAAATGACTTGTCTTCCCCTTCCTCGTGACCGCTCATGGTGGTGCCCCCAATGGATCAGAAAGGGTTTGCAGCAAGGCGTCGTGCCACAGCATCAGCAACAATGGCGCGCCGGCGAACAACAAAAACAACCCTCCGAATGTGATGAAGGGTGCGCCCACAAAGGCCACCATCAGTTGAGGCATGGCGCGGTTGATAGCCCCCAGAGCCAGATTGTAGACAAGCGATGCGATCACGAACGGGGCCGCCAGCGACAGCGCAAGCGCGAACATGCGCGCCACCTGGCCGGTGCCCCAGCTTGCCAGATCCCGCGGGGCGATGGCGCTGCCGGTCGGCAGCAGGGTGTAGGACTGGATCAGGTATTCCGCCACCCGGACATGCAGGCCAAGCACCATGGCGAGGGTGATGCCGGACAGGACCAGAACATGGCCCATCGCGGGCATCGGCTCTGCCGCCATACCGCCCAGAATTTGCGACAGCGAGGTCGATTGTGCGGCAATGGACCCTGCCGTTTGCAGCGCCAGGACCAGCAATCGTAGCGCCAATCCGAACACAAGGCCGGTCAGAATCTCGGCACCGCCGATGCTCAGAATCTGCGCAAAGCTCAGAATGCCCGGACCCGGGGTGGCCGGGGTGACGATCAGCGAGAAGACCAGAGCGATTGCGAGTTTCATACGTGCGGGTAGGGTCCTGTCCCCGAAACCGGGAAACAGCGAAACCGCGGCGCCGACGCGCAGAAACACCATGAGCAGATGCGTGGCCTCGGCGCTCAGACGATCTGACAGGAGTTCCATCAGGCCGCGACGACGCCGACCAGCGAGGGTCGCGCCTCCAGTCCGATTTCCTCGAAGGACAGCACCGGGTTGGCCAGCCCGCGCGCGCGCATGATGGTTTGCAGAAACCGCCGCCGTCGGGTCGAGGTCACCAGCGCCGGGAAGACCCCCTGCCGCGAGCTTTGATCGAACTGCTCGGTGACCCCTTCGCCGAGGCGACTAAAGAGGTCGGGCGGCAGCGCGATGTCATGGCCGGACGGCACCCCGTCGAGCTGATAGCTGGTAAAGGTATCCTCCCATTCCGGGGCAAGTTGAACCAGCGGGATCGTGCCATCCTCGCGTTTCATGTCCGCCACCAGCTGGAAGCCCAGACGCTGGCGCACCAACTCGCAGATGTTTTCCGGCTGGGTGGTCGATACCCGCGCCTCTGCTATCGTTTCCAGGATCAGCGGCATGTTTCTGATCGAGACCCTCTCCTCTAGCAGCAGGCGCAGGACCGAGTGCAGGCAGTCGATCGGCACCTTGTCGGGAATCAACTCATCCAGCATTTTGCGGTTCGCCTCGGCGCGGGTGGCGTCGCTGAGCTGCGTCATCTCAGACAGCAGCCGACGCAGTGATTTCAGGGTCAGAAGGCGTGCGAAGTTCTGCTTGATCACCTCAAGCAGATGGGTAGCGAGGATTTCGGGCGGGGTAACAAGCGTCGCCCCGGCCACTGCTGCGGCATCCTGATCCTTGGGCGCAATCCAGCGCGCCGGTGCGCCATAAACAGGTTCCGCCACGTCAGGTCCGCTGGGCAGCGCATCGGCCCCATCTGGCACCAGTGCAAGCACCAGATCAGGATGCAGCACACCCCGGACCTGTTCAACGCCTTGCACCTTGATGATGTATGTACCCGCAGGCAGTTCGGCCTTATCGGTCAAGCGAATGTCGGGCAGGATCAGCCCATAGACCGAAGCCACATGATTGCGCATATTGGCGATCCGCGCGTCCAGCCCGGTCCCCGGGTCCAGCACCATCGCAACCAGATCGGGGGCAAACTCCAGATGTACGTCGTCGAGATCCAGAATATCCCCCAGCGACATGCGCGGCGCGTCCTGTTGCACCTCTTCTTCGGTTGTGGCCTGGTCCGCGGCCAGCGCCGCCCTTAGATGCATTTTGCGCGCCGCAAATCCCAACACCGCCCCGCCCAGAATGAAGGGCAGAAACGGCAGGCCGGGCACCAACGCAAAAAGCGCCATCAGCACGGCAACCGTGGCCAAGGCGGCGGGGTGTCGGCTCAATTGCGCAAGCAGGGCTGTATCGGTTGCGCCATGGGTTCCCCCGCGCGCCAGAAGCAGCGCCGATGCGATGGAGATGATCACCGCCGGTATTTGCGACACCAACCCGTCCCCGACCGTCAGGATCGCATAGCTTTCAAACGCCGAAGAGACCGGCATGTCATGCACGACGACGCCCATGATCAGGCCCATGACCAGATTGAGCAGGGTGATCAGCAGGCCTGCCACCGCGTCGCCCTTGACGAATTTTGACGCCCCATCCAGCGAGCCGAAGAATGTGGTTTCCTGCTGTTCCCGTTCGCGCCGCTCCTTGGCCTCGGCATGGTCGATCGCGCCGGCAGACATGTCGCTGTCGATTGCCAATTGTTTGCCGGGCATACCGTCCAGTGCAAAGCGTGCGCCAACCTCGGCCATGCGCGCGGCACCTTTTGTGATCACCATGAAATTGACGATCAGCAGAACGCCGAACACCACCAGGCCCAGAAAAATGCTGCCGCCCATGACGAAATGGGCAAACCCCTCAATCACGCCACCCGCCGCGCTGGTCCCCGTGTGACCCTCGCCGATGATCAGCTTGGTCGAGGACACGTTGAGTGACAGGCGCAGCATGAGCGACGCCAGCAGGATGGTGGGGAAGGACGAAAAATCCAGTGGTCGTTCGATAAAAAGGGTGATCGTGAAGATCAGGATTGCCAGCGCAAAAGACGCGGCCAGACCAATATCCAGAATCCAGGCAGGCATCGGCAAGATCATCATGACGATGACCGCCATAAGCGAAAGCGCCAGCAAAACCGTCGGGCTGAACAGGGCACTGCTGTTTATTTTCGGCATGGGCGAGACCTCAATTCAGCGCAAGAAAAGACGCGCCCACATCGTTGCCGGTCGGCACGAGCGAGCCCAGTTGCGGTGATGTCCCCTGTGTCAGCGGCAGGGCCGCCCGGATGGACCCCTTTGACGCCGTTTTTTGCCGATCCTCACCCGAGCCATCGGGCAGTTGCGCCTCCACATCCCTGAAACGCGCGGCATATTGCTCTGCCCGCCATTGCGTGCGCGAGTGATATGCACCAGCGGCAGCGGTCCAGTCGCGAAACTCCTTGTGCAGGTCCAGCAGAAACCGGGCGGCGTGATCGGCGTTCTTTTGCGGATCGAACATCTCCTCGATCGAACGGAACTTGTTGCCGTGCCAGCGGTAGTTGATCTGGAAACAGCCGACATCGAAATTGCGCGCGCCGTTCACGAAATGCTTGAACACAAAGCTCTGCGCCTCATGCCGCGTTTGAAACCAGTACCCCTTGCCGCCGATGTTGATCGCCCAGGGCCAGGGGGCCAAAGCCCCGTCTCTGGTTCGACCCGTCTCAACACGTGTGATCGCCAGCATGACGGTTTCGGGCACGCCATATCTTTGCGCCGCGCCGATCGCCGCTCGGTCACATTGCGCCGCAAGTTGTCCCGGGCGCAGGGCAGTCGCCGGTGTGGCGATCAGCCCCATGACAAAGACGAATAAAAGAAAGCCGCTTAACGCTGGCTTTGTGTCGATGGACATTCTGTGAAACCGTCTGAACATTCTGTTCTGTCACGCTATTGCGGCGGAATTGATAATTCGTAACCGGCCCAGGTCAGGGGCGTTCGATGACTGCAAGCAGGCCCTCGATCCGGGTACGAGTGTCGCGCGCTGTTTCGACCACCGCCTGCGCCGCGCCCAATGTCGGGGTGCCCGGCACCGCAGGCTCTTGCGACAGGCCGGTCGATAGCTGCCCGGCTTCTCGATACATCGGGCTGGCCTCTTCCGGGATCGCCCCCCATTCTTCGCTGATCCAGAGCGACCTTGCTGCGGCGTCCACTTCGCCCAATTCCTGATAAATCGCCGCGGCAGAGACAAGTTCATTGCTCCTTGCAAGCGCCTCGGCCCGAAGACGCTGTGCCTCTTCGCCATCGGCATTTGACAATTCCAGCAAGGCGCGGCGCGGCAATCCGGCATCCAGCGTGGACCGGGCGCGCAGCAAACTTGCCACCATCGGAGATCCCGCCGATTTTGGCAAATCCAGATATTTCATGGCCTGCTTGGAGAAACCCAACTGCTCCAAACGACGCGCCACCGCGATGCGCAATTGCGGGTCCATTGCCTGGACTTGCGCGTTGGACTGATCGGTCGCGTGGACAAGAAAGGCGATATCCGCCGCGTGTTCCACCAACAAGGTCAGGGATTTCTGGCGCAGTTCGCTCACCTCTGCCGAGTCGGTGGCCTGCCGCATCTGCGGATGGCCGAACGCCTCATCGAAATTTCCGCTGAGCGCGAGGGCGAGGATATGGGCTTGCCACAATCTTGGCCCCAAATTCGACCCTCTGAATTCCTGCGCGAAGGCCGCAGTGAGCATCACGTTTTCTTCGTCTACACCAAGGCGGTTTTCCCATGCCGTTTCAACCAGTTCGATCAGCGCAACAGGTGCCTCTGGTGGGTCCGAGCGGTCGCGGATCACCTCTTCGAGCTGGGTCATTTCCTTTCTGGCATTCCCAGAGACCTCGGATAGCTTTGCTTGAACCATCCGCGCCGCGACTGTGTCCTCGTCGGGATTGGGTGTCGCACGCCGCATCATGATCTGTGCCATATCGGTCATGCCATCCTCGATCAGATAGCCGGCTGCGCGGGGGCCCAGATGGCCCCGCAAATGTTCCGGCAAAGCAAAATAGCCGTTCAATACCGCCTCGACATCAGCGTCATCGGACAGGTTCTGATCGGTCAACAGCGCCCAGAATGCGACCAATCCCTCGCAGGCTTGCTGCCCGGCAAAGACCGGAGGCGCAGACTGTGGCCTCTCGTCTATCACCATAGCAATGGAGGTCAGCTCCGGGACCTGATCGGCGCTGGTCGGGTCCAACCCGAGCGTTGCGGCAGCCTCCGCTCCGAAGCCGAGATAGAGTTGCGATTTTGCAAGCTGTCGCACGGCATCACGGTCAAGGCGATCGAATTCGCCGTAAATCCGCAATGTCATTTCGCCCAAACCGGCATAGGTCGCATCGTCGCCCCACTTCCCGATATCCAGCCGGTCATCTTTCAGGCATTGGGTCTGTCGAAGCTGCGCCGAAATACCATCAACGACCCCGTCCAGATCGCGATCTATGACCGTGGTGGCTCGGATATTCATGGTCTGATTGTCCAGCACTCTCTGCAGAGCCTGTAGCTGATCGAGGCCAGATTGCGCGCGGTGATTGGCCGTCGGGGCAAGAAGACCCTGTGCGATCGCGCGATCCACCTGTGACTGAATGACCGCCCCTTCCACCGCGACGAGTGGGGCGGCGGCCTCTTTGTGCGGTGCATTCGTCCGCTTAATCTCGGGCGGGATCTCAAACTCGATCTCGGGTTTTTCGAGCAGGTCAAAGACGATCGGCAGTTCGACTTTCTCTACTACGGCAGGCCGACCAGGGCGAATATCGAGTACCAGCAAGGTATTGCCCTCTTCGAAGGCAGTCACCATACATTCGCAACTCAATTCCAGCATCAGAGGCGCACCCTCGGTGGCTTGCTCAATCTGTTTCAGCCGGTTGCGACCGATCCGCGAAAACACCTCGCTGATGTCAAACGTGATGGATGGCGCATCCAGGGTCAGTCGGGCGATATCGCCGATCTGATCAATCTCCCACCGCGCGCCGGTCGGAAGACCGACCGTCAGACGCGTGAAGGTTCCATGATCCCCTGACCTGACCACCAGTGGCTCAGCCTGTAAAGCTCCGGCCAGGAAGATTGCACTCAATCCGCAGGCGACTGCACGGGTCATGCCGCTTCCTGCTTTATCGATTTGAGGGCTTCTTCGAGATCGGCAAAGTCGGGCCGGTAATGTGCGGGCGTGTTTTGGCGACCCACTTCGATGCAGATGCTTGCGGCATGGTTGTGCAAATTTGCCACCAGAACCTCGCGGATCAGCTGGTAGAAGTGGCTGTCTTCCTCGACCACCGCCTTGACCTTGGCAGCAAAGGGCCCGACCAGACCATAAGCCAGAAAAACGCCCAGAAAGGTCCCGACCAGCGCGCCGCCGATCAGTTTTCCCAGAACTTCGGGCGGCTGATCAATCGAGCCCATGGTCTTGATCACGCCCAGAACGGCGGCAACGATGCCAAGGGCAGGCAGGCCGTCGGCCATCGTCTGCAGGGCATGGCTTGAGTGCAACGCATGATGCAGATTGGCCTCCATGCGTTTTTCCAGAACCTCTTCGACCTGATGCGGGTCGTCATAGTTCATGGATGCCGAGCGGAGCGTGTCGCAGATAAGTGCGACGGCCTCCTTGTCGGCCTGAATTTTGGGGTATTTGAAGAACAGCGCTGAGGCTTGCGGATCTTCGATATGCTGTTCCAGATCGACCGGGCTCTGCTTTGCAATGCGGATCAGGGCGAAGAGCAGGCAGAGCAATTCGCGGTAATCCTCGGGCTTCCATTTGACGCCCTTGAACACCTTGCCGATATCCTGGAGCGTGTGTTTGATGCCGCCCTTGTCATTGCCGATCAGAAAGGCGCCAATTGCCGCGCCCCCGATCATCATCATCTCGAACGGGAGGGACTTGAGGATAATGGCCATCTTACCGCCCGCAGCAAGGTAGCCGCCAAAAACCATCACAAAGATGATGACGATCCCAAGAATACCAATCATGCGAAACCTCCGATCTTGTACATCTTGCGAGTCACTCTCTGGGGACGGATGTGTTGCGGCTGGCGAGGACGACGCTGACCGTATACGCCGCCGTCGGGCTGAGCCCGGACATCACCTTGGCTGCGGATTCCGGCGTCATTCGGGCCAGGAAACCGGCCGCAAAGGCGGGGTCCATCTCTTCGAAGAGCGCGGCGGTCTCTTTCGGTTTCATGTTCTCGTATACCTCGGTCAGAATACCCAGATCGCCCTCGGCAGCGCCGTCTGCCAAGGCGAGTGTCTGGCGCAAGGCCTCTTCGGCTGCGGTGAGCTCGACCAACCTCGCCTCAATCGCGCGCTCGGCGATGTCCAGCGCCTTGAGCCGATCCTCAAGCTGCATTTCGCGCCGCGCGATTCGGGTTTCGCGCTCTTCAAATGCGGCGAGCACCGGTTGCAAATGGGCCTCTGCCACAAGCGCCGGAGCCGCCCCGGACCCGTGCCCATCTGCCTCTTCTGGGGTGGTCTCGCGCGCAATAGCCGGGTCGGCATGCAGGCCGATTCGCACGATTGCTGAGCCGAGCAGGAACAGCGTGATCAGAAACAATGTTCCGACCCGGGCGCGGCGGGGCTCAAATGGTGGATTGACGAAGGCCGTCATGGCGCGACCTCATCAACGCCCTGAGCGTTGCGCTGAAACAAAAGGCCCGGCGCGGGCGTCTTTTTGCCCTTCGGGGTTGGCGGCGGTGCGGGAGGCTGAACCGGCGCCTCGTCTGCTGGTGCGACGTCCTGAAAGGAAGCGATCAACAGCTCCAACCGATGCGCAACCGATTCGGATTTGCGGGTCAGCTCTTGCAATTCAGCACCAGAGCTTCCGGCAGCGGCACGGGCCGTATCAACGGTCTTGGTCAGATCCTCGACCTGCGCGGACAGGACCGCAACCGCGCCCCCGACCCCTTTTTCCAGATCGCTGAACCGCTTCAGCCGTCGCGACAGAATGAAACAATAAAATCCTGCACCAAATGCGCCGGCGGCCAGTAGAATATCGGCAATTACCTGCACCTGCCCCTCCTAGTTCAAGATGAATTCCATGACGAGCAGGTCGCGGACCCGCCCTTCGCCACTGACGATCGACAGACGACGCAGCAACTGTGCCCGCAGCCGTGGCAGGGCCAGCGGGTCCTGCAACTCTGCCAGCGAGAGCGCTCTGAGATAGCTGTTCATCACGTTGACCAGGCGCGGAATGATCGCCTCGACCTCGGCCTGATACCTGGTTTCGACCTCAACCTGGGCATGAAAGCGCAGATGCCGTGTGCCGCTTGTGCTGTCGAGCGAGATAAGAACCGGAGGCAGATCGACAAAGGCGACCTCGACCGCCTTGTACCCCTTTGATGAGCCATCTTTGGTGTCTGTATCGGCGTGCTCTGCTTTCTTCCCGCCAAGCAGCGGAACCTTCCCCGAACTGGCCAGATAAAACCCGCCCCCGCCGCCAACCACGGTTAGCAGGATCGCCAGCACGAGACCCATCTTTCCGGACTTCGGCGGCTCATCGGCATCTTCTGCTGTGGCGTCTGTCATGCGTCGGTTCCTGAATTGTTCGCAACAATCCATACCCTCTCAGGAACTAACCGAATGTTAAGCGCCACCCGCAATAAGTGTGAACGAGCCAGACAGGATGTCGGCAAACGGAGGATAGGGTGCAGCAGATCGGAAGCGTCTGGGCGGGACTCGACAAACGAAAGCAATTGTTGGCGATTGCGGCCATTGTCGCCATGGCCGTCACCATTTTCGGGTTGGTCCGAATCAGCACCACGCCATCCATGGCGTTGCTCTATGCCGATCTCGAAACCGGGGCGGCGGGCGAGGTGGTACGCGCCCTGGAACAGGAAGGCGTGACCTATGAGGTCAAGGCGGGCGCGATTTACGTGCCCTCCGGCCAGCGCGACCAGTTGCGCCTGACTTTGGCCAGCGAGGGGCTGCCTGCAAATGGCGGGCGCGGGTATGAGTTGCTCGATTCGCTGAACGGGTTCGGCACAACGTCACGCATGTTCGATGCTGCCTATTGGCGTGCGAAAGAGGGCGAGCTGGCCCGCACAATTGTCGCCGGGCCGCATGTCAGCCAGGCGCGCGTGCATATCGCGAATAATATGGGAGAGCCGTTCCGGCGGGATGCAGAGACGACCGCATCGGTGTTCATCACCTCGGTAAACGGTCAGGTCCAGCCGGGTCAGGCGGATGCGATTCGCTATCTCGTGGCCTCGGCGGTCAACGGGCTGAATGTCGACAATGTTGCGGTCATCGATGCGGCAGGCGGGTTGATCGGCGAGGCTGATGCCAACTCGCAGGCCGACACATCCGATGCCCGCGCCGACCGGCTGCGCGAACGCGTGTTGCGGTTGATCGAGGCGCGCGTCGGGCGCGGAAATGCGGTGGTCGAGGTCAGTGTCGATACGGTGACCGAACAGGAATCGGTGCGCGAGCGGCGGTTCGATCCCAACGGGCGCGTGGCCATCAGCACCGATCTGGAAGAGCGCTCGGATTCCGCGTCGAATCAATCCAATGACGTGACCGTTGCCTCGAACCTGCCGGACGGCGATGCCGCCGGAGAGGATTCGTCAAAATCGCTCGCCAACTCCACGCGCGAGCGGGTGAACTACGAAGTGTCAGAGACCGAGACCGAAATCCTGCGCCTGCCCGGCGCAGTCAAGCGGCTCAGCGTGGCGGTTCTGGTTAACGAGGCGGCAAGCACAGGCGCGGATGGGGTGCTTGCCAGCGCGCCGCGACCCGAGGAGGAACTGGAAGCGATGCGCGAGCTTGTCGCCTCGGCCGTCGGGTTTGACGCTGAACGCGGTGACGTCATAACGATCAAGTCGATGCAATTGCCAGTCCCGACCCCCGAGGGAACCGAAGCCGTCGCACCATCCTTCCTGCAAAGTCTGGGATTGCGGACAATGCCGCTGGTCCAGATGGCGTTCCTGTCGCTGGTTCTATTGGGGCTTGGCGCCTTTGTCATCCGTCCGATTCTGACCAGCACGGCGGCCCTGCCAGCGCCGCAACTGGCGCTGAACTCTGAACCAGGCGCGCCGGACGCCGCTGACCTGCCCGCGCTGACCGGAGAAGTCCAGGCCGCAGATACGCCGCAGGGTACGGCCCAGACCGCGCTTGCATCGACGACGAATGTCTCGGCCCTACCAAATCAGGCCGAAAAGCCGGTCGACCGGCTGCGCGAGCTGGTCGGTGACCGCCAGGATGAATCGGTCGAGATTCTGCGCAGCTGGCTTGAGGAAAGCCGGGGGAACGCCTGATGTCCATCGCGCATCTACTTGAGGATTTCGACCAGAGTCTGTCGCCCGAAGGGGCTGTGCAACTCCTGTCCGTGCAGCAGTTGGAAGACCAGCGTCGCGCGGCGTTCGAACAGGGATATGCCGCCGGTCTGGACGATGCCGGGGCGGCTCAGACCGCCGAACAGGATCGTATTTCCGCCGATCTGGCCCAGTCGCTGCAGGATCTGGGGTTCACCTATCAAGAGGCGCTGGAGCAGATGGTGGCCTCGCTGGAGCCAATGTTGCAGAGCCTGATGAACACCGTCCTGCCCGAAACCATCGAGCGCAGTTTCGTGCATCGCATCGTCGCACAATTGACCGAGATGGCGCGCGCTCAGGCGGGCCAACCGGCGATCGTTACCGTTCCCGCCGGTGCGGCTGAAGCACTCGCGCCCGCGCTGGACACCGAGTTCTCGTTTCCGGTCGAGATGATCGAAGACCCCTCACTGCCGCAGGGTCAGGCCAGCCTGCGCATCGGCAAAGACGAGCGCGAGTTGGACTGCACCGCCCTGCTGGACGCCATTTCCGAGGCGACCGACGCCTTCCTGCATCATGCCAAGACGGAGACGCGACATGGATGATCCGCATACCTCAAAGCCCGATTTCACCGGGCCATTCACCTCGGTTCCGGTCGAGATCACCGTCGCGGTCGGTCGTGCGCGCCCGCTGGTACGGGATCTGATCGGTTTGGGCGAGAACGCCATCCTGACCCTCGACAAACGGGTCGAGGACCCGGTGGAACTGTTCGTCGGGGACCAGTTGGTCGCCCGCGGTCAGCTTGAAGAGCTGGACGGCGATCAGGGCGGGCAACTGGCGGTCAGGCTGATCGAGATCGTCACCATTCCGGATGGCAAGGAATGAGTACACGCAACGTCCTGGCGCTGACCCTGCTGGCTGGGACTCTGCTGGCAGGCCCGGCGGCCGCGCAGGAAATCTCGGTCTCGCTGGGCGAGGGCGGGTCGGTCTCAGGGCGTACGATCCAGTTGATTCTGCTGATTACGGTGCTCAGCATCGCGCCGGGTCTGGCGATCATGATCACCTGCTTTCCGTTTCTGGTCACCGTGCTTGCGATCCTGCGGCAGGGCATCGGGTTGCAGCAATCGCCGCCCAATATGCTGATCGTCAGCCTCGCGCTGTTCCTGACCTATTTCGTGATGGAGCCGGTCTTCACCGACGCCTGGAAAAACGCCATCCAACCATTGATCGACGAGCAGATGGAGGTCGAACCTGCCTTACAGCGCGCGATTGAGCCTTTTAGGGGCTTCATGGCGGCACGGATCGATCCCGAGACCTTTCAGACGCTTGCGGCTCTCAGACCCGAGGTCGTGGCCGAGGCACCGACGCCCGATGCAGCCTTGTCGGTGCTGATCCCGTCTTTCATGCTGTCGGAAATCGCCCGTGCCTTTCAGATCGGATTTCTGGTCTTCATGCCGTTTCTGATCATCGATCTGGTGGTAGCGGCGGTGCTGATGTCGATGGGCATGATGATGGTGCCCCCGGCCTCGGTCGCGCTGCCGTTCAAACTGGCCTTCTTTGTTGTGGCCGATGGCTGGTCGCTGATTGCCGCCGCGCTGGTCCGCAGCTACGCGCCTTAGGGCAAAGGTCGCAATGTGCCGCGCTCGACAACATGGCAGTCGAACAGCCGGGCCTCGGGCAGTGGTGTTCCACCTTCGGCAAGGGTTGCGACCAGATCGATTGAGGCGGCGATGATCTCTGGGAATGGGTTATGAATCGTCGTCAGGTTGATATTGGCCCAGGCGGCCATTTTCATGTCGTTCAGGCCCAGCAAACCGATATCCTCTGGCACCCGCAATCCCGCCGCTTGCAAGGCAGCCAAAGCGCCGATGGACAGAACGTCGTCACCGCAGAAATAGGCCTGGGCCAATTGTCCCGCCAGCAGGTCCCGCATGCCGTCAAGACCAGCATCGAAAGAGTAGTTTTCGGCAAAGCTGGAGGTGACGGAAATGCCGGGCCGCGAGGCGATCTCTTGCAGGAAACCCTTTTCGCGGTCGATGGTGGATGTTGCATCCGCAGGACCGCCAAGAAACCCCAGCTCGGTATAACCCCGCGCAATCAGCGTTTGCGCGGCAAGACGTCCGGCAGCGATATTGTCGATACCCAGTATGTCCACATTCGGCGTTCTGGTGTGGCGACCAAAGGAATGCACCACCGGAAGCCCCGCCTCACGAAAAGCGGTGGCAAAGCCGGGCGGCAAAGTGGACGAGGCTACAATCACACCATCGACCGAATACTGGCGCAGCATGCGGACCGAGGCTTCGGGATCGGTTTCATCTGTCAGATTGACCAGCAGCGGTCGCAACCCCCGATCCTGCAGACCACGCGTGAACAGATCGAAGACTTCAAGAAAGATCGGATTGTGAAAGTTGTTCGAGACCAAGCCAATCATCTTGGTACGGCCGGTGGTCAGCGATGAGGCCAGCGCATTGGGGCTAAACCCCAGATCGGATGCGGCCTTCATCACCTTGTTGCGGGTCTTGGCAGACACCGAGGCGCCCTCGGTAAAGGTGCGCGACACGGCCGAGCGTGACACGCCCGCAAGTTCCGCGACATCTTTCAGCGTAACGGCCATACGCCCTAATCTTCCGGTTTTTTGCCATAGTCAATAGAGGCAAACCGCCAGGCACAAATGGCCGCGAACCCGAGAAAGACCCCGGCCCAGAAGAGTGCGCCCGTGCTCAACTCAAACAGGCCCCATCCGGCCGCGACTGCAACCACCGCAATTCGGATCCAGAGTGGTTCAAAGAAGGGGTCCTGCAGATCGACGAGCTTTTTCATGCTACTCCTTCATATTCCGCGCCGGTCTTGGCGCCGGTGATGTAGCTGACCACATCTTCGCCGGTGAAGCTCTCGTTCTTGATGTCGAGATTGGCGCAGATACGGCCCCGGCGGAACACGATGATGCGGTCCACCAGATCAAAGACCTGCCGCATGTTATGGCTGACCAGGATCAACGGCTCACCCGCCTTCTTGAGGGTGCGAACGATGTTCTCAACCTGTGCCGTTTCCTGAACGCCCAGCGCTGCGGTCGGTTCGTCCATGATCGTCAGCTTGGAATGGAAGCTAGCCGTGCGCGCGATCGCCACACATTGGCGCTGACCGCCCGACATATTCTGGATGGTGTTGCGGATGTTGGGAATCTTGACGCCAGTCTTTTCCAGCGCCGCCATGGTATCGGCGCGCATCGCCTTGTAATCCAGCCGCCGGAACGGACCCAGCCAGTTCCACATGGTCTTTTCCCGGCCCAGGAACAGGTTGTCGGGCACATCCAGGTGATCGGCCAGGGCCAGCGTCTGGAACACGGTTTCAATGCCAGCCTCGCGGGCCTCCAGCGGGCCTTTGAAATCGACCTCGTGACCGTCGAAGATGACGGTCCCGCGTGTGCGCTGTTCGACTCCGGTGATCTGGCGGACGAAGGTGGATTTGCCCGCGCCGTTGTCGCCCATGATCGCCACATGCTCACCCTTTTTGAGGATGAAATTGGCGTCTTCCAGAGCGTGCACACCACCGTAGTGCTTGGTCAGGCCGCGTGTTTCAAGGATGATGTCACCCATGTCGTGGAGCTTTATTTCACTCATCAGTTCCTCCTCCCTAAGCCTTGGCCGCAGCGCTTTTCTGGCGCCACTGATCAAGAACCACGGCGCTGATGATGATCGCTCCCATGGCCATCAGCTGATAGAATGCATCAAGCTTGATATAGGTAAACCCGGACTGGATCACGCCGAACACCATGGCGCCCAGAACGGTGCCAATGATCGAGCCGCGCCCGCCGGTCAGGCTGACCCCGCCGATCACCGCCATCGCAATCGCGAACAGTTCATAGAACTGGCCCATGCCAGTCTGCGCGGTCAGGTTCTTGGAGCTAAGGATGATCGCAGCAAAGGCGGCCAGCATGCTGGCGATCATGTAGACCATGACCTTGTGCCGGCGCACGTTGATACCCGACATCCGCGCCGCAGCCTCGTTCGAGCCAATGGCATAGGTGTGTTTGCCGTAGACGGTGAATTTCAGCACGAAATGGAAAAGGAACGCCAATAGCAGGAACCAGAACACCGGCATCATGCCGGATCCCAGCCAGGCATAACTTTCAGTGGGGAAGGACACGGGCTGACCACGGGTCCACCACTGCGCGATGCCGCGGCAGATCAGGAACATGCCCAGTGTGGCAATGAAGGGCGGAATGCCGGTGAACGCAATGAGCGATCCGTTTATCGCTCCTATGAACGCGCCGAAACATAACCCCACGATCACGGGTATGAGCACCGGTAGATCAAAGGCCCACGCTCCGAACACCGCCTTGGGGTTCAGCTGGCCGTTCACCAGTTCGGTCTGGGCGAATGACATCACGATCATCGCCGTCGCCCCCACAAGCGGCCCTGACGACAGGTCGATCCCGCCCGAGATAATCACCTGCGTGACCCCAAGCGCGATGATCCCGATGATCGCCACCTGCAGGATGATGATCTTGATCCGGGCGATGTTCAGGATGGTTCCGTCGCGGTTGGTGTTGAAGTCGAACAACATGCTCTGACCGCGCATATACGGAAGCATCTGACCAAGCGCCTCGAAGATGAGGATGATAATGATCAGGGCAAAAAAGATATTCACTTCGCCCGGCCAGGACCGTTTGGACTTGTCATATTTCAGTCCACCTATGCCATGGGATTGTTCAGCCATCTGGTGCTCCCCGATTGGATCAGTGATGCCGCGATTGGGTCGTGTCAGGACAGAGCGACCGCGCGCCGCTCTGCCCGGTCTTCGGGTGTCGGATCAGTTGCGCGACAGGAAGTCGGCAACGTTGTCCGGCGTCACCAGCTTGAACGGGATGTAGACCTTCTGATCCAGCTCTTCGCCGCGGGCCAGGGCCAGTGCTGCATCGACCGAGCCCGCACCCTGACCATGGGCGTCCTGGAACACGGTCACGTCCAGATCACCAGACTGCATGGCCACCAGCGCATCTTGCGTGGCGTCCACACCACCGACCTGCACGGCGGCCATGTCGATGCCCGAGGCTTTCATCGCCTGGATCGCACCGATTGCCATTTCGTCATTGTTTGCAAGGACGAAGTCGAATTCTTCGCCCGAGGACAGCCAGTTGGTCATGAGGTCCTGGGCCTTGTCACGCGACCATTCGGCGGTTTGCTCGTCGATGATTTCCATGAAGTTGCACATGTCCATGCCGACCACGTCATGCACGTCCTTGGTACGCTGAACCGCTGCCTGGTTGGACAGCTGCCCCATCAGAACATAGCCCTTGGCACCGCCCGCTTTGCCTTCCCCGCGCAGATTGCGGCAGATCTGGAAGGCTTTGAGTGTTCCGGATTCGATCTCGTTGGACGCCACGAAGGCCTGATTTTCAGGCAATGTGTCGACATTTGCTGGCTCGCGGTTGACATAAACCAGCGGCACACCGGCGGATTCGGCGGCTTGGGTCATTGCCTGGGTCGCGGATGTATCGACGGCGTTCACGATGATCGCATCAACGCCCGAAGCGATGAAGTTGTTGATCTGGTCCAGTTGCTTGGCCACGTCGTCGGTGGCATCCTCGACCTGCAGGTCCACCCCATCCAGCGATGCCGCGTGTTCGGTCATGCCGTTGCGCATGACGGTCAGGAAATTGTCGTCAAACCGCGCGATGGTGGCCCCGATGGTCTCGGCCATTGCGGACGTTCCCATCAATGCGGCCAGACCGCTGACAAGTAGTAGTTTCTTCATGGTTTCCTCCCTTGGATCGTGCCCGGCGCACGTTGCCTTGATACCGGGACCTCGTTTCGAGGCCGATTGACCATCACGCCCATCAGGCGGCTCTCCGGGCCAGATGTGATGTGATGAATTCCTGTGACCGTGCCAGCGCTTGGGCGGGTTGGGCCATATTGTGAATCTCGGGCGCGAAAGCCTCGAACGAAACGGGGCCGTCATAGCCTGCGGCTTGCAGAGCGTGTAACTGGGGCAGATTGCCCAGACGGTCATCCGCATCCACAAGCACACGATGCGTGTCGACCATCTGTTCCGATGTCGGAGCCGGGTCTGTGATGCCAGAGATATGCACCAGCGCTGTCACCTTGGCATGGATGCTGTCCTCGCCAGCCAGATGATGGTGGAACGTGTCATGCACGATGCCGAAACAGGCGGGGCGGTTCATGTCGTCCAATACGGCCACGACATCACTCTTGAACCGCACTGTGCTCTGGGCAAAGCCCAACGGTTCGATCAGCCCTGTCAGGCCGTGATCTTCAAGCGGAGCCTGCAGGACCTCCAAGGCCGCGCGCAGGGCCAGACGTTGGGTATCCCGTCCGGTTGACCCCGTCGCCACCTGCGGGATCAGCGAAACCCCTTCGGCACCGCAGGCGGCAGCCATCTGCATCAGATCAAGCGCGGCGGGCAGTTTGTCCGATGGGGCGTCGTTGAACGCTTTGACCTCGGCCAGCGCCAGAATGCGTAGTTCGGCCGCGCGCGCGGCGGCCCCGATATCTTTGGGGTCTTCGCCATCAAACAGAGGGCTATTCAGATCGTTGCGGAACTCGACACCGGTGCAGCCCAGAGCGCTCGCCATAGTCAGCAGGCCCCGCGCAGATAGGCGCGGTACTGTCATATGGTTCAGGCCAAACGATATCATTTCAGACCGGCTCCTCCCACGAGCATCATTTACTGTAGCGGCAATTTCCATTTTTGCAACCGGTTGCATAAATTTCCTGAAGTCAGAAAATACCGGCGCAAATATTGTGTCTCAGTAGGGAGGACCTGCTAGATATACGAAAGAACACCCATTTCGGAGGGCGCGCATCGGGGATCGCAAGGAAGCCCCGGCAGTCTTTGTCCGTCAGGCAAATGCCGGATCAGGTCTCAGCAAGCCACCAGCGCTCAGCAATACGCAGATCGCCCAGCGAGGTTGTTGGGCCGATCCGTTCAGGGGCGCCAACCTGCGATGAAAACGCGATTTGCATATCATCGGCAGAGGGATGGCAGCGATATTCACCGCGCGCCCTGATCGCGTCGGCCTGCGGCAGCACGGTCGCGCCGACAAACCCGTCGCAGAGTGCCTCGGCACGCACGGCGGCGTCGGGAATCACAATGATCTCGACCGCTTCAGCCCAGCCCGCACGGCCCGTGCGGTGATGATCCGCCACCCGGACGGCCCGGAACTGTCGGCCGTCACGGGCAGAGGTCACGCGGTAGCAGCCGGTTCCAACCGCGTCGGCAAGCGTCGCCCCGAACTGCCCGTTGGGTGCAATCAGGAAGTGATCTTTGGCCAGCAACAGCGGCAGGTCCGGCACGGGCTGCGTCATCGCCAGCCGCAGACGCCTGGGCGAGAGTTCCTGCGCCGATGCCAGACGTGGCAGTCGTGCCAGCGAGGCGCTCACATCCGCGGCGCGCAACGGGCTGCCATCGTGAAAACGGACATCCTCACGCAGATCGAAATGCCAGACACGCGCATCGGCATCGCTGTCCCAGGCGCTTGCCAACTCGCCGCGCAGGGCACCGTCGGGGCCGATCTCGGTCAGTGTTTCAAAGACGGCGCGCCGGGCGATCAGGCCCAGCACATCGCCCTCGCGCGGAACCGCAACGCGCAGGGTGCCCCCTGCGCGCGGCCCGGCTTGTGCCGACAACCCGGTCGCCGCAAGCAAGGCGGCGGCGGCACCAGAGGCAAAGAGCGCGCGGCGGTCGAGGCGGGTCACGTTCCCTGCTCCGCGATCCGGTCCATGATGCGCACCAACTCGGCACTGATGCCCGGCTCTGACAGGGCGTGACCGGCATTGCGCACCATCTTGAGCTGACAACTGGGCCAGCGCTCGCTCAATTTCCAGGCCGAGGTAGGCGGGCAGATCATGTCATAGCGCCCCTGCACGATATGCCCCGGGATATGCGCGATCCGGTCCATGTTGGCGAGGATCTGCCCGTCAAATTCCAGGAAGCCGTCATTCATGAAATAGTGGTTTTCCAACCGGGCAAACGCGCGGGCATAATCGCCGGGGCTTTCCCCCGTAGACCCGTTGGAATGGATCGAGGCCAGCGCGTTCTCCCAAGCCGACCAGGCGCGGCCATAGCGGGTTTCTTCCTGCAAGTCTCCGGAAAACAGGCGGCGGTGATAGGCGGCGATCATGTCGTCGCGCTCATCCTCGGGGATGAGGGCGGAGAACCGCTCCCAGGGTTCGGGCCAGAATTTGCCTGCGCCGCCGCCATAGAACCAGTCCAGCTCGGCCCGCGTCATGAGGAACACCCCGCGCAGGATCAGATGCGCGACTCGGTCGGGATGCGCCTGCGCATAGACCAGCGCCAGCGTTGCGCCCCAGCTGCCACCAAAGACGGCCCAGCTGTCGATTTCCAGCTGACGGCGAATCACCTCGATATCCGACAGCAGATGCGTGGTGGTATTGTCCTGAACCGAGGCATGCGGACGCGAGCGGCCGCAGCCGCGCTGATCGAACAGAATCACTCGGTACACGTCCGGATCGAAGTAACGCCGCATCGCCGGGCTGCATCCGCCACCCGGTCCGCCATGCAGAACCACAACAGGCCTGCCATTGGAATTTCCGCATTGTTCCACATAGATACGGTGTCCCTGGCCCACATCTATCATGCGCTGATCGAACGGGTCGATCGGCGGATAAAGATACTGAACTGCGCGCTTTTGGTCGGGATACTTGTCCATTACCGCCCTATATAGTGCTCAAGCGGTAAAAGAGCATACGGAGACGGGAATGCAAGTCTATCAATCCACCGTTGACCCGGCAGAAATTGCGAAATTTGAGGCAATGGCAGCAGAATGGTGGGATCCGGCGGGAAAATTCAAGCCTCTGCACATGCTCAACCCGTGCCGACTGGACTATATCACCGGGCAGATCGCCGCCGAGTTTGAGCGTGATTTGACCGTGCCTGCCCCTTTTGCCGGGCTGCGCCTGCTGGATATCGGCTGCGGCGGCGGGTTGCTCAGTGAACCGATGGCGCGGCTGGGGGCGGATGTGGTCGGTGCGGATGCCGCCGAAGGCAACATTCCCGTCGCACAGGTCCATGCCCAGCAATCGGGGCTGGAGATCGATTACCGCCACACCACAGCCGAGGCGCTGGCCGAGGCCGGAGAGCAGTTCGATGTGGTCCTGAACATGGAGGTGGTCGAACATGTCGCCGACCCGCTCAGCTATCTCACCGCGACACAACAACTGTTGCGACCCGGTGGGTTACAGGTCTGCTCGACGCTCAACCGCAATCCGAAATCCTATGCGATGGCGATCTTCGGGGCCGAGGTGGTGATGCGCTGGCTGCCGCGCGGCACGCATGAATGGTCCAAGTTCATCACGCCGGACGAACTCTTTGATCTGCTGCGGCAGGCCGGGCTAGACCCGGTGGACCGAAAGGGATTCGTGTTCAATCCGCTGCTCTGGTCCTGGTCGATCTCGGCAAAAGATCTGAGCGTCAACTACGTGACCGCCAGCGTGAAACCCGGCTGAGCCTATTCGTTTTCCAGTTTCAGCCGCAGATCGCGCAGTACGGGCAGCACGTTGCGCACCCGCTCGATCCCCAGATCATCGACAAACGCGTTGATGAGCGGCGTAATGGACGAGATCGCTTGATCCCGCGCCCGCCGCCCGGCGGGGCTGATCGCGATCATCTTGCGACGCGCATCGTCCCAATCGGGGCGGATATGCACATAGCCCGCCCATTCCAGCTTGGCCAATGTGTTGGTCATGGCCCCACGGGTCACGTGGAAGGTTCCGGCAAGTTGCGCCGGCGTACGCTCATCCCCCACAAAAACCAGGTGGTTGAGCACCGAGAAATGCGAGATTTCCATCCCTTTGGGCAATACACGGCTCAGCCGGTTGCGCAGCAACTGGTCCGAGGTGAGGATTTCGCTGAACAGCGAAGCCGCAAGGGAATTGGTATCGTCGTTCATTTCGGATCTGGATCAGGGGCCATCGAAATGGCGCATATGGGTGAGCGAGGGCACTTTTCGGCGCGCCTCTGTCACAGAACTAACATCCAGATCGAAAATGTGAATGCCCGGATCGGTCGCTGCGTCGATCAGCACCTCTCCCCAAGGCGAAATCACCAGGCTGTGGCCATGGGTTGTGCGTTGCCTGCCCCGGCTGGTCGGATGTGTCCCGGTCTGGGCGGGTGCCAGAACATAGCATCCGGTTTCGATTGCGCGCGCGCGCAGCAGCGATTCCCAATGCGCCCCGCCGGTGACCGGCGAAAACGCCGCCGGAACTGTCAAAACCTGCGCGCCCGCCTGCGCCAGCGCGGCGTAGAGATGGGGAAAGCGAAGATCGTAGCAGATGCTCAGGCCCAGCTTGCCGAAGGGCATCTCGGCCACCACCGCGCGCGTGCCGGGCCGGTAATTCGCCGATTCGCGGTAGATTTCGGTCTCGGACACCTGCACATCGAACATGTGAATCTTGTCATAGCGTGCCACGACCGCCCCATCCGGGCCGATCAGAAACGACCGGTTGGAAAAGCGGCCATCCGGGCCACGGGTTTTAAGCGCGAGTGACCCGATCAGCAGCCAGATCTTCAGCGCGGCAGCCTGTTCGCGCAGGGCAGCAAGCGTCGGGTCATCCTCTTCATGGTGCAGGACGGCGCGCTGGTGAGTCGTGCTGGTTGACAGGCAGTTGGTGACCTCGGGCGTCAGCACAAACGCGGCCGCCTGACCTGCTGCATCACCAACCAGACCGCGAACCATTTCGAGATTCGCAGCAGGATCGTCCGAGGACGTGATCTGCAGCAGTGCGGTGCGCATCAGGCGGTCAGAAGGCTGTCGAGCTTACCTGCCCGGTCAAGCGCGTGAAGGTCGTCACAGCCGCCAACATGCGCACCACCGATAAATATCTGCGGCACCGTGCGGCTGCCGCGGGCACGCTCGATCATCTCGGGTTTGCGCTTCGGGTTTCGCAGCACATCGATCTCGTCAAAGCTGACGCCTTTCTGTGTCAACAGGCGTTTGGCAGCGTGGCAGAACCCGCAGAGCGGAGAAGTATAGATTTCAACCGGTTTCATGTCTTGTTCCCTTGAGTCGCGGCAATCTACGGGCAACTAGGCATCCTTGGCAACGCGCGCCAGTGTGAGCACGAAAATATGATTTGCCCCTGCGTTCAGGCAGGCCTCGGCGCAAGCGGTCAGGGTTGCGCCCGAAGTCATCACATCATCCACCAACACCACGTCGCGCCCTAAAAGGCCCCCTGCATGGCGCGGGTTCACGCGAATAGCATCTGTGAGCAGCGCGGTGCGTTCATCACGTGTCTTGCCGTCCAGTTTCGGGGTGGAGCGGGTGCGCAGCAGCATATCCGGGCAGGTGGGCAGGTTATTCAGAGCTGCGAGATGCGTGGCCAGCAACGCGGATTGGTTGTAGCGGCGCCTGAGCAGGCGCGACCAGTGCAGCGGTACCGGAACCAGCAGGCGATCCGGTTGCAGCATCCGACCTGCCGCCTGCGCCATCCATCTTGCCGCAGGCCGAGCCAGATCGGGCCGGTCGCCATGTTTCAGCGCCAGGATCATCTTGCGCGCCCGACCCGTATAGGTCAGCGCCGCGCGCCCCTCTTGCCAGGGGCGCGGGGTCTGCATGCAATCGTCGCATTCGATGCGGTGGCCATCCACTTCGCCAGGCAGCGGCACCCCGCAGCTTTCGCAGATCGTGCCGGTGATCAGCGGCGTGTCGCGCCAGCAGGGGCCGCAAAGTCCGAAATCGCTGGTCACCAGCTCTCCGCAGCTGACACAGCGGGGCGGATAGATCATCTCGACCGCGGTTTGAATTCCTGCCCACATGGGTTATCTGCGCGCCATGAGACTGCCACCTTCTGATACACCGGCCCTGTTTGACCGACCCGCCCTCCGCCAGCGCCGCAGGCGGGTGCAGGCGGATGCGCTGTTTCTGCACGAGGCGGCCCTGACCGAAGTGCAGGATCGCCTGTCGCTGGTTAAGAGAGTGTTTACGGATATCGCAATCGTGACGCCTTTCCCGACGATCTGGCGCGCGCAGCTCCCCGACGCGCGCATTGTCGAGGATGGCGAGGTCCTGGACCTGCCCATTTCGGAATTTGATCTGGTGATCCATGCCATGTCCCTGCATCAGGCCAATGATCCGGTTGGCCAGATCATCCAGTGCCGCCGCGCGCTCCGGCCCGATGGGCTGTTTCTATGCGTCAGCCTTGGCGGGCAGACCCTGCACGAGTTGCGCGCCGTTCTGGCTCAGGCCGAGATCGAGGCGCGGGGCGGGCTCAGCCCGCGTATCGCGCCCATGGCCGAGATTCGCGACCTCGGTGCGCTGCTACAGCGAGCCGGACTGGCGCTGCCGGTAGCCGATAGCTTCACCCTGACCGCAGGCTATCGCGATCTGCCGCATCTGATGCAGGATCTGCGCGCGATGGGCGAGACCAATATCCTGACCGCCCGCGACCGCCATTTCACCCGGCGCGCGCTGTTTGAGCGGGCCAACAAGCTCTATTCCGACCATTTCGCCCAATCCGACCAAAGACTGCCCGCCACGTTCGAGATCCTGTGCCTGACCGGCTGGGCGCCCGATGACAGCCAGCCAAAACCGCTGCGCCCCGGCTCTGCCAAGACGCGACTGGCCGAAGCGCTGGGCACAGGTGAGACAAAACTGCCCGATTGACGCCAGCAACATTCCATTTATCTGCAAAGACAACGCTCAAAACCCAGGACGCCCCAGATGCTAGACGCCACCCAGCCCGCTGCCCGCCCGCAACACGCCCCGGCAGATCACCCGCCGATTCGCATGGGCAAGGTGGGCGTTTTGCTGGCCAATCTGGGCACACCCGACAACTACACCTACTGGCCGATGCGGCGATACCTGAACGAGTTCCTCTCGGATCAGCGGGTGATCGATTATCCGGCGTGGAAATGGCAGCCGCTGTTGCAATTGATCATCCTGACGAAACGGCCCTTCACCTCGGGCGCGGCCTATAAGTCGATCTGGAACCATGACCGCAGCGAAAGCCCGCTGATGACGATCACCAAGGACCAGACCACAAAAATGTCCGAGGCGCTGCACGCGCGCTATGGCGACCGGGTGATGGTTGATTTCTGCATGCGCTACGGTAACCCGTCGACCAAATCGAAGGTGCGCGTGATGGTCGAGGCCGGATGCGACCGCATCCTGTTCTTCCCGCTCTATCCGCACTATGCGGGGGCCACTTCGGCCACCGCAAACGATCAGTTCTTTCGGGCGCTGATGGACGAGGCCTGGCAACCCTCAAGCCGGACGGTCCCGGCCTATTACGACGAACCCGCCTATATCGACGCGCTCGCGCGGTCGATCGAGACGGCCTATGCCAAGCTCGATGATCGGCCCGACATCCTCGTGTGTTCCTATCACGGCATGCCAGAGCGTTATTTGCAGCAGGGCGATCCCTATCACTGCCAATGCGTAAAAACCACGCGCCTGCTGAAAGAACGTCTGGGTTGGGCTGAGACCGACATCGTCTCGACCTTCCAGTCAAGATTCGGGCCGGAGGAGTGGTTGAAACCCTATACGGTGGATCACGTGGCCGAACTGGCGCGGCAGGGTAAGAAGAATATCGCTGTCTGCGCGCCCGCCTTCTCGGCCGATTGCATCGAAACGCTGGAAGAGATCAACGAAGAGATCAAGGAGAGTTTCGAAGAGGCGGGTGGCGAGGCCTTCACCTATATTCCCTGCCTCAATGATGACGCCGCCCATATCTCAGCACTCTCGAAAGTGGTCGAGGACAACCTGAAGGGCTGGCTGGACTGAGCGCAAAAGAAAAAGGCGGGGCAAAAGCCACCGCCTTTTCCAAGATCTTGTATCGTCAGCTTAGCTAGCTGCGATAGCCGCGCCCGCGATGACCAGCAGGATCAGCGGCAGCCAGATGCCACCCGACGAACCTTGGGTCTCTTCAACGATGACCGGCGGCTCAACAACGGGCTCTTCCAGGTTACCGGCGAATGCGGTCGAAGCTGCAGCAGTCAGGGCAGCGGCGAGAACGAGTTTCTTCATATTAACCTCCAGGATGCGTACGATTCGGTATTTCCAAACCGCACTCTCAAGACTTACCTCGTGGGGTTTTCTAAGCAACTATAAGCTGGGATTGCAAATGGTTGTTGCCCATTCTCCACCTTTGAACCGCCAAATGTCGTCAAATTAGCAACACTTGTGTACCCACATTCGTCATCGAGAAAAGCTCGGCGATGTGCTCGTTATAAAGCCCGATACAGCCATTGGATGACCGACGGCCGATCTTGCGCGTGTCATGGGTGCCGTGGATACGATAGTATTTCCAGCTCAGGTAGAGCGCATGGGTGCCCAGCGGATTGTCCGGGCCCGCCGGAATGAAATCGGGCCATTCCGGGTTGCGCCTCTTCATTGACGGGGTCGGTGCCCAGGTGGGGCCTTCGACCTTTCGGATCACGCTTGTGCGTCCGCGCCGGGTCATGTCCTCGGTCAGCGGTACGGAAGATGGGTAAAGCTTATAAATGGACTGATCTTCGGACCAGTAATGCAGGGCGCGCGACTGTGTATCCACAAGAATCGCACCGTTTCTGGTGTTCGAGAAATAGGGCTGCCAGCTGAGTGCGCGAAAGCTCGAAATGTTGCGATCAACCGCTGGTTCGTCTTCTGGCGCGGGCCGCAGGGGATCGCCGGGAATGTATTGCGCCAGCGCGGGCGAGGCCAGCACCGATGCCGCGCCAGCAAGAAAACCGCGCCGCGTCTGGGGGGGAATGCACTTCCGCTTCATAGTTTGGACCTCAATTCAGAACAAAAGAACCTGCTGGCATGATATTGCCGGAAAGCCTCAGTCGCAAATCAAACCGCATCTCTTGGGCGCTGTGTTGCACACGCGCATTTGCACCTGAGCGCGGCTCGCTGTATCTGCCGGTAAAGAAACGGCTCAAGGTGACAGGATGTTGCGTCTAGTTTTGCTTGTCGGGATGCTGATGGGGGCTCTGGCTGCCTGCACGCCCTCATATGAGAATAACGGCTCGGGCGTGTACCGAATCAGGGGAGACGGATCGAAGGTCCAGTTCCGGATGCTTGATTCGGTCAATTCCCTGCGCTCGGCTGCCGGGCTGTCGACGGTGCAGTTGAACGCGCAGCTCAACGCAGCGGCCGCGACGCACGCACGCGACATGTCGGTACAAAACCGCCCCTGGCATTTCGGCTCGGACGGTTCGTCGCCGCTGGATCGCGCCCAGCGCGCCGGATATTTTGGCCAGTTCCTGGGCGAGGCGATCTCGGAATCCTACGAGACCGAGCTTGAAACCCTGTCTGCCTGGATGGAACAGCCCGGCACAAGGTCGGTCATCATGGACCCGCAGGCCCGCAACATGGGCTTTTCGTGGTTTCAGGAAAACAACGGCAAGATCTGGTGGACGCTGGAGATGGGCAGCTAACGCTGCCAGGATGCCCTTAATCATCACGCACGTTGCATGAGACATCCGCCGCCGCGATCCCTCGCGGCGGCGGTTTTCATTGGATCAGCTCTTGCCTTTCCAGGGCACCAGCACGCGCTCGGCCCAGCGCATCAGCATGTCGATGCCAAAGCCGATGATGCCGATCAGGATGATACCGAGGATCACGATATCGGTATTCTGGAACCGCGACGCGACCATGATCATCATGCCGGCACCTTGTTCCGCAGCAACCAGTTCTGCGGCAACAACCGTGCCCCAACAGACCCCCATTGCCACGCGCGCACCCGTGAATATCTCGGGCAGAGAGTTTGGGATGATCACATAGCGCATGATCTGCCATTTGCTTGCGCCAAGCGAGTAGGCCGCGTGCACCTTGGAAATGTTCACGCCCGACACGCCGGATCGCGCGGCAATCGCCATGATCCACAACGCCGCCAGAAACAGCAGGATGATCTTGCCGCCCTCGCCGATGCCGAACCAGATGATCACCAGGGGGATCAGGGCCAGCGGCGGCACCGGGCGCATGAATTCCACGATGGGATCAAACCAGCCGCGGAACCAGTCGCTCAGACCCATCGCATATCCTAACGGGATTCCGACAAGTGCGCCCAATAGGAAACCCGCAATAACGCGGAACAACGAATAGCCCAGATGTTCCCACAGGGTGAAGTTTCGGAACCCCTCGCTCAGAACGGTCACGGTCCTCTTCCAGACCTCTTCCGGCGGCGGCAGATACAGCGGTTCCATCTGCCAGCCACGGCTGGGCGCGACATTTGGTGTGCCTTTGTCGGACAGCGTGACCGACCCGTTTTCGATCTGAACGGTCTCGCCACGTTTGATCGGCTGGCCATCGATTGCAATGACTTCCGCGCCATCGCTCTTGCTGACATCGTCATTTGTGTCGACGCGAACCAGTCCCGTTCTCCATTGCGCGATGGAGATCGAATCATTCTTGGCAAGCCCGTCACCTGGATCGACCTCGGGCGGATCTACCTTTTCGTCACGGGGATAGACAACGACCGTAACGGTCGCATCATCCGTTTCCCCGTTTGCCTCGACCGTATAGGTGAACTCTGTGGTGCCCACGAACGGTCCCGGTGCATGGAGGAACTTGGGTAACAGGGCCGAGCCCGTGAACATGCCCCAGATGAAGAAGATGGTGATGATCGAGATGACGCCGGCCACCCGGTTCGGTCGGACCGCGCTTTCGTCGCCGAATGTCACCGTCTTAAGCGACGTGTAGTCCCGAATCGTTGCGTGATGAACAACCTTCGTCACGATGAAGTACGACGCAGCAAAGATCCCGAGATAGATGAAGAGAACAAAAAATCCGGTCATGCGGCGTCCTCCGTGCGTCCCATGATTTCTTCTTCCATGTCCCAGATCATCGAGAGAATTTCCTCGCGCTTGGGGCCAAAATCGGGATGTTTCTTAACTTCGCGCAGATCGGCCCCGACCCCCAGTTCAGCAAAGGGAAGCCTATACTCCTTGTGAATACGACCCGGACGTGGCGCCATGACGATCAACCGCTCGCCCAGCAACAGCGCTTCTTCCACCGAATGGGTGATCAGGATGATTGTCTTTCCGGTCTCTTTCCACAGCTTCAGGACAAGGCTCTGCATTTTTTCGCGGGTCAGCGCGTCGAGCGCGCCCAAAGGCTCATCCATGAGGATGACATCGGGATCGTTGGCCAAGCACCGCGCCAGCGCCACACGCTGCTGCATGCCGCCAGACAATTCGTAAACCGCCTTTTCCTTGAAGTCCTGCAAGCCGACAACGTCCAGAAGATGGTCAACGATTTCGGCTTTTTCACCTTCGGGCATTCCCTTCATCTTGGGACCAAAGCCGACATTTTCACGCACCGACATCCATTCGAATAATGCCCCCTTCTGGAACACCATCCCCCGCTCGGCATCCGGGCCGGTGATTTCGTGGCCGTTCAGTATGAGCTTTCCACTTGTTGGCGCCAGGAACCCGGCAACGATGTTCAGCAAGGTTGTCTTGCCGCATCCCGAAGGGCCGAGAACACTCAGCAACTCGCCTTCTTTCAACTCCATAGACACGTTTTCAAGGGCTTGAACCGCACTGCCATTAGGGAGCTCAAAGCGCATGGAAAGGTCTTGTATCGATAGTCCGGTCATCCGTCCTCACCTGTCGATTGCCAAATTGACATGCCGGGCAATCCGCGCTGTTCACCCGACGTCTGATTGTTGCCTGGCGCGATGCTGTCTTCGCGCCAGGCAACCAGGTGTTACGAACCGGACGCTGCGCTGAGCGGACCCGTGTTGACCGCGTCTTCATAGCTGTCGAGCGCCGAGTCGATCGAACCCGCTCCCACAAAGACATCCGCAACGCCTTTCATGAACGTTGCAGCATTGCCGCCAAGCCATGTCTCGGAAAGCTGATCATCGACAGACGGGAATTTCATGGTCGAAATCGCGCCTTTTGCGGCTTCGACGTCCATGCCGGACTCTTTTGCAATCACAGCCAGCATTTCATCGCTGTGGTTAGCATTCCATTCCGCATTTGCTGCAGCGGTCACCTTGACGAATTCAGCGACCACATCACCATTCTCTGCAACAAATGATGCTGGCGAGGATGTTACGTCAAATACGAGAATGCCCAGTTCTTGCTTCTCATCGCCGGTCAGCAAAACGTCGCCAAACTCCTGCATGTTTGCCCAGCCACCGCCATAGCCACAGGCGAAGTCGACCGCTTTCTGGCCCAATGCGTTGGCACCTTCTGGCGGCGGCATATCAACAATCTGGAGGCTGTCGAGCGGAACGCCAAAATGCTCCATTTGACGAATGAAGCTGTAATGCGCCGCTGTTCCGAGCGGAACGGCTACCTTCTTACCAGCCAGCTCACCAGCAGAATCCTTGTCGATCTCGAGATCGGAGTGTACAGCGCAGCCTTGGTTTTCCGCGTAGCTGACAGCCACATCAACTATCTGGAGGTCTTGCCCACCTGAAGTGGCAACCACAAAGGGTGGCAGACCCTGCGACACCGCGATTTGCACATCTCCCGAGGCCATGGCCGCGCTCATCGCCGTGCCGGTCTCGAAGGATACCCAGTTGACCTTCTTGCCAAGTGCTTCGTCATAAGCACCCGAGGCTTTGGCCGCCAGGAATGGCATCGGCCATTCCAGGAAGTAGGCCACTGTGATCTCTTCCTGTGCCACCGCTGATTGACCCGCGAATGCGAGCATCCCGGATGCAGCTAATGTTGCTAGTGTTTTCTTCATGTTGTCCTCCTGTTGGGCAATTTCGCGAGGTGTGCCGCACCATCATTATGACCCACTCAAGCGGCTTTGTCCTGTTGTCCAAAGCGCGTGATCTGAATACTAGGCGGGCCCCCATCTATCGTTATGCAGAACTTGCGTTCTGGAATAAAAGAGTATTCAGTGACCTTGCGAAACGTCAACTTTTTTCTCAAACGACCCCGCATTGCCGAGACCGAACTGGTCAATTTTTGACCTTCACCAACCACCGGTTCCGCATCGCATGAGACAGAAAGGAGCCATGGATGGGCAGATCCGCTGAAAGTTCGATCGTCACCAAATGCGCCATCATCATGGACGTGCTCACCCATGCCCGGCAACCGATGGCCTTTTCCGAGATCGTGGCGGATACCCAATTCGTCAAAAGTTCCTGCCACCGGATTCTGGCGGTCCTGCAAGGCGAAGGTCTTGTCGAGTATGACGCGGAAAGCCGGACCTACAAGACCGGCTCCCGGTTTCATCAATGGGCGCACGCGGCCTGGAACCGGTCGGATCTGCAACAGGCGGCGGCGGACCCGATGACCCGGCTGAGCGAAGAAACCAAGATGAACGCGGCACTGGTGGTGCTGGATCAGGATGCGATCCTGTATCTCAGAACAGTGAATTTCGACGCTGTTCGCTATGCGCCCCGCGCCGGAGATCGCGCGCCGCTGCACTGCACCGCGGCTGGTAAGATGTTTCTGGCGCATCTGTCGGACAGGCGTTTGCAGACCTATCTGGATTCGGCATCCTTTGAAAAATACACCGAGTTCACCCACACCTCATCCGACGCTCTGTTGGCCGAATTGCCGCAGATTCAAGAGGCCGGATACGCCACCGCGATTCGCGAAGAATTCCTGCAGGTCATGGGCATGTCCGCCCCGGTCTGGAACGAACAGAACAGGGTCGCCGCCTGCCTGTCGCTCTGGACCCTCACGGCCAATATCGATCAAGACAGTTTCGTTGCCCTTGCTGCAAGAGTGCAAGAAACGGCGCGCGCTGTCTCGGACCGGATCGGCGGTGCGGCGCCGGCTTAAGACGATTGACAGGGCGCGCAATGCTCTCACATACTGGAACACGAGTTCTGCATTGCGAGAGAACATGAGCATCACACCTGTTTCCTGGCCCGCTTCGATCTGGCTCGATACCGCGCCAGAGAATGAACCCAACCCACCTTTGAAGGACACGTTGCGCGCGGATGTAGCAATCATCGGCGCGGGGTTTACCGGCCTGCGGGCGGCGCTGGCGCTGGCCGAGGCCGGGTCAGAAGTTGCCGTGATCGATAGCGGTGATGTTGGTTGGGGCGCGTCGGGGCGCAATGGTGGTCAAGTGAATCCGATGCTGCCGTTCAATTCGCCAACCCAGCTGCAGAGCCGGGTCGGCCCAACCCGGTTCGAGCAGCTGGCCGAGGTCTCGCTGAACTCCGCCGATGAGCTTTTTGCGCTGATTGACCGATACCAGATCGACTGCCGGGCACGGCAGGCGGGTTGGCTCAGGGTGCTGCATTCCGATGCTGCGCGACGTAAGGCCGAGGCCGATCTTCACGCCTGGAACCGTTTTGGGGCGGGGATGGAGATGCTCTCGGGTTCCGATCTGTCGCAAAGAACGGGCACCAAGGCCTATGACCATGGCGTTCTCACCCCGCGCGGCGGCGCGGTGCAGCCCCTTATGCTGGCGCGCGGTGTGGCGCAGGCGGCCAAAGCACGGGGGGCGAGAATTTTCGGACAGACCCCGGCACAGGCGCTTGAGCGACGCGATGGCGCCTGGATCATCCGCACCCCGCACGGCACGATCACCTCCGAACAGGTGATCGTTGCCACCAACGGCTACAGTGCGGCGCTGTTGCCGGACTTGCCAAAGACCATCATTCCCCTGACTCCCATCCAGATCGCCACCGCCCCGCTGCCCGACTCGGTGGCGGCAGAAATCCTGCCCGAGGGGCACACGATCTCGGACAGTCGCCGCGTGATCATGTATGCGCGTCGCGAGCCGGACAATCGCATGGTCTATGGCGGTCTGGGTCGGATGGACAGGCGGGGCGGGCTGAGCGGCTTCGACTGGCTGAAACGCGATGCGTGCCGCGTCTATCCGCAGCTTGAGCAGGCCGAGTGGACCCATGAATGGGGCGGGACCATCGCCATCACCGACGATCATCTGCCGCACCTGCATGAACCGGAGCCCGGCCTGCTGATCGGGTTGGGGTACAATGGCAGGGGCGTGGCGATGTCGCATGTGATGGGCCGCGTTCTGGCGGAACGCGCGCTAGGCGCGCCGCCCGAAAGCCTGCCATTTCCGATCACACCGCCGCGCCGTGTCCCACTGCGCGCGCTCAAACTGGCCGGTATGGAAACCGCCATCCGGGCCATGCGACTCATGGATCGGCTCGAACGGTAGAATGCTGCCTCGGACCCTAGCTGGTCTCGATGCAATGACGCCGGAAGGCACGCTTGAGCATGTCCAGTTCGGCGCGCAGCAGGTCGACCTCGGCGCGCAGATGCTCTGATGCCGCCTCGCCCACGATCAACGCGAAGTCGCCCAGCTTGGCACCCGTCGCCGGGTCGAAGATCACAAAGCTCTGGACCCCGTCAGCAATTGCGAGCGCCGGTATGGTGATCTTCAGGTCCCAATCACCGCTCTCGCCCTCGGTCAACTCGACCGTTTCGACCGGCTCATCGTGATGGCGCACGCCGATCTCGGGACGCTGGCCCGCCGGCGCGCCGGTCAGACGGCCTTGCCAGATGCCGTTGCTCAGCCGGATCTTGGTGAGTGTCAGCTCGCTCATGCAGCCCCCTTACAATGCGGCGCGGCGGACCCGGCACAGGGTCAGATCGCGGATGACAACCTGATTGAAATCGGGCGCCTCGAAGATCAGGTCGAGCCAGATCTTCTCGATACGTTTTTCGTTCAGGCGGGAATAGGCAAGGTCAAATTCAACCATCACATCCTCGTCGCCCAGAGGTAACTCGCGGGTGATCTGTTCGGTATTGGGACCATGGCGGATGTTCAGGCGGGCAAAGGTCTCGATGGTTTTTTCCGAAGTGATCGTGGTGTCAACCCGGATCAGATGCCCGCGCGACAGCCCCTCCGTGGCCTCGGGCGGAAAGTCGACCACCAGCGACAGGAACGAGCCCTCAAAACGCAGCACATCCATGCGCAGCCCAAAAGGGGCTAGATCTTCTTCCCGCAGATTGCGACATTGCCGAAGGGTCAGTTCGGACTGGCTGCAGTCGTGAAACAGCGTCACCTCGCCCCCCAGCGACGAGCGGTTCCGGGCCGAGGCGATCCCGGACACCGGCAAGGGCCCGCGCCACAATTCGGGCCGCCAGGACCAATCGGTGCCATGTGGTTTGGAAAAGAACGACGACCCGATCTCGGGCCGCGCCAGACGCCCGTCGGCCACGTGAATCAGCTGATCCAGATGCCTGCGCAACGCCCGTGCCTGATTGCGCTGCTGGCGCAGGGCCGACAGGTCGAGATCGCCCGCCTCCTGTGCCGCCAGCTGCCAGCGCCGCAACGCGCGATTGTGGAACAACCGATCCAGAACCCTGCTCATTTTCCGTTTGCCGTTGATGACATGTTGTCCCTCCTGTGTATCGAAAGGACCTTAACCAGATAAACCCATTAACGCGTCGAAGGTGGTTTTTTTGTCCAGGTGAGGGATGATCAGCCTTGGCCGGGCGCAACCTGGGCGCTGGCTGCGCGGGTGCGACGGGCCAGTTCGGACAGGATGCGCGCGCCCCGGTCGCCCAGCATCGGGCTACCCTCTTCGGCGTAAAGCGCCAGCGCGACCACGTTGCCATTCTCCACAAATGCGGTGCGCCAGACCTGCGGACTCGCGCCGCTCACCCGATGGGCCGTCTCGTCGAAACGCACAATCGCGAGGTCGCCATAGTCGCGGCTGGCGCCGGGTTTGGCCGGGGCGGCGGAACGCGCGATCGCGTCTGCATCCGGCTGGACCGCATCGGCGCGGGCTTCGGTGGTGACCGTGATCAGCGCAAATCCCTGGCTGGCAGAGCCCCTGCCCGCGCCCAGCGTGTCGCAGCGCGCCAGCAGGGCAAAGCTGTTGCTGCTGCCGTTCCGGACAGAGCGCTGTTCGACGCAATAGCCGCGCGGTGCGCGCAGCACGATATCACCGCCCGCCAGCACCGCAGAGCTGGGCAAAGCCTGCCCGTGCTGCGGCTCTGTCAGCTCGTCGCACCCCCCAAGCAGCGCCAAAGACAGCGCGGCGATACGGACCTTAGAGGTCCATATATTCATGCTTTTCCGCCTTGCCGCCGGGATGGGTCACCGCGCCCTTGTAGGTCTCGCCGACAAGCTGCGCGTATTTCCACAACGCACCCGAGGCATAGATCGTCTCGCGCGGGCCGGACCACGCCGCCTTTCGCGCGGCAAGCTCGTCATCGCTGAGATCGACCGAGATCGCGCCCTCGATAGCGTTGAGCGTGATCATGTCACCGTTTTGCAGCAGCGCGATGGGACCGCCATGGGCCGCCTCGGGGCCAACATGGCCCACGCAGAACCCGCGTGTCGCGCCCGAGAACCGGCCATCGGTGATCAGCGCCACCTTTTTGCCCATGCCCTGACCGGACAAAGCCGCCGTGGTCGCCAGCATCTCGCGCATGCCGGGGCCGCCTGACGGACCCTCGTTGCGGATGACGAACACGTCGCCTTCTTCGTATTCGCGTTTTTGCACCGCGTCGAAGGCATCCTGTTCGCATTCGAAAACGCGCGCCGGACCGGTGAAGCTGAGTTGTTCCTCACTCATCCCCGCGATCTTCACGATGGCGCCTTCGGGGGCCAGATTGCCCTTCAAACCGACCACACCGCCGGTGGTCGAGAGCGGGGTTTCAACCGGATGAATGACCCGGCCATCAGCAGCGCGGTCTACTTTTTCAAGCTCTTCGCCCACCGAATAGCCCGACGCGGTCATGCAATCCTCGTGCAGCAGCCCGGCCTTGCTGAGCTCTTTCATCACCGCAGGCACGCCGCCCGCCTCATAGAGGTCCTTGGCCACGAACTGCCCGCCCGGTTTCAGGTCGACGAAATAGGGCGTGTCGCGGAAAATCTCGCAGACGTCTTCCAGATAGAAATCGATCCCGGCCTCATGCGCCATCGCGGGCAGGTGTAGGCCCGCATTGGTCGAGCCGCCCGTGCAGGCCACGATGCGTGCGGCGTTTTCCAGCGATTTCAGCGTGACGATATCGCGGGCGCGGATGTTTTTCTCGATCAGGTTCATCACCGCAACGCCCGAAGCTTCGGCATATTGATCGCGGCTCTCATAGGGCGCGGGTGCGCCCGACGAGTTGAACAGCGCCAGCCCGATCGCCTCGGACACACAGGCCATGGTGTTGGCAGTGAACTGCCCGCCGCAGGCCCCGGCGCTGGGGCAGGCCACCTGTTCCAGCTTCTCCAGCTCGCAAGTGGTCATGTTGCCCGCCTGATGCTGGCCAACGGCCTCGAACACGTCCTGAACAGTGACGTCCTTGCCTTCCAGCCGGCCGGGCAGGATCGAGCCGCCATAGATGAAGACCGACGGCACATTCAGCCGGATCATTGCCATCATCATCCCCGGCAGCGACTTGTCACAACCCGCCAGACCCACGATGGCGTCATAGCAATGGCCGCGCATGGTCAGTTCGACCGTGTCGGCGATTGCCTCACGCGAGGCCAGCGACGAGCGCATGCCTTCATGGCCCATGGCGATCCCGTCGGTGACGGTGATGGTGGTAAACTCGCGCGGGGTGCCGCTGGCGGCCTTGACGCCCAGCTTCACGGCCTGTGCCTGGCGGCTGAGCGCGATGTTGCAGGGCGCGGCCTCGTTCCAGCATGTCGCGACGCCGATCAGCGGCTGATGGATCTCATCCTCGCTGATCCCCATCGCATAGAGGTAGGACCGGTGCGGCGCGCGCTCTGGCCCCTCGGTCACATGGCGGCTGGGCAATTTGGTCTTGTCGAACTTGCGCTTGAGCATGGCTGGACTCCCGGAAGAATGGTTCAGATGGCAATAGCCCCCCGCCGCGGGCGACACAAGTGTCATGGAAATCCTTTGATCCCCGCATCTTGCAATCCACCGGGTCAGTGCTTACCGTCCGTCAATCCGGTGACAGTGGAATTTCCGCGCCGAGCCGTGGAACATTTTACCTGAAACGAGGGACGGGTCATGGAACCCACATTGTTTTCATTCATCTGGAAACATTCGAAACGGCAACAGCTATTCCTGCTGATGCTGACGGTGATCTCTTTTCCGTTCCTCTATGCCTCGCTGGAACTGCCCAAGCGCATCATCAACGACGCCATTGGCGCAACCACCGACGTGATTAACCTGTGGGGCTTCGACCTGACGCAGGTGCAGTATCTGCTGGTGCTATGTTTTGCGTTTCTGGCCACGGTGATCGCCAGCGGGTTCATGAAAATGCGCATCAACACGATGAAAGGTGTGCTGTCGGAACGGATGCTGCGGCGGCTGCGCTATCAGTTGATCAGCCGCATGATGCGCTTTCCCCGCCCCTATTTCGCGACCACCAGCCAGGGCGAGCTGGTCTCGATGATCACCTCCGAGGCTGAGCCGATGGGCGGTTTGATGGGCGATGCTGTGGCGCAGCCGGTGTTTCAGCTGGGTCAGATGCTGACCATCGTGACCTTTCTGTTCATGCAAAGCGTCTGGTTCGGGCTTGCCTCGATCGCTCTGATCCCGCTGCAGGCCTGGCTGATCCCGATGCTGCAGCGTCAGATCAACCTGCTGAACAAGGACCGCATCCAGCAGGTCCGCCGCCTGTCCTCGGAAATCGGAGAAAGCGCGGCGGGTATCTCGGATCTGCGTGCCAATGGCGGCTGGCGTTATCGGCTGGCGATGTTCACCAGCCGGTTGGGCAAGCTGTTCGATATCAGGTTCAAGATCTATCAGAAGAAATTCTTCATGAAGTTCCTGAACAATCTGATCACGCAGATGACTCCGTTCTTTTTCTATTCGGCAGGTGGGTATCTGGCGATCAAGGGCGAGATCACGGTGGGTGCGCTGGTGGCAGCCCTTGCCGCCTATAAGGATCTGTCGAGCCCCTGGAAGGAACTGCTGACCTACTACAATCAGGTTCAGGACATGTCACTGCGCTGGGAAATCGTCACCGAGCGTTTTGCGCCGCGCAACATGATCCCGCCCGAGCTGTTTGATGGGGAACCAAGCACAATCCCGCATCTGAATGGTGCGGTCGAGTTGCGCAATGTGACGGTGCGGGACCGGGACGGCAACACCATCCTGGAAGACGTCAACATGACGATCCCGCCCGGTGCGCGGGTGGCGATCCGGTCCAGCAGACAATCCGAGCGCACCGCGCTGGCACAGCTTCTGACCCGCGAAATACTGCCGTCGCATGGTGATGTGATCCTGTCGGGGCATAATGTAAAAGAACTGCATCAGGCAGTGATCGCCGCGCGCGTCGGTTATGCCCATTCGCGACCCTATCTGTTTGACGGCACGCTGGGCGACAACCTTTTGATGCCGCTGCGCGCAAGACCGCTGCGCGACATTGAACATCCGCGCCAGCCTGATCGAAAGCAGATCGAAGCGGTGCGCGCGGGTAACAGCGGCGATTCGCTGGACGAGAACTGGCTTGATCCCAGCCTTGCCGATCTGCCCGATGGCGAGGGTATCCGCGACTGGTGGTTCAAGCTGGTCGAGGCCATGGGGATCGATGAATTCATGCTGCGCCGTACCCTGCGGTCCAAGCTCGATCCGGACGTGCACCGCGCGCTGGCGCGTGAAATCGTGGCGCTGCGTGACAAGGTCTGGCAGGCTCTCAAAGCGCGCGAACTGGATGAACTGGTCTACCGCTTCGATCGGGAAAAGTTCAATCCGGCGGTCCCTATCGGTGGCAACCTGCTCTTCGCTGCACCAACCCGCGATCTTCCGGCAGAGGCACTGGTCAAAAACGACGAATTCATCTCGATGATGGGAGAGCTGGGCCTGGATGACGAGGCCATGCTGATCGCCGCCACCGTAATGGACGAGCTCAGGCAGACATTCGGCCGGGACGGAACCGACCACCCGCTGTTTCAACGTCTGGGCCTGGACGAAACCCTCTACAATCGGCTGCTGGACATTGCCGAGCGTCGCGACCGGGGCGGCGACAATGCCGTAAGTCACGACGAGGCGGCGTTGCTGGTCACCGTTCCCTTCCTGCTGACCGCCGAACAGATCGGGCCAAGTTTCACCGACGCGTTCAAGGACAAGATCCTTGCCATGCGCCACGCTCATTCCGGACGGCTGACCAAGGCGTCGCAAGGCATGTTCGAAACCGTCAGCGAGGATCGCTACCTGCCGCGGCTCAGCGTTGCCGAAAACGCGCTGTTCGGGCTGGTGTCGCAGATGGCGGGCGCGCGCGCCGAAGAGATCGAGGATGTGGTCGCTGATGTATTGACCGAAGCCGGGCTGCAACGGCGCCTTGCCGCGATCATCTATGACCTGCCCTCGGGGCTGGGCGGAAACAGCCTGCCGACAGTGTTCCAGGAACGAACCGCGTTTTCCCGCGCGGGCATCAAGCGGCCCGATATCCTGATCCTCGACAAAGCACTAGCCAGCCATGATTCCCAAAGCCGGTTGCGGACGCGGCAGCGGCTGCGTGAGCTGCTGCCGAAATCCATCATGATCTTCATGGAAGACAGCTTTGCCCATCCCGAAGCCTATGACTTATTCATCGACATCGAAAACGGCCGTATTGACGGCGTTTCCGCGCGGCAGATGGATGGGCTGGACGAACGCGGCGCGGCAGACCTGAGCCGGAAGCTCAACATCATCGCCGGCACCGAGCTCTTCGGCAATCTCAACGCACGCAACCAGAAGCTTCTGGCGTATTCGGCGCAATGGTATGAGGTCGGGAAAGGTCAAACTATCTTTGCCGCCGGGCAACAGGCCGATGCCGCCTATCTTTGTGTCGAGGGGGGAGCGCTGCTGCGCTGGCCCGGCGAGGAAGACGACGCGCGCATCATCAGCGCAATCGAACCGGGCCGCCTGATCGGGGACCTGTCAATCATCATGCGCCGCACCCGGAGCATGAACCTGGTGGCGCGCGAAGATAGCAAGTTTCTCAGGATCGGCGGTGAAGAGTTCCGTGCGGTGATCGAAAGCGACGCCGAAGTGGCCGTACAGTTGCTGGAAACCGTCGCGGGCTATCTGTTCGGGGCCGGGGAACGTATTCAGGACATTATCAACAGTGGTTACGATCCCAATACCAAGGATATATCCGACGTGACGCGCGAAGATGCAGGTGAAGCTCGCAATGACTGACACGCCCTATGCTGCGCATGAACGCCTGGTCGCCCCGTGCCGCCCCCGGCAGGCCATCTGGCGGGTGCTGCTCGGGCTGGTGATCGTCACGGTGACCCTGTTCGTGGGGTATTCGGTCGTCCTGCGGATGCTGACAGCAACCGGATCGCAAGAGCTTGCCTTGTCCTTCATCACTGGCGATTCGCAGTTCGGAATGCTGCTGTTGCTGGCCTGTTTCGGCTTCATGACGCTGGGGGTTGTGCTGGCAACGCGCCAGCTTCAAAAGCGCGGCCTGCAAAGCGTGACTGGAAATTACGGCCTGATGGTCCGGCAGTTCTGGCAGGTGTTCCGCCTGCTGGTTCTGCTGATGCTGGCGGTCTTTCTGCTGCCGCCCTATGATTTCGGCGCGCCGCTGACGCCCAATCTGTCGCTAGGCGCCTGGCTCGCCCTGTTGCCGCTGTCGCTCCTCGCGGTGCTGATACAGGTCAGCGCCGAGGAAATCCTGTTTCGGGGCTATCTGCAGCAATCGCTCGCGGCACGTTTCCGCAGCCCGCTGGTGTGGATGGTGGTGCCGTCGATCCTGTTCGCAATCGGGCACTACTCGCCCGAACAGGCGGGCGACAACGCTCTGCTGATCGTCGGTCTGACCGGTCTCTTCGGGTTGCTGATGGCTGATATCACGGCGCGCGCGGGAACGCTGGGACCCGCCATTGCACTGCATTTTGCCAACAATGTCGTGGCCCTGCTGATCGTCGGCTTTCCCGATATGCTCAGCGGCTTGGCTCTCTACCTGACGCCGTTCGACATGTCCGATACTGGCACGTTGCGCTTGTGGCTGCTTGTGGACCTGATCATGATGGTCAGCGCCTGGCTTGTGGCACGGATTGCGATGCGACGCTGATTGCATTTTCGGGCGCGGCGTCTTATTTGAGCGCGTGCATGTTCCACCAGAGGTTCCTTAATGAACTGGATCACCAACTACGTCCGGCCCCGGATCAACTCGATCTTTTCCCGCCGAGAGATGCCCGAGAACCTCTGGCACAAATGCAAAGAATGCGGAACCATGCTGTTCCATCGCGAGCTCAGCGACAATCTGAACGTTTGCACCAATTGCGGCCACCACATGGCGATCACCCCGCGTGAGCGATTCAACGCGCTGTTCGATGGCGGTGTCTTTACCGAAGTCGCGGTACCCGAGCCCAAGGCCGATCCGCTGCAGTTCCGCGATCAGAAGAAATACCCTGACCGCATGAAGGCCGCCCAGAAGGCAACCGGCGAAAAAGAAGCGATGCTGGTGGCCAATGGCGAGATTGGCCGCACGCCGATCATCGCCGCCGCGCAGGATTTCTCGTTCATGGGCGGGTCCATGGGCATGTATGTGGGCAACGCGATCATTGCCGCCGCTGAAGAAGCGGTGAAGCTCAAGCGCCCGCTGATCCTGTTTTCCGCCGCCGGTGGCGCGCGCATGCAGGAAGGCATCCTGTCGCTGATGCAAATGCCGCGGACCACCGTGGCGGTCGAAATGCTGAAAGAGGCGGGCCTGCCTTATATCGTGGTTCTGACCCACCCGACCACCGGTGGTGTCACGGCCTCTTACGCGATGCTGGGCGATGTGCACATTTCCGAACCCAACGCGCTGATCTGTTTCGCCGGGCCGCGCGTGATCGAACAGACCATCCGCGAGAAGCTGCCCGAAGGCTTCCAGCGCGCCGAATACCTGCTGGATCACGGCATGCTCGACCGGGTGACGAAGCGGACCGAGATGCGGGACGAGTTGATCACCATCACCCGGATGCTGATGAATCAGCCGCCTGCAGTGCGCGGTGATCTGCCCGCGCCAGAGCCAGAGGCGGAGACCGCCAAGGACCCTGCTGAAGAGGCACCGGCCGAGAAATGACCGCGGCACAATCCGACATCATCCTCGACCGGATGATGGCGCTGCACCCCAAGATCATCGACCTGACGCTGGACAGGGTGTGGCACTTGCTTGCCGCGCTGGACAATCCGCAGGACAGGTTGCCGCCGGTTATCCATATCGCTGGCACCAACGGCAAAGGCTCGACCCTTGCGATGATCCGCGCCGGGCTCGAAGGCGCCGGGCTGCGGGCGCATGCCTATACCTCACCACATCTGGCGCGATTTCACGAGCGTATTCGGTTGGCCGGTACGCTGATCAGTGAAGCTGATCTGAGCGCGGTGCTGGATGACTGCTATGCCGCCAACGACGGTGCTTCGATCACCTATTTCGAGATTACGACCATCGCCGGGCTGCTGGCCTTCTCGCGAGTGCAGGCGGACTACACTCTGCTTGAGGTGGGTCTGGGCGGCAGGCTGGATGCGACCAACGTGATCGATAATCCGGCGCTCTGCGTGATCACGCCGATCTCGATCGATCATGAGCAGTTCCTTGGCGACACGATCGCCAAGATCGCAGCCGAGAAGGCCGGGATCATCAAGCGCGGCGTGCCGGTCATTGTGGGCCCGCAACCCGACGAGGCGATGGAGGTGATCGAAGCCACCGCCGCCCGGCTGGGCGCGCCGCTGCTGGCCTATGGTCAGCACTGGCACGTCTACGAAGAACGTGAGCGGTTGATCTATCAGGACGAAACCGGGCTGCGCGATCTGCCGCTGCCGAACCTGCTGGGCGCGCATCAGATCCAGAACGCGGGCGCGGCTCTGGCGGTTCTGCGGCATCTGAATCTGGGTGACGCCGCTTACGAGGCCGCAGTGACTCAAGCCGAATGGCCCGCGCGCATGCAGCGCCTCAGGGCCGGCCCGCTGGTCGACAGCGCACCCGAGGCCGAGCTTTGGCTTGATGGCGGCCATAATGCGGCTGCCGGCAGCGCGCTGGCAGATCTGCTCGCACGGCTGCCGAAACGCCCAACGCACATGATCTGCGGTATGCTGAACACCAAGGATGTGACCGGATATTTGCGCCCGCTTGCGGCACAGGCCGACAGCTTGACCGCCGTGTCGATCCCGGGCGAGGCCAACACACTGCCTGCAACCGAAACCGCCAATGCGGCACGCTCTGTCGGTATGCGTGCCTCAACCTCCGAGGATGTCGCCACGGCGTTGAGGTCGATCACCGAGGCTGATCCGCAAGCCCGCGTGCTGATTTGCGGCTCGCTCTACCTTGCCGGTCATATCCTGCGCGAAAACGGCTGAACTTTTAGGGGTCCCCGCCGGAGAGGAGGGGGTTCTCTCCGACGGGGTAGGCCAGACCGGGTGTAGCTGCTGTGCCTGGCCCGCAGCGGAATTTGCCGGACTAGAAGCCCGGCATCTTCTGCCGCAGCATCAAGGCGTGACCCGGAACAGAAATATTATCCCGGAAACGAATGGGGCGGGATCTGGGGGATAGATCCGATACCCCGACGCCTTGAAGCGTTCTGATGTCATTGCCTGCAGAAATTGCAGAACCGTTATGTGATGCGTCGGCAAAACTGACGCTGTAACCAAATTGAATTCGAGCCGCGACGCTTTGGCGACTGTCCTGCCGCGTCGCACGGGCACAGCTGCCTTTCGCGGCAGATACCCGGACCTTCTTCAATGTATCTAGGGCCGATTGCCTCGAAGTCACGCACACATCTCCGCCGCATCGCACCTGCGAAGGAAGCCGTGTCGACGGCGTGTCTTCCATAACCTCGATCATATTTGCCCCATTTGCGCGTATAGCGCTAGCTTGAGGTTCCCTTTGGACGCTGAATCACCTAATTCGCAAGGTCAAAAAAATTATTCGCGCCATCATATCACACGATGAGCGGAATTGCGCCTACGCAATTGCAGGTTGCTGGCGAAATATGGCGCGAAACCTCCGTTTTGGCCGGTTGCTCCGCTCCGGCAGCATGAGATTGCCCTTTGTGAAAGGCAGCTTGCGCCGATTTCTCTGCTGGACCCGGCGGGTGTGATGACCCAGAGTCGTGCCGAGAAACAGAGCCTGAGTGACATGGAAACCCTCTTCGAGATCACACCCAATCCCGTAATACCCGTATCGGGCGATTCGCGTGGTTATCCCGTGGGACGGATTTTCTGTGTTGGCCGGAATTACGAGGCCCATGCCGCAGAAATGGGCAATAGCGTTGATCGCGAGGCGCCGTTCTACTTCACCAAATCCCCTGCCAACGCCTCGCTCAGCGGTGCCACCGTCCCATATCCGCCGGGCACCGATGACTATCACCACGAGATGGAACTGGCCCTGGCCATCGGGGCGGAGGTGTTTCGCGGCGATGCCGACGCGGCGCAGGCGGCCATTTTCGGCTATTGCTGCGCGCTCGACATGACCCGTCGCGATGTGCAGATTCGCGAGCGACAGAAACAGCGGCCCTGGGACCTGGGCAAGGATGTCGAAAGCTCTGCGGTTTTCGCGCCTTTGCGCCGGGCATCGGACTGGCAGCCGCACTCAGGCAGCAGAATCCACCTCTCGGTAAATGGTGAAGTGCGACAGGACGCGACACTCGGCGAGATGGTCTGGAGCGTCGTCGAGATCGTGCAGCACCTGTCCGGTTTCTATCACCTGCGGCCCGGTGATCTGGTGCTGACAGGAACGCCAGCCGGGGTTGGGCCGGTGCAGCCGGGCGACCGGATCGAGGGCGCGATTGACGGTCTGGACCCGGTCCAACTGGTGATCGGCTCGCCGGAGTAAGCCTGCAAGGGCAAGAAAATCAGTAACGTGTGCGCATCTGATAGCCCTGATGAAAGGTCATGCGCACAAATGTCACCGGCTCGCCGCGGAGCCATGTCGTCCGCTCCATCTGAAACAGCGGCGCACCAGGGGGCACGGCAAGGAACTCACCCAGCGTTGCGCATGCAGCCACAGCAGAGAAAGACACCTCCGCATCCGAAAACGGAACTTCTGCCAAAAGCCATTCATTTGGACCCACGGTGAGAAAGTCGGCCTCGATCACATGGGGTACAGCAAGGACGTTGATCCAGCGCTCCTCGAACTGAAAGGGCCGGTCATCGGCGAAATGCATGCAGCACAGGTGCAGAACCTGACCGGCATGGGTCAGCCCGATCTTGGCCTGCAGCCAGGAAGGGCAGGCCATCAGGTTCCGACTGACCAGAGAATAGCGATAGGTGGCATTCATCTCTTCGATGGTCTGACGGACGACGGCAATTTCCAGCTTGGCCTGTTTGGTGGGGTGCAGGGCCACGCGCGTGCCGCTTTTGCGTTTCCGGTCGACGATGCCGCGCTCGGCCAATTCGCGCAGAGCGCGGTTGACCGTGGCGCGTGCGCAGCCGAATTCAGCCGCCAGTTCGATCTCGGTCGGCAGCACGGTTCCCTGCGGCCAGGTGCGGGCTTGAATGCGGGCCATGACCTCGTCCCGGACATCGTGAAAACTGATGGGCTTGCGGTCCGTCATTCTGCCATCCGATCATAACTCCAATATGCTCATATTTTGCTGTGGGGATGAGCCGACAGGTCAAATCATCTCGACCAGCCTCGCTATCGTGGTCTTGTAGTTGGTCAGAATCGCGTCACGGGCGATATGCCGCCCCGCGCGCACCTGATGCCGCCCGGCGGACCAGAGGTCGGTGACAACCCGATCCTTCGCGGCAAAACACAGCCCATCCAGAAGCTGCTCGTCACTCAGCGCCAGTAAGGCCGGGTCGGTCCGGTCGATGGCAACCAGATCAGCGAGCTTGCCGGTCCTGATCTCGCCACTGTCGCGGCCCAGCGCCTGCGCCCCGCCCGTCGCTGCCGAGAGGTAGAGATTCGCACCGACCGAGCCTTCGCCCGAAACCATCACGTTGCGGCTGTGATCCCGCAAGCGCTGGGAATACTCCAGCGCCCGCAACTCCTCGGTCAGCGAGATGCAGACATTCGAATCCGACCCGATGCCGAACCGCCCACCGGATTGCACATAGGCCGGACCGTTAAACGGGCCATCCCCCAGATTGGCCTCGGTGATCGGGCAAAGGCCCGCAACGGCGCCGGAGCGTGCCAAATCAATGGTTTCCGCCTCGGTCATGTGGGTGGCGTGGATCAGGCACCATGTGTCATCCACGGGCGCGTTCTGTAGCAGCCAAGCGACCGGCGTTTCCCCGAGCCAGAGCCTGATATCCTCGACCTCTTTGATCTGTTCGGCGATATGGATGTGGATCGGCTGAGCCTCACGACCCGCAAGCAGTTCGGCCAGACCCCCGGGGCATGTCGCCCGCAGTGAATGCGGGGCGATTCCGACACGAGTATCCGCAGGCAGCGCACGGCTGGCCTGACGCGCATCGGCCACCAATTCGAGATAAGCCCCGACATCGTTGCCAAACCGCTTCTGACCCGCGCCAAGTTCCGCGCGTTGTGCACCGCCATAACTGTAGAGTACCGGCAGATGGGTCAGCCCGATCCCGGTTTGCGCGGCGGCAGCAAAGACGCGCTGACTCAACTCGCTGACCGCGTCATAGGGCGTGCCGTCGGGCTGGTGGTGGACATAGTGAAACTCGCCGACCGAGGCATAACCTGCCTCCTGCATCTCTAGAAAGACAAGCGCTGCAATAGCCTCGTAATGTTCCGGTGTGAGATGGGTGACGAAGCGATACATCATTTCGCGCCACGTCCAGAAACTGTCGCGACCCGCCGCACGCGTTTCGGTCATACCGGCTATGGCGCGTTGGAAGCTGTGCGAATGCAGATTCGCCAGCGCGGGCAACAGCGTGTCGACCTGCTCGTCGCCCGGTCGGGGTGTTGTTTTGACCTCGATCGCCCCGATGCAAGGACCCTCGAGAGAGACCCGCACATCTTGGCACCAATCAGACCCTAATAAAGCATGTTGCGCGAAAATCGCCTGCATTCGGCCTCTCATTTATGACTAGACATAACAACTTTATCCGCATACTTTATCCCGTGCAACCATCCTCAGAGAGATTCCGTGACCACCAAGCGCATCCTGATCGGTCTTCATGCCGCAACGATGAGTGCAGGCGGCGCCCCTTATGGCCTGATCCACCACGCGGCGATTGCGATAGCGGGGGACAGTATCGTCTGGGTGGGACCGGCAGCGGATCTGCCCGAGGATTATATCGCTTGGCCTCGTGACGATCTCGGTGGGCGACTTGTCACGCCGGGATTGATCGATTGCCACACCCATCTAGTTTTTGGCGGCAATCGCGCTCGCGAATTCGAGATGCGCCTGAACGGGGCCAGCTATGAAGAGGTCGCGCGCGCCGGTGGTGGCATCATCTCGACCGTGCGCGACACACGGACGGCCTCGCTGGAGACGCTGATCGAGAACGCCCTGCCTCGGCTTGATGCGCTGATCGCCGAAGGTGCGACTACGGTCGAGGTCAAATCCGGCTACGGCTTGGATCGCGAGACCGAGTTGAACATGCTGCGCGCCGCCCGCGCTCTGGAACATCAGCGACCGGTCACGATCAGCACCAGCTTTCTGGGCGCCCACGCCACGCCGCCCGAATACAAGGGACGCGGCGACGCTTATGTTGATGAGGTCTGCATCCCGACGCTACGCGTCGCACGGGACGAGGCTCTGGTCGATGCGGTCGACGGATTCTGCGAAAATATCGCCTTTGACACCGATCAGATCGAACGGGTGTTCCGCGTCGCGGCAGAGCTTGGATTGCCGGTCAAACTGCATGCAGAGCAATTGTCCCATCTCGGCGGCACGCAACTGGCGGTGCGATACAACGCCCTGTCGGCGGACCATCTGGAATACGCAAGCGAGGAGGATGCGCGCGCCATGGCAGCCTCGGGGACAGTTGCGGTAATCCTGCCGGGTGCGTTTTACACCCTGCGCGAGACGCAACAGCCCCCGATCAAGGCGTTCCGCGCGCATCGTGTACCGATGGCGCTGGCAACAGATTGCAATCCGGGTTCATCACCGCTGACATCGCTGCTGCTGACCATGAACATGGGCTGCACCCTATTCCGCATGACGCCCGAAGAGGCGTTGGCCGGTGTCACATGCAACGCTGCGCAGGCGCTGGGTCTGTCGGATCGCGGACGCATTGCACCGGGGCTGCGCGCAGATCTGGCAGTCTGGGATGTCGAAACACCGGCAGAGCTGTCCTATCGCATCGGTTTCAACCCGCTTCATGCTCGAATCTTCGCAGGTCGCTCATGACTGTATTGACGCCCGGCACGGCCACGCTCGCTACATTGGAAGCCCTCTATCGTGAGGAGACCCCGGTACAGTTGGACCGGACCGCAAAACCGGCGGTTGACGCCGCTGCCGAGATGGTGGCGCAGGCCGCTGCCGGATCAGAGGCGGTCTATGGCATCAACACCGGCTTTGGTAAGCTGGCCTCAACCCGCATCGCCCCCGAAGACACCGCCCATCTGCAGCGCAACCTGATCCTGTCCCATTGTTGCGGCGTGGGCGAACCGCTGGCTGCAGATAGGACACGCCTGATGATGGTGCTGAAACTCCTGTCGCTGGGCCGGGGCGCGTCCGGTGTGTCCTGGACAGTGATCGAACAGATCGAGGCGATGCTGGCGCGGGGCGTGATCCCGGTTGTGCCCTCGCAAGGCTCGGTCGGCGCCTCGGGCGATCTGGCGCCGCTGGCGCATATGGCAGCAGTGATGATCGGGGCAGGTGAGGCGATCCATGACGGCCAGCGCATGCCCGCCGCCGAAGCATTGGCGCGCGCCGGGCTGGAACCTGTTCCGATGGGCCCCAAGGCCGGGCTGGGGTTGATCAATGGCACGCAATTCTCGACCGCCTGCGCGCTGACGGGCCTGTTTGACGGGCTGCGGATGGCGCGCGCCTCGATGGTGATCGCGTCGCTGAGCACCGATGCCATCATGGGCTCGACCGCGCCGCTGGTCCCCGAAATCCACGACTTGCGCGGCCATGCGGGCCAGATCGACGTGGCGCGGGGCATGCGGGCACTGATGGAGGGCTCGGAGATCCGTGAAAGCCACCGCGAAGGCGATCACCGCGTACAGGACCCCTATTGCATCCGCTGCCAGCCGCAGGTTCTTGGCGCCGCGCTGGACGTGCTGCGCATGGCGGCCCGCACGCTTGAGGTCGAGGCCAACGCGGTCACGGATAACCCGCTGGTGCTGGTCGAGGCCGGGCGGATCGTGTCAGGGGGCAATTTTCACGCCGAATATGTCGGCTTTGCCGCCGATCAGATCGCGCTGGCCCTAGCCGAGATCGGCGCCATCGCCCAGCGCCGCGTCGCACTGATGGTGGACCCGACGCTCAGCTTCGATCTGCCGCCGTTCCTGACCCCTGATCCGGGGCTGAACTCGGGCTTCATGATCGCTGAGGTGACGACCGCCGCCCTGATGAGCGAGAACAAACATCTGGCCAATCCCTGCGTGACCGACTCCACCCCAACCTCGGCCAATCAGGAAGATCACGTATCGATGGCCGCCCACGGCGCGCTGCGGCTGGGGCGAATGTGCCAGAACCTGTCGGTGATCCTTGGGGTCGAGCTGCTTTGTGCCGCGCAGGGGATCGAGGCGCGCGCGCCGCTGGCAACCTCGCAACGGTTGCAGGCGGTGATCGCGCATCTGCGACGCTCCGTGCCCGCGTTGGCGCAGGACCGCTATCTGGCTCCAGATATCGAGGCGGCGGCGGCCATGGTCCGATCCGGCGCCCTCGAACAGGTGGCGCAGCTAGAGATGCCGTCATGATCGAGGTGGCGCGCGGTGACAGTCCGCTGGTGCTGGGCCTGCCCCATACCGGGACGCAGATACCGGGGGACGTCCTGTCCCGCCTGAACGCCATGGGTCGGGCGATGGCGGATACCGATTGGCATATCGACCGCCTCTATGACGGGCTGGTCGCGGACATCACCACGGTTCGAACGCCCATCCATCGTTATGTGATCGATGTCAACCGTGATCCGACCGATATCAGTCTCTACCCGGGGCAAAACACCACCTCTCTGTGTCCCCTAACCGATTTCAACGGCGCCCCGATTTACCGCGCGGGTAGGGAACCCAACGCCGAGGAGATCATCCGTCGCCGCGAAGCGTACCACGCGCCCTATCACGCCGCCCTGACGGCTGAACTGGAGCGTCTGCGCGCGGTGCATGGCTTTGCCATCTTGTATGATTGCCACTCGATCCGTTCGCATATCCCGTTCCTGTTTGACGGCGCATTGCCCGATTTCAATATCGGTACGAATAACGGCACCACCTGCGCGCCAGAGCTGGAACAGCATGTGCAGGAAATCTGCGCCAGCGCGACCGGTTACAGCCATGTGCTCAATGGCCGCTTCAAGGGTGGCTGGACCACGCGTCGCTACGGCCGACCCGAAGAGGGGCTGCATGCGATCCAGATGGAGCTGGCGCAATCCACCTACATGGCCGAGGCCGCGCCCTGGACTTGGTCGCAAGACAAGGCGGACAGGCTGCGCCGCCCGCTGGCCTCAATCCTCACAACGCTCAAGAACTGGAGCCCCGCATGACCGATCCCCGACACAATATCCGCGATGTCTTTCCGCCCACGGGGCCTGAGCTGAACGCCAAAAGCTGGCAGACCGAAGCACCGCTGAGGATGCTGATGAACAACCTGCACCCGGATGTGGCCGAAAGCCCGCATGAGTTGGTGGTTTATGGCGGTATCGGTCGCGCGGCGCGGACCTGGAAGGATTTCAACCTGATCTGTGCCAGCCTCAAACAGCTTGAGGCGGAAGAGACCCTGATCGTGCAGTCGGGCAAGCCGGTGGCGGTGATCCGAACCCATGCCGACGCACCTCGGGTTTTGATCGCAAACTCCAATTTAGTACCGCATTGGGCCACCTGGGATCATTTCAACGAACTCGATAAGAAAGGCCTGATGATGTACGGCCAGATGACCGCCGGGTCATGGATCTATATCGGCACCCAGGGCATCGTGCAGGGCACCTACGAGACCTTTGCCGAGGCCGGGCGGCAGCATTACGGCGGTGATCTGACCGGCAAGTGGATTCTGACCGGGGGTCTGGGCGGCATGGGCGGGGCGCAACCCCTGGCCGCCGTTTTTGCCGGGGCTTGCTGTCTGGCGGTGGAATGCGACCCGGACCGGATCGATTTCCGCCTACGCACCAAATATGTCGATGAACGCGCCGACACGCTGGACGAAGCGCTTGAAATGATCGCGCGCTGGACCAAGGCGGGCGAGGCGAAATCCGTCGGGCTGCTGGGCAATGCGGCCGATATCTTCCCCGAGATTTACGCCCGGATGCAGGCTGGTGGCCTCCGCCCCGATATCGTCACCGACCAGACCAGCGCCCATGATCCGATAAACGGCTATCTGCCGCAGGGCTGGTCGCTGGCGGAGTGGCGAGATAAGCGCGAAACAGATCCTAAAGCGGTGGAAAAGGCCGCCTGCGCCAGTATGCGCGTGCATGTACAGGCGATGGTTGATTTCTGGAATGCAGGGGTGCCGACGCTGGATTACGGCAACAACATAAGACAGGTGGCGCAGGATGAGGGGCTGGAAAATGCTTTTGCCTTTCCCGGATTTGTTCCCGCCTACATCCGTCCGCTCTTCTGCAAGGGTATCGGCCCGTTCCGCTGGTGCGCCCTGTCAGGTGATCCGGAGGATATCTACAAGACCGACGCCAAGATGAAGGAGCTGTTCCCCGAGAACACCCACCTGCATAACTGGCTGGACATGGCGCAGGAGCGTATCGCGTTTCAGGGCCTGCCCGCCCGTATCTGCTGGATCGGGCTGGGCGACCGGCACCGGGCCGGGCTGGCCTTCAACGAGATGGTGGCCAGTGGCGAATTGAAAGCGCCGGTGGTGATCGGGCGCGACCATCTGGATTCAGGCTCTGTCGCCTCGCCCAACCGCGAGACCGAGGCGATGCTGGATGGCTCGGACGCAGTCAGCGACTGGCCGCTGCTGAACGCGCTGATCAACACCGCCTCGGGGGCGACCTGGGTGTCGCTGCATCATGGCGGCGGGGTCGGCATGGGGTTCAGCCAGCATGCGGGCGTGGTCATCTGTGCGGATGGCACACCTGAGGCGGCGAAACGCTTGGAACGGGTGTTGTGGAACGATCCGGCTTCGGGCGTCTGGCGGCATGCGGATGCGGGTTATGACATCGCCAAGACCTGTGCGCGTGAGCATGGGCTAAACCTGCCCGGCATTCTCTGAGCGGTCGATCCAGCCATGGCTTGTGGCTGAGATCGGCCATGTAGGCCCTACCTCGGCCAAAGCCTCATCGATTCGTGTTACACTCGGCCCCGAACAGACCGAAGGGAGGGTGTGATGGCCTATGTGACCGTCTCGACATGGCGATATGAAAAAGGGCATGACGAGGCCGCGCTGGAGAAAAGCGCGCTGGACAACCTGACTCAGCTCAAGGCTATGGGCGCCGTGGGCGGCTATCTTGTCCGCACCTCCGACAGCGAAGGCATGGTTGTCGTGATCTATCCTGATGAAGGCGCCTGGAACCGCGTGCGTGACATGGTCACCCATATGCGGGCCAATACCGATCCCGCGGTGGGCGGGCGCAACATTGATGTTCTGAGCGGCGCTGCGGTGGTGGCAGTTTAGCGGGTCAGTGCAGGTTTTCGGGTAGAATACCCACGACCGTGCCCTGCGGCAACTTGGTCAGCACCTGCTTGCCGCGCATGGCCTTGATCGCATATCCCATGCCCGCCAGGCGGAATTCCCATTCCCGCGCGCTTAGCGCCAGGTCCTTCTCCCGCTGGATCATGTCCAGCATGGTCGCATCGATCACAGCCGCGCTGGCTTCGCCAAAAGTCATCATCTCAACCTCGTTACCTTCTAGAACGAGGATGACACTGCCCTGTGACTTGGGCTGGAATTTACCGGAAATAAGGTGTTTTGCGGGCAACCGGGACAGTTCGTTTCCAAAATTGCCCCAATTAACCTATTTGGTCTTGGTGGGCGCCTGCAGTTCCTTGAACACAAACATCGGAATCAGGATGTTTGCGATCAGCGACCCGAGCCAGACCAGCAGGGTCGCAGCCAGCAGATTCGCAATGCCACCGATCTGGAAACCGCTGACGATCAGACTGGTGATGATCAGGCCAAAGAAAATCACCACCAGGGCAACCCCGCCCTTGAGCGCAGGCAGGTTCTTTTCGCTGATCTTTGTGACCAGCGGGTCGGCGATCAGCTGAATGACCGTGAAGATCACCACAACGATCAGCAGCGACAGCGGCCCGACCGAAAACCCGTCCAGAAGCAGCGTGGCCAGCAACAGCCCCACCGCATTGCTGATCAGGATGGCGGCGGCAAGCAGAAGGCGTCGGGTCATGGGAAAAGCTCCTTGAAGCGCAATGTCAGGTCAAATCACGTCCACGGATAGCGCATTCCGGCGCAGCATTCACCAAATAGTTGCGCGGACTCAGCGGCGTAGACCAGCCTCGGCCTCGATCTGCTTGCGCGATTTGCGGGCGCGTTCGGTGGCCGATTTCAACTGACCGCAGGCCGCCATTATATCCTCGCCGCGCGTCTTGCGGATGGGCGAGGCATAGCCGGCCTGATAGATGATGTTGGCGAAGGCCCGGATCCGGTTATTGGAGCTACGCTTATAGGGCGCGCCGGGCCATTCGTTGAACGGGATCAGGTTGATCTTGGCCGGAATGTTGTGGCGCTTGATATGGTCGATCAAACGACGGGCATCTGCATCGCTGTCATTCACCCCGTCCAGCATCACGTATTCAAAGGTGATACGCTCCGAATTCGACACTTTGGGATAGCTGGCCAGCGCCTGCAGCAATTGCTCGATATTCCAGCGCTTGTTGATCGGGACCAGCACATCGCGGGTCTCATCTGTGGTGGCATGGAACGAGATCGCCAGCAGGCAGCCGATCTCTTCGGCGGTGCGCGCGATCTCGGGCACCACGCCCGAGGTCGACAGTGTGATCCGACGACGCGACAGGGAAATCCCCTCGGGATCCATGGCGATCTTCATCGCGTCGCGGACGTTGTCGAAGTTGTACAGCGGCTCGCCCATGCCCATAAGAACGATGTTCGACAACAGGCGGGTTTCATCCTTGGGCGCGCCGGGTGTTGGCCATTCGTCAAGATCGTCGCGCGCCATCATGATCTGACCGACAACTTCCGCCGCCGTCAGGTTGCGCACCAGTTTCTGCGTGCCGGTGTGGCAGAAGGAACAGGTCAGCGTGCAGCCTACCTGGCTTGAGATACAAAGCGTGCCGCGATCCTCTTCGGGGATATAGACCACCTCGACCTCATGTCCGCCCGCGATACGGACGAGGTATTTGCGGGTGCCATCCTCGGATACCTGTCGGGTGATCACCTCGGGAATTTCGATAACGAAGTTTTCGGCCAATTGCGCCCGATAGGCCTTGGCGAGGTTGGTCATCGCGTCGAAATCACGCACGCCCCACTGATAAATCCACTGCCAGATCTGGCCGGTGCGCATCTTGGCCTGCTTTTCCGGCGTGCCATGTTCGATCAGCGTCTCGCGCAGCTGATCGCGAGTCAGGCCGACAAGGTTGATCTTTCCCTCCGGCAGCTTGCGGGGGATGGTCATCACGTCCTGGGTAATCGGCGCTTTGGCGGTCATGGCGAGGCTCGGGTTTGTGCGTAAGATGCGCCTCTATATAGGAAGACGCAGCAAGATCAAAAGGAATCGTGTTTATTGCGCTACACCTCGCAACTCCGACACGCGGGCGCGGCCCCGTTCAGGTTCTCTAGTGGGTGTGCCCTTTGGCAGGCAAATATATCGACTCAGGTAGGCCGTGAGCGTCGAAGAGGCGCAGCTGATCGGTTGGATCGAGTAACTCTTGAAACTGAGCGGGATCGCCGGGCGTTGCGGGAATAGCTGCAGACTTCGCGAACCGGGCAGCATCCGCATTTTGGAACCATTGGCCGACAGAGTGTCTGGCCATGCAGTTTTATCAATTGATGATGGTCGTCCATTTCGTTTGCCCCCCAATGACCGGGCAGCAGACGCATCAGGGTATCATAGGCTTTCTCGATGTTGGCCTTGCGGCTGATCAACCCCAAGCGCGCGGCGACACGCAGGTGGTGTGTGTCTACGACCAGAACGGCTTTGCGCAGGGTGCTGAAATTCAGGACCGCAGCGGAGGTCTTGCGCCCAACGCCTTCCAATTTCTCCAACCAGATGATCGCCGCGTCAGCTGGCATTTCAGCCAGAAAATCAAGCGACAGGCCACCCTGGCTTGCGGTCACGAATTGCAGGGCCGCCTTCAGCCTGGGCGCCTTCCTTTCGGATATCTCGACCGCACGGATCATTTCGTGGATTTCAGCGACCGGAGCGTCGCGCAGATCCTCCCAACAGCAGAAGTGATCGCGCAACCGCATGTAGCATCCAAGGGACACCTCGCCATGGGTCAGACCGCCAATCATCGCCATCACCAGCTGCGACACAGGGTCGAGCAACAGGTGCTTTGGTGGTGGGCCATAGTGGTGACGCAGATGCTGATCCACCAACAGAAGACGTCGCACACGCTCGTCAGGAAGCAGGGACAGTTGCATGTTGCTGATCTTAGCACATGCGCAAGAACAAATACAGAACACATCTTGTGCGATCAATCAGCGCGCACGCAGCCTGTTCAGCAATACCGGGTGATCACTCCGTGCAGCGCTTCTCAGCGTCTTCGATACCGGCGGTGAAGCCCTGCAGCGAGAAAGTGTCCTTGGTCTGGGTGCCGCGTGCCGACCGGGCGGTCAGAACCGCCTGCGCGCCGCGCTTCATCGCGGTCACGATCTTGGTGTCGTCAGAGGCCGTCGCGGGCCAGGCCCATTCACCTTCGGTGAAGAGTTCGAACTCGGACCCGCCGACATTCAGGTTCACCGTGGACCCCGGTGCAAAAGGATAGCCGCCGGTAAAGGTGACCTGCCCCTTTACACCCGCCTTGGGGCGAAAGAACACAAACAGCAGGATATCGCTGCGCCGCACGGCCACGACGCGACCGCCACGGGTGTTCACCGTCTCTTCGGGGGCGGCCACGATCCAGCATTCGGTCGGATCATTCTCGACAAACACGCTCCAGGCGGTTTGCACCGCGACCCGGTTCGAGCTTTCCGATGTTTGCGCATTTGCAGTGGTTGCCAACCCGGCCAGACACATGCCTGCCACGATACGCGCCAGTTTCGTTCCCATCTGTCCAGACTCCTAGACTGTCTCTACCTCAAAATCAGAGTGCCTGCGCACCTTTAAGGCGCATCTTGACCGCACAGCCGACGCTTGCCGACATAGTCACATTATCGCATGTTCTACCATGGACGAAAGAGCGATTGGCAGGAAATCGCGCAGAATTTCGAGAGGATTTTCATGACACGACCCGTAGCGATGACCGAGGTCTGGCGTAATACGTTTCTGGAAAGCGTGCATCTGGGCCATGCCGTGATTTGCGACGATAACGGTCAGATCGTGCGCAGCTGGGGCGACCCCAATGCGGTGATCTTTCCCCGTTCGTCCTGCAAGATGGTGCAGGCCCTGCCGCTGATCACCTCGGGCGCGGCGGCGAAATACGGGTTGGGGTCCGAACACCTGGCGCTGGCCTGCGCTTCGCACAAGGGTGCGGCGATGCATACCGAGCGGGTCAATGCCTGGCTAGGGCATCTCGGGCTCGATGACGGTGACTTTCGCTGCGGCCCGCAGGTGCCCGAGGACCGCGACGCGCGCGAGGCGCTGATCCGCGCCTATGAAACCCCCTGTCAGGTTCACAACAACTGTTCGGGCAAACATGCAGGGTTTCTGACCCTGACCCAGCATATGGGGGCAGGCCCCGACTATGTCTCTATGGACCACCCAGTACAGCAGGCCTGCCTAGCTGCCTTCGAAGAAGTCACCGGCGAGGCCAGCCCCGGGCACGGTATCGACGGTTGTTCGGCGCCCAATTTCGTCACATCGCTGACCGGCTTGGCACGGGCCATGGCCTGGTTCGCCTCGGCTGCCGACCGCGCGGACCGTCAAAGCGTTGCGGCGCTCGAATTGACCAACGCGATGATGGAACACCCCGAACTGGTGGCGGGCGAACGCCGCGCCTGCACCGAGTTGATGCGCGCCGCCGGTGGCGTGGCGGCCATCAAGACCGGCGCAGAGGCGGTGTTTGTCGCGATCCTGCCGGAAAAGCGCATGGGCGTCGCGCTCAAGATCATGGATGGCGCCACCCGCGCCAGCGAATGTGCCATTGCGGCGATCCTGGTCAGCCTTGGTGTTCTTGACCCTGACCATCCGGCGACACGCAAATTCATGACGCCGCTGCTGCACAGCCGACGTGGCATCGAATGCGGCCGCATCGCTCCGGCCGAAGGGTTCATCTGATCCGCTACGCCCGGTGGCGGGCTTACATCTCGATGACTTCCGCCACCTCGACACTGCCTGACCCGTCCACAACCATGGGACAGCCCTTGGCCATTTCGGTGGCAGCCTCAATCGAATCAGCCTTGATCACGGTGTAGCCAGAGATCGGATTAGCGCCTCCATCATCGGCCACACCCGAGGCGCTGACGGTTTTCGACATGCCAACCGGCGCGCCGGGGATTTCCAATGAGGGGCCCATTTTCTCGAACCACGCGCCCCAGGCGGCCATGGTCTTTTCAACCTCGGCGGGGTCCTCGGGGCGGGTTCCGCCGTGATAGGCAAAGATGAATTGTGGCATAATGAAATCCTCCGATTGGTGCTTATTGAAACTGTGCGTCGAGCTTACGCAGCGACGAAATCCAGCCCTTTTCATGGTTGGCGGCAATATCGGCATCGCTCAGATCACGGTGATCGAGGATCAAGCGCGCGCCATCTTCAGTGCCTTCCACGGTGAGGGTCACATGGCTTTCCGCCCCGCGCGCGTCCGCGTCATCATGCCAGCCCCAGGTGAAGCCAACCGATTTTGGCGGATCGACATGGGTGACATGGCCCGACACCTTGTAGCGCTGCCCCTCGTCGTTCACCATGACCGAATACCATGGCCCCTTGCGGGTAAAATCCAGATCATGCTCGGGCACGTGCAGGCCCTCGGGACCCCACCATTTCAACAACTTGTCCGGATCGCTGACCCACGCAAAGAGCTTTTTGGCACTGATCGGATAGTGACGTTCCAGCCGCAACTCGCTCATGTTTGGTCCTCTTCGATAATGGCGGCGTTCAGCCGGTCCAGGCTGGCCTCCCAGAATGCGCGCTTCGAGATCGTCCAGTCGGCAATCGCCCGCAGACCCTGACCATCGATGGTATAAAGCCGATGGGTTCCCTGCACGCGCTGACGGATCAACCCGGCCTCGCGCAGCACCTTGAGGTGCCGCGAAATGGCGGCGCCCGACATGCCACGCCCTTCGATCAGCTCCCCGGCGGCCAACTCGCCTTCGGCCATGAGCTGTTCGACGATCGACATGCGGGTCTGATCGGACAGTGCAGAGAAGGCTTTCAAAACAGCAGTCATGCGTGGTTGTTAACACAAGCGCTAATTAACGTAAACGTTAATGATTGGAAGGTCTGTGTCTGGGCCGGTGTCGCGGTTCCAATGTGGCAAAGTTCATAGACAGGGCAAAGTTCAAGCCGCTAGAGTTTCACCACAGATCACGTTTTAAAGAGAATATTAGGAGAATTTGTGATGGTCAGGACCCTGATCCCTGTCGCTTTTGGAGTTACGGTAATTGTGGCCGGCTGCACGCCGCCTTGGTCTGGGCAGACCACCACAACGACAACAACAGCCCCCGAACCGGCTGTTGCAACTACGCCAGCGACTTCAGCTTCAACGTCACAAGCAACACGTGCTGCGGCCAGCGTTCCTGCGGCGGCCGAACCCGAGCCCGAAGAACCGAAAATCAGGACACTGCCCAGTGACAACAACGAAGGCGGCGGCGGTGGCGGTGACGGTGGCGGCTGGGGCTGATCGAGGACGGACCGATGAAACTGAGCAAACGGGATTGCCTTCGCCTGATCGCATCGCTTGCGGCAACCGGCGCCTTTGGCGTCGGCCTGTCGGGCACGGCGCGTGCGCAGGGCGCGCGCGGGTTGCGACTGGCCGGGGGCGGCCAGCGCGTTGCTATTGTGATCGGCAATCAGGACTACGAGAATGTCGTGGATCTGGGTAATGCCGCCAAAGATGCCCGTGATATTGCTGCGATGCTGCGCGAGTTCCGGTTCAAGGTCTTTGATGGCTATGACCTGAACAAGCGCGACTTTGAACAGCTTCTGCGCACCGCTGTGCTCAACATCCCGCAAGGCGCGGATGTGGTGTTCTACTATGCCGGGCATGGCATTCAGATCGGGCGGCGAAACTATCTGTTGCCCGTGGATGCCAAATTCGAAAACGTCTATGATTTGCCACTTGAGACGATGACGCTGGACCGGGTGATCGACACGCTCGCCGCGCGCGGTTCCGCCCATGTTGCAATCCTCGATTCCTGCCGCGACAATCCGTTCCAGAATCTGCGACTGGCTGCCGATCTGGATGCGAACCTCTTCGAGACCGGTGCTGGATTCGAGGTTTTCCGTACGCCGCTAAATTCGCTGGTCGCCTATTCCACCTCGCCGGGTGAACTGGCGATGGACGGGGCCGAGGGCGGCAACAGCCCCTATACGGCGGCCGTACTTAAGGCCGCGCGCAGCGCTCCTACAGAGAACATTCTGCAACTTTTCCCGCTGATCCGCGAACAGGTTCACACTGCGACCGGTGGGGTGCAGGTGCCTTGGGAAAGCTCGACGCTGGTCCGCCCGTTCCATCTGGCGCAGGCACAGATCGAGGCGCCTGTGGCCGAGACCGGCACTGCGCCTGCGGTGTCGCTTACGCTAAACGAAGCCTTCAATCGGTTGGTCCCGCTTGATGACGCCATTCGTGCGGAACTCGGGCAAGAGATCACTTCTGCAGCGCTGCTTGCGCCACCTGCAAATGGGCTGGTGTCGCTCAATGATGAGGAAACCGGCGGTATCGTCGGTTATGCGCCGGAAATCACAGACATGCGCGCGCTTGATGTGACCGAGACCAGCAAGAGCGATGCGTTCAGTCTTGAGGTCACTCCCGCATCGGGCCCGCCGGTCCGAGTCGACGTGGCCCTGACGCTAACCTACGACCCCTGCGATCTTGCAGCGGGCGATGCGTTGGACCTGAACGGGGTCGGCATCTATCGGCTGCCCAACGACCTGGACCTGATCGAGGGGCTGGCGACTTGCGAAGCCTCGGTGCAGGCTAACCCGAATAATGCGAGATACCGCTATCAATTGGCGCGACTGCAACAGAGCGCCAAACAGCTGGAAGAGGCGTATGGGAATTTTAAGGCAGCGGCGGATGCCGGGCATATCAGAGCCAAACACGGACTTTCGGTTCTTCTTAACTCCGAGCAGATCGACCGCGACGTGGTCGACGTCCCCTATGATCCCGACAAGGCTCGGGCCTTGCTGGAAGAGGCAATCGCTGAACAGGATCCCTATGCGATGCACACGCTGGGCAAGCGCTTGATGCGCAACGGCGAAACAGAGGTCGAGCGCCAACGCGGCTTCGAGTTGTTGGAGCGGTCGGTCGAGCTGGGCCATACCTTCTCGATGAACGAACTGGGCTACTACTTTCTGACCAAGGACACCGATCACTATATCCCAGAGCGCGGTATGCGTTATCTGACCGCGTCGCAGCTGCGTGAGGATATCTACGGCTATGACAATCTGGGCTTCGTGTCGCTCTATGGCCTGGACGGAAACCCCGAGGATCACGCGAAAGCGCTGGAATGGTTCACCGCCGCCTCTGATGGTGGACATCCTACGGCACCCTCGAACATCGCGCGGATGATCCTGAGCGATAAGATACCGGGCAAGAATGCCAATGACGCGCTGGGTTGGTATGACATCGCGCTCGCACGCGGCGATGCCTGGGGGGGCGCAAACGGCGCGATCATCATCCTCAATGGCCGCGCGCAGGGCGTCAGTGCGGCTGAGGCCGGGATACGTGCGGCCAAGGCCTCGTTGCTTGCCAATGAGGAACCCGCCGCTATCGCGCGGGAAAATCTTGGCACGCTCTCGCGCAGCGATATCGACCGAGCCCTTCAGACCTTGCTCAACGAATTGGGCGAGCAGGTTGGTGTCGATGGTCAGGCCGGGCCCGCCACGCAGGCCGCATTGGAGCGGGTGAGCGCGGCAAATGGCGTGCCGGTGCCCTTCGCCGCCACGCAGGACCCGACCGAGCGTTTGTTGCTGGCCGCCAAGGTCTATTGGGCGCAGAACCCGGTGCGGTTCGACCTGTTCTGATCAGGCGGCGAAGTCACTGCGCGCATAGCCCTGCAGATAGAGCAGAGCGGTCAGATCACCGTGATTGATCCGCACGTCACATTGCGCGGCAACAGACGGCTTGGCATGCAGTGCAACCCCGGTCCCGGCGCGCTCTAGCATGCCCAGATCGTTGGCCCCGTCGCCCACCGCCAGCACATCCGCCTCGACGATACCCAGCCGCGCGCTGATCTGCTCCAACGCTTCGACCTTGGCCTCGCGGCCCAGAATCGGGCGCGCGACGTCGCCGGTCAGCGCGCCATCCGCCGCCAGCAGCGTGTTGGCGCGGTTCTCGTCAAACCCAAGCTGTGCCGCGACCGAGCGAGTGAAGGCGGTGAACCCACCCGAGACCAGCGCGCAATAGCCGCCATTGGCGCGCATGGTGGAAACCAGCTCCCGCCCGCCCGGCATTAATGTGATCCGTTCGGCCAGAACCTTGTCGATCACCGTTTCCGATAAACCACGCAGCAAACCGACGCGTTCGATCAGCGCGCCTTCGAAATCCAACTCGCCATTCATCGCACGCGCGGTGATCGCGCTGACGCGGGCGCCGAACCCGGCCTCATCGGCCAGCTCATCGATACATTCCTGTTGGATCATGGTGCTGTCCATATCGGCCAGCAGCATCTTTTTGCGCCGCGCTTCGGCGGGTTGCAGAGCCAGATCGACCGACATCTTCTGCAGATCCTCCCAGACCTGCCACTGGTTGTCCGGAATTGCGGGCAAGCTGAACTCGGCGGCCTCGTCGGGGCTGAGCCAGGTCACATCCCCCCCACCCCAGGCATTGCGGAGCGACTCGATCAGCGCGGGATCGAGTGCGGGCGTTGCGGGAGCGGTCAGCAGGGTGGCGATATACATGGTCGTGAAGTTTCCGATAGGCGGCGACGAGGTCGCGTTTGTCACATGAACCGGCGCTCTAACGCCAAATTCGCTCTTGTGAAACCCCGGATCGGCCCGTAAGTCCGTCCGTGGGACACCCCTCCCCAACGAGGGGCGCTTATCTGGAAGGGTAGCATCATGGCTATTGCACAACCGGCGTCGCGGCCGGCAAATCCGCGTTTCTCCTCTGGCCCCTGCACCAAACCCCCCACATTCGATCTGACCAAGCTCGCCGACGCCGCTTTGGGCCGTTCGCACCGTGCCGCTGTAGGCAAGGACAAGCTGAAGGCTGCCATCGAGGGCACGCGCGAGATTCTGGGCATCCCCGCTGACTATAAGATCGGCATCGTTCCGGCCTCGGATACCGGTGCCGTCGAGATGGCCCTCTGGTCGCTTCTGGGCGCACGCAAGGTCGAGATGCTTGCCTGGGAAAGCTTCGGCGCGGGCTGGGTCACGGATGTGGTCAAGCAATTGAAGATCGACGCCGAGGTAAAAACCGCCGACTACGGCCAGATCGTCGATCTGGCGTCGATCGATTTCGCCAATGACGTTGTCTTCACCTGGAACGGCACCACTTCGGGCGTGCGGGTGCCGAACGGCGACTGGATCGCCGAGGATCGTCAGGGGCTGACAATCTGCGACGCGACATCCGCGGCCTTTGCGATGGACCTGCCCTGGGACAAGCTGGATGTGACCACGTTCTCCTGGCAGAAGGTTCTGGGCGGCGAAGCGGCCCATGGCATGCTGATCCTGAGCCCCCGCGCGGTGGAACGGCTGGAAAGCTACACGCCCGCATGGCCACTGCCGAAAATCTTCCGCCTGACCAAGGGCGGGAAGCTGATCGACGGCATTTTCACCGGCGCCACCATCAACACGCCCTCGATGCTGGCTGTCGAGGACTACCTCTTTGCGCTCGATTGGGCGCGCTCGGTCGGCGGGTTGCAGGGCCTGATCGCCCGCGCCGATGCCAATGCAGGCGCGGTGCACACGTTCTGCGATCAGAACGACTGGATCGCCAATCTGGCCGAGGATGCGGCGACGCAATCAAACACCAGCGTTTGCCTGAAGTTCACCGATGACCGGATCACCGATGGCGCGACATTCGCCAAAGCCGTGGCCAAACGGTTGGAGGCCGAGAACATCGCGCTGGATATCGGCGCCTATCGCGACGCGCCTGCGGGCCTGCGCATCTGGTGTGGCGGTACGGTCGAGACCTCGGATATCGAGGCGATGCTGCCCTGGCTCGAATGGGCCTATCAGGCTGAACTCGCCGCCCAGTCTGAGGCGGCCTGACGCGCGTTCCCCAACACATTCCGGGGCCTTAACGGCCCCGCTTTCCCTAAAGTCAAAGGACCAATGAAAATGGCCCCTAAAGTACTTGTTTCCGACAAGCTGAGCGAAACCGCCGTCCAGATCTTCCGCGATCGCGGCATCGATGTGGATTTCAAGCCCGATCTGGGCAAAGACAAGGACAAGCTGGCCGAGGTGATCGGTCAATATGATGGCCTCGCCATCCGCTCGGCCACCAAGGTGACCGAAAAGATCCTCGCCAACGCCGATAATCTCAAGGTCATCGCCCGCGCCGGGATCGGCACCGACAATATCGACAAGGATGCCGCGTCGAAAAAGGGTGTGATCGTGATGAACACGCCCTTCGGCAACATGATCACCACCGCCGAACATGCGATTGCGATGATGTTTGCGGTGGCGCGTCAAATCCCCGAGGCCAGCGCCTCGACCCATGCGGGCAAATGGGAAAAGTCCAAATTCATGGGCGTGGAACTGACCAACAAGACACTTGGCGTGATCGGCGCGGGCAATATCGGTGGTATCGTCTGCGACCGCGCCCGCGGGCTGAAGATGAAGGTCATCGCCTATGACCCCTTCCTGGGGCAGGACAAGGCTGACCAGATGGGCGTCGAAAAGGTCGAGTTGGATGAATTGCTGGAACGCGCTGACTTCATCACCTTGCATGTACCGCTCACCGACCAGACCCGCAACATCCTGAGCCGCGAGAACCTTGCCAAGACCAAGAAAGGCGTGCGTATCATCAACTGTGCACGCGGTGGTCTGGTCGACGAAGAGGCGCTGGCCGAGATGCTGCAATCGGGCCATATCGCGGGTGCCGCCTTTGATGTCTTCGCTGTCGAACCCGCCAAGGAGAACGCTCTCTTTGACCTGCCCAACGTGGTCTGCACCCCGCATCTGGGCGCAGCCACCACCGAGGCGCAGGAAAATGTGGCGCTGCAGGTGGCCGAGCAGATGTCGAACTATCTGCTGACCGGTGCGGTGGAAAACGCGTTGAACATGCCCAGCGTCACAGCCGAAGAGGCCAAGGTCATGGGTCCCTGGATCAAGCTGGCCGGCCATCTGGGCAGTTTCGTGGGTCAGATGACCGATGAACCTGTCAAAGCGATCAATATCCTCTATGACGGGGTCGCTGCTGAGATGAACCTGGCCGCGCTGAATTGCGCCGCCGTCGCAGGGATCATGAAAAAGTTCAACCCCGAAGTGAACATGGTCTCCGCCCCCGTCGTGGCCAAGGAACGCGGCATCCAGATCAGCACCACCAATCAGGACAAATCCGGCGCTTTCGCAGGCTATATCAAAGTGACCGTTGTCACTGACACCCGCGAGCGGTCGATCGGGGGCACGGTGTTCAGCGATGGGAAGCCGCGCTTCATCCAGATCAAGGGCATCAATATCGACGCCGAGATCGGACGCCACATGCTCTATACCACTAACGCGGATGTCCCCGGCATCATCGGCGCGCTGGGCCAGACCATGGGCACCAATGGCGTGAACATCGCGAACTTTACGCTGGGACGGGCCGGTGCGGGCGGCGAGGCAATCGCGCTGCTCTATGTTGACGAACCGGTACCCGCCGAGGCGCGCGCGAAACTGGCTGAGACCGGCCTGTTCAAACAGATCAAACCGCTGGAGTTTGACGTGGCCTGAGGCCGCCCTGCACAATCAGATCGGCCGCCCCATTGAGGGCGGCCTTTTTTGTTCCCGCACGGAGCTACAAAACACTTCCCCTTCGCGCCGCGACGCGGCACAACCCCGGCAACAGCCACGGAGGCAGGGATGACAGATCCGATCTATGCGATAGGCGACATTCACGGGCAGCTTGATGAACTGCACCGCGTTCTGGCATTGATCGAGGCGGATGGCGGCCCCGACGCCCGCGTCGTCTTTCTGGGGGATTACGTGGATCGCGGCCCCGACAGCCAGAAGGTGATCGATCTGCTGATCGAGGGGCAACAGGCAGGGCGGGACTGGATCACGCTCCTGGGCAATCACGACCGCATGTTTGCCTGGTTCATGGAGGATGTGCCACGCCATGACCCGCATCTTCTGGTTGGCTATCACTGGCTGCATGACAGGCTGGGCGGCACCGAGACGCTGCAGAGCTATGGTTTGAGCTACGACACCATGACCCGGTTGGAAGACCTGCATGCAGAAGCGAAAGAGATCGTGCCGCACGCGCATGTTGATTTCCTGCGTGGCTTGCGCCCGATGTTCGAAACCCCCGACCTCGCCTTTGTCCATGCCGGAATCCGCCCCGGCATTCCGCTGACCCAGCAGAGCGAAAACGACCTGGTCTGGATTCGGCAAAACTTTCACACCTATGCGAAACCGCATCCGAAACTGATCGTGCATGGCCATACGCCGGTCAACGTGGCAACCCACTATGGCAACCGCATCAATCTGGACAGCGGTGCGGGATATGGCAAACCTCTGAGCGCCGCAGTGTTCGAAGGAAAAAGCTGCTGGCAGCTCACGGATCAAGGGCGCATTGCGCTCGCACCCCGATCCGCTTTTTCATCTGGCTAAAAAGACCTCGAGGCAGAGCCTCTAAATGCCGGTCCAGTCCAGCACAACCTTGCCGGATTGCCCTGATTTCATCGCCCTAAAGCCCTGCGCGAACTCATCGACGCCAAACCGGTGGGTGATCACCCGTGTCACATCCAGACCGTTCTGCAGCATGGCGATCATCTTGTACCAGGTCTCGAACATCTCGCGCCCATAGACACCCTTGATGGTGATTGCCTTGAACACGATCCGGCTCCAGTCCACGGGCGATTTGCCTGGTGGGATGCCCAGTAATGCGATCTTGCCGCCCATCACCAGCGCCTCGACCATCTGGTCGAGCGCCACCTGCGAGCCCGACATTTCAAGCCCCACATCAAAGCCCTCTTTCAGGCCCAGATCGGCGACCACGTCCTGCAGATCCTCGCGCGAGACATCGACGGCCCGCACGCTGGGCACCACATGTTCCGCCAGTTTCAGACGGTCCGGGTTGATATCCGTGATCACCACATTGCGCGCCCCGGCGTGTCGCGCAACGGCGGCGGCCATGATGCCGATGGGACCTGCACCGGTGATCAACACATCCTCTCCCAGCAGATCGAAGCTGAGCGCGGTGTGTACGGCATTGCCCAACGGGTCCAGAATGGCACCGATCTCATCCGGCACATCATCCGGCAAGGGCACCACATTGAAGGCGGGTAGCTTGAGATATTGCGCAAACGCCCCCTGCTCATTCACACCGATCCCGCGTGTGCCGGGGTCCAGATGGAACTTGCCCGCCCGGCTCTGACGGCTGTCGGTTCCGATCAGATGTCCTTCGCCGGAACAGCGCTGGCCAACCTCCAACCCGGTCACGTCCTTGCCGATCTCGACGATCTCACCGGCAAACTCATGCCCGGTGATCATCGGCACCGGCACGGTGGACGCGGCCCAGTCATCCCAGTTCCAGATATGGATATCGGTGCCGCAGATGCCGGTCTTGGTCACCCGGATCAGCACCTCGTCGGGGCCGATTTCGGGGACTGGCGCCTGCACCATCCACAGACCTTCCTCGGGCTTGGACTTCTCCAGCGCCTTCATGGTGTTGGGTCGCATCAGATCACCCCCAGAGCCTTACCGACCTTGCCGAAGGCTGCCAGCGCGCGGTCCAGTTCTTCCTTTGTTAGAGCCGCATTCATCTGGGTTCTGATCCGCGCCTGCCCACGTGGCACTACCGGAAAGAAGAAGCCCGAGACATAGACACCCTCGTCAAATAACTGCGCCGCCATGTCCTGCGCCAGTGTCGCTTCACCCAGCATCACCGGGATGATCGGATGCTCACCCGGCAGCAAGTCAAAGCCCAACTTTTCCAGCCCGGTCCGCCAATACCTGGCGTTGTCGAAGAGTTGCGCGCGCAGGTCGGCGCCCTCTTCAACCAGACGTATCGCCTCTAGCCCGGCGGCGACGATGGAGGGCGGCAGCGAATTGGAAAACAGATAGGGCCGCGCCCGCTGCCGCAGAAGGTCGATCACTGGCTGCGGCCCGGCGATATAACCGCCGATTGCCCCCCCAAGTGCCTTGCCCAGCGTCCCTGTCAGGATGTCCACATCGACACCGAAGTGATCCGGCGTGCCTGCCCCGTTTGGCCCCATGAAACCGGTGGCGTGGCAGTCATCGACCATGACGATGGCGTCATACTTGTCCGCCAGCTCGCGGATTTTCGGCAGGTTGGCCAGATAGCCATCCATCGAAAACACGCCATCTGTGGCGATCATGATATGCCGTGCCCCATCCTCGCGCGCCTGTTTCAGCCATGCTTCGAGATCGTTCATGTCATTATTCAGGTAGCGATAGCGCTTGGCCTTGCACAGCCGTACCCCGTCGATGATCGAGGCATGGTTCAGGCTGTCCGAGATGATCGCGTCTTCTGGCCCCAACAAGGGCTCAAACAGCCCGCCATTGGCATCGAAACAGGCGGCAAACAGGATCGCGTCATCCTTTTTTAGAAAGGCCGCAAGCCTGTGCTCCAGCTCGCGATGAATATCCTGCGTGCCGCAGATGAACCGGACCGAGGCCATGCCGAAACCTTTCGGCTCCATCGCATCGCGAGCTACGGCAATCAGGTCGGGATGATCGGCCAGACCCAGATAGTTGTTGGCGCACAGGTTGATAACCTGCCGCCCGCCCACCGTGATCTCGCCGCCCTGCGGCGAGGTGATCATTCGCTCGCGTTTATAGAGCCCCTCGGCCTCGATCTGAGCGAGCGTGTCAGAGATTTGCGACAGGAATGCGTGCGACATGGCGACCTCCATTTGAGTCGCGCTTCTAGCATAACGGACAAGATTCCCAAATAGGGGATTTCGTAATATTGGATTTTTTTCCGCAAAGGCGGAATTTTCCCTATCAGGCGTTCTTGACGATCAGAAACACGCGGGCCGCACCGCTTTGGGCCGCAATCGCGTGCGGGACGTCGGCCGCATAGCGCGCCGTGTCGCCCGCAGACAGGTCGGTGACCGCTGCGCCCGAAGTAACCTGTACGGAACCTTCCAGCACGGTCAGTTGCTCTTGCGCGCCGCGCATGTGGGGCTGACTGCTGAGAATTCCCTCTGCCTCGAAGCTTATGTCATAAACCTCATGCCCGCCGGCCTCTTCGGGCGGGGACAGGATGCGGATACGGCAGCCTTCGCCCATATTGTCGATGCTCGGCACTTCGCCCTTGTGCAGCACTTCGATCTTGTCCGCGCTGTCGCCATCCTCCAGCAGTCCGGCGAAATCGACCTGCAGGGCGCGGGTCAGATTCCACAGCGTTGCAATGGTCGGGCTGCTCTCGCCGCGCTCGATCTGGCTGACCATCGAGCGAGAGACACCGCTGAGGTTCGCCACTGCTTCCAGCGACAGACCTTGTGCGCGGCGCGCCTCTTTCAGCCGGGATGGCAAGCGGTTCAGGATATCGTCGGGATTGTCCGTCATGACGGATTTTCTGCGCGTCGTCGTGATGTTTGTCAATCGAAGATGTGACCCCACGTCCCATGCGACAGTGCGGCGGGCCAAGTGCATAATGTGCAAAATCGTGAGGAGTGATACATGACCGATGTCGTAATTCTGGATGGTGCGCGCACCGCAATTGGTACCTTTGGCGGTGCGCTGGCCTCGACCGCGCCAATCGATCTGGCCACCGTTGTAACTGAGGCCGCTTTGGAGCGGTCAGGCGTTGAGGGCGCACAGATCGGCAATGTGGTCTTCGGCCACGTGATCAACACCGAACCGCGCGACATGTATCTGAGCCGGGTCGCCGCGATGCAGGCGGGTATTCCGAACGGCACACCTGCAATGAATGTGAACCGCCTGTGCGGGTCCGGGGCACAGGCCATCGTCTCGGCGACCCAGTCCCTGATGCTGGGCGATGCGGAATTTGCGGTCGCGGGCGGGGCCGAGAGCATGTCGCGCAGCCCCTTTATCACCCCCGCGACGCGCTGGGGTCAGAAGATGGGCGATGTGGCGTCGCTCGACATGATGCTGGGCGCACTGAATTGCCCGTTTGGCACCGGCCATATGGGCGTGACCGCCGAGAATGTGGCCGATGAACATCAGGTCACCCGCGAGGATATGGATAATTTCGCGCTGACCAGCCAGAGCCGCGCGGCGGCGGCGATCGAAGGCGGGGTGTTTGACAGCCAGATCGCGCCAGTGCAGGTCAAGGTGCGTCGCGACATGGTCGATTTCAAGGTCGACGAGCACCCCAAACCCACCACTGCCGAGGCGCTGGCCGGGCTTCGCGCCGTATTCAAGAAAGATGGCCGGGTGACCGCAGGCAACGCGTCAGGCATCAATGATGGCGCGGCGGCGATGGTGCTTGCCAAGGCAGATGCAGCGGAACGAGCGGGCCTGAAGCCCAAGGCGCGCATTCTCGGTTATGCCCATGCAGGTGTGCGCCCCGAGGTAATGGGCATCGGGCCGGTGCCTGCGGTGCAGAACCTGATGAAGCGCACCGGTCTGTCGGTGGATGACTTCGATGTCATCGAAAGCAACGAGGCCTTTGCCGCGCAGGCGCTGGCGGTGAACAAGGAGCTTGGGCTGGATGCGGCCAAGGTGAACCCGAATGGTGGGGCGATTGCGCTCGGCCATCCGGTGGGAGCGACCGGTGCGATCATCACCATGAAAGCGCTGTACGAGTTGGAGCGCATCGGCGGGTCCAAAGGTCTGATCACCATGTGCATTGGTGGTGGTCAGGGCATTGCCATTGCCATCGAACGGCTCTGATCCGGATCGTTGCAGGGGGGCTGTCTGCCCCCCATCGCGCGTCGCGCGACTCCCCCGGTGGATATTCCCGGCCAGATGAAGCTTGCGGACCCGCTCAGAACAGGGCGCTGATCAGTAGGACAACCCCGGCGCCGACACCTGATCCGGCAAGGGCAGTCCAGACTGGCAGGGATATCGGCGATTTCGGTGGCTCTTCGGTGGCCTGCGCAATCAGCATCTTTTCGACTAGCGCAGGCAGGCGCGGGCCAAAGCGGGCCAGCACCTTGGCGGTGTCGGAGAAATCCGACAGCACAGCGCGCGGACCGATGGATTCGGTGATATAGCTTTCGACCACCGGGCGTGCGACCTCCCAGATATTCATGTGCGGGTTCAGGGACCGGGCAACGCCCTCGACCACGACCATGGTGCGTTGCAGTAGGATCAGTTCGGTGCGGGTTTCCATCCCGAAGCGTTCGGTCACCTCGAAGAGGTAATTGAGCAGTCGACCCATCGAGATATGGCTGGCATCCATACCGAAGATCGGCTCGCCCACCGCGCGCAGGGCGCGGGCGAATTCGTCGACATCACGGTCGGCGGGAACGTAGCCCGCCTCGAAATGCACCTCGGCCACGCGCTTGTAGTCGCGGCGGATGAAGCCGAAGAGAATCTCGGCATAGACCCGGCGGGTATATTGGTCGATATGGCCCATGATGCCGAAATCATAGGCGACGATATCACCATTGGGCGCGACCTTGAGGTTGCCCTGATGCATGTCGGCATGGAAATAGCCATCGCGCAGCGCGTGCTGCAGGAACAGGGTCAGCACCCGTTCGCTGAGGACACGCCGGTCATGGCCTGCCGCGTCCAGCGCGTCGTTGTCCCCCAGGGGCACGCCATCGGCCCAGCCCAGCGTCATCACCCGGCGCGCCGAGAGCGACCACATGATCGTCGGCAGCTGGAAGCCTTCGTCCTTTTGCGTATTGGCGGCAAATTCCGAGGCTGCGGAGCTTTCCAAGCGCAGATCAAGCTCGCCGCGGACAACACCGTGGAAATGTTCGATCACCTCCAACGGGCGCAACCGGCGGGCGCCGGGCGCAAAAAGATCGACGATGCGGGCGGCCAGATAAAAGGCGTCGATGTCTTTCTGAAACGCCTTTTCGATGCCGGGACGTAGCACTTTAACGGCCACTTCTGTGCCACCATGGGCGATGCGGGCTTTGTGAACCTGCGCGATCGAGGCGGCGGCAATCGGTTCGCTGAATTCTTCGAACAGTTCGGGCACCGGCTGTCCGAGTTCGCGCTCGACCTCTTCCATCGCCTCCTGCCGGGAAAAGGGCGGCAACTTGTCCTGCAACACCCGCAATTGCACCGCCAACTCATCGCCCACCACGTCGGGGCGGGTCGAGAGAATCTGACCGAACTTGATGTAAGCCGGACCCAGCGCAGTGAGTGCGCGGGTGGCGGGTGGCATGTCGGGGTCGCCCTTGTAGCCGAGCCACTGGAACGGTTTGCCCAGCGCATGGGCCACGAAGCGCAGGGCGGCGGGGGCCTCGAAGGCATCCAGCACCACGTTCATGGCGCCCGTGCGCTCTAGCGTGGCGCCTGTGCGGATCAGGCGAATGATGTTGTGGGGTCCGCGCATGCGTCAGATTTTCCAGCCGGAATGCAGGGCCGCGATCCCCATGCTCAGATTGCGGTATTTGGCGTTCTCGAACCCCGCCTTGCAGAGCATCGACAGGAAAGTCTCCTGATCGGGGAAGTTGCGGATCGATTCCACCAGATACTGATAGCTGTCGCGATCCCCGGCGATCATCTGCCCCATGCGCGGGATGACGTTGAAGCTGTAGAGATCATAAAGTTTCTGTAGCCCGTCATTGGGAATCTGGCTGAATTCCAGCACCATCAGGCGGCCACCGGGACGCAGCACGCGGAACGCCTCGTTCAGGGCCTCTTGCGGGCGGGTCACGTTCCGGATGCCGAACGAGATCGTGTAGACGTCGAACGTGTTGTCCTCGAAGGGCAGCGCCATGGCATCACCCACCACCCAATCCAGACTGTCGGCCATCTGTTCAGCCTCGGCGCGCTTGCGGCCTTCGATCAGCATTGGTTCGGTCAGGTCCAGAACCGTGGCGTGGCCATAGCCTGCGCGTTTGAGGAACCGGAACGAGATGTCACCGGTGCCGCCTGCCACATCCAGCAGCCGCTGGCCGGGGCGCGGCGCGAGCCAATCCATCATCGCATCTTTCCAGACCCGATGGATGCCGACGCTCATCACATCATTCATGATGTCGTATTTCGAGGCGACCGAATTGAAGACCCCCTGCACACGTCCCGCTTTCTCGGACTCGGGGACGGTTTTGAAACCGAAATGGGTGGTTGTGTCGCTTCTGTCTGACATGCGGCTTGCCGTTTGCTGAATTTCGCCCTTGTTATAGGACGCTGAGAGGTGGGCACAATGCGGCCCATTGGACAGGAGTGCCTTAATGCCCGAATTGCCCGAGGTCGAGACCGTCAGGCGCGGCCTTTTGCCCGCGATGGACGGTGTGGTCCTGAAACGGACCGACGTCAACCGCCCCGACCTGCGTTGGCCATTTCCCGAGCGCATGGCCGAGCGGCTGCACGATGTGCGTGTAGAACGTCTGCGGCGGCGGTCGAAGTACCTGCTGTTGGATCTAAGCAGCGGCGAGACGCTGCTGATCCATCTGGGTATGTCGGGGCGGATGACCGTCTCGGGCGATCCGCTGGGTCAGTTCCTGCATGAGCATCCGATGCCGGAAAAACACGATCATGTGGTGTTTCACATGGAGAACGGAGCGCGGGTGACCTTCAACGATCCGCGCCGCTTCGGGGCGATGGACCTGATGCCGACCGATGGTGCGGAACAGCACAAGCTGCTATCGGTTTTGGGGCCGGAGCCCTTGGGTAACGCCTTTGACGAGCCGTATCTGATCGCGGCGTTCAAAGACCGCAACACGCCGGTGAAATCCGCGCTGCTGGATCAGGGAATCGTTGCCGGTCTGGGCAATATCTATGTCTGCGAGACGCTCTATCGCGCCGGTATCTCGCCGCGCCGCAAGGCTGGCAGAATTTCTGCATCCCGTGTGGGTGCAATGGTTCCGATCATCCGCGCCGTCCTGTCCGAGGCGATTGAGGCGGGCGGGTCGAGCCTGCGCGATTTCCGTCAAGCCGATGGTGAGCTTGGATATTTCCAGCACCGCTTCGATGTATATGACCGCGAGGGTCAGCATTGCCGAACCCCCGATTGCCCCGGCGTGATCACGCGCATCGTGCAGTCGGGCCGGTCGTCTTTCTATTGTCCGGCTTGCCAAAGATAGCTTGAACCATAGGCTGTGCATGGTAAGGAATCGCTTCTGACCGGAACAACCGAAAGCACCACTCAATGGCTTTTCAGACGATCATCGTCGACATTGAAGACCACGTCGCCCTCATCAAACTGAACCGACCCGATGCGCTGAACGCGCTCAACACCGAGTTGCTGGGCGAGCTGTGCACGGCGCTGGAAAGCGCCGACGAAAACGACAAGGTCAGATGTGTTGTCCTGACCGGGTCGGACAAGGCTTTTGCCGCCGGTGCCGATATCAAGGAGATGTCCGAGAAGAGCTTTGTCGAGGTGTTCGAAGAGAACCTCTTTGCCTCGGCCAATGACCGCATCAGTGCCATCCGTAAACCGATCGTTGCAGCCGTATCGGGCTATGCGCTGGGCGGCGGGTGTGAATTGGCGATGATGTGTGATTTCATCATTGCGGCCGAAAATGCAAAGTTCGGCCAGCCAGAGATCAACTTGGGCGTCATCGCGGGCATGGGCGGATCGCAGCGTCTGACCCGCTTTGTGGGCAAGTCGAAGTCGATGGACATGAACCTGACCGGGCGCTTCATGGATGCCGAAGAGGCCGAGCGCGCCGGGCTGGTCAGCCGCATCGTACCCACCAAGAAGCTCATGGAAGAGGCAATGGCCGCCGCGCAGAAAGTGGCCGAAAAATCGCAGCTGAGCGTTCTGGCCGCCAAGGAATCGGTGAACCGGTCTTATGAACTGACCCTGAACGAGGGCATGCTGTTCGAACGCCGCGTGTTCCATTCGATGTTTGCCACCGAAGACCAGAAAGAGGGCATGGCCGCCTTCCTGGAAAAGCGCGAGGCGCAGTTCCGCGACAAGTAGCGGTTGGCCGGGCCCAAGATTGGGCTTGGCAAGCCCTGCGAACTTGGGTAATGAGCGCCGCTATACATGCGCGTGCGGCCCGCTCAGGCTCGAATCACAAGGGTGAACTCCGGCCCCTGCAGGTTCCGTCATTGCGCAATCGAGACAACGGAACCGAGATAAGGTAACAGACCACATGGCCAATTCGCCCCAAGCCAAGAAGCGCGCCCGTCAGAACGAAAAGCGTTTCGCAATCAACAAAGCGCGTCGCTCGCGCATCCGTACCCACCTCCGCAAGGTTGAAGAGGCCATTGCGTCCGGCGATCAGGCGGCCGCAACCGCAGCCCTGCGCGCGGCACAGCCCGAGCTGATGCGCGGCGTGTCCAAAGGCGTCTTCCACAAGAACACCGCATCCCGCAAGATGTCGCGCCTGTCCGCACGCGTAAAGGCGATGGCCTGATCCGCGCAGCGAATCTGCAAAATGCGAAGATCTGAAAAAGGCACCCCTGCGGTGCCTTTTTTTATGGCTGTTGCAACATTGCCGCTGTCCCGCAGGCGCCCGAGATTCGTTGTCATTAAAGACTGAGTCAACATTAGAGTTTCATTGCTGCCGCGCCCCTCGTGTTGCTACCACTGTTCTAGCGATTCACTCGCTTGGGGGGACAGGACGTTTTTGGTCGATTCTGACAGGCATCAGAGACGAGCGAAGACGAAAGCCACGCTCCGGGTCAGCCCGGAAGGCTTGGTCTGCTGCTAGCTGCGTACTGCCACGCGGTGTAGCCCTGTCTAGATAAAGTTGTGTGCCGAATTTGCGCGCCACGAGTCCGTTGTCACTGCGGAGTCTGTGTTCGTGTTGCCGGTATTGTTGTCTGACGGGAGGACAACTCGCTTCGGATCGAATTCCGATGGCGCAACCCCTTTGCGTGTGAGCCGTGGCCGGCCGAACTCCGGTCAATAAATGGGCAAAAATGGCGGCTGCCGGGATGGCGGCCCAGCAAAACGAGGGATGCGTGAGGCACTTGATGACACAAGAGAAATGGGGACAACTTCGTGAACGACTGCTCAAGACTGTCGGAAAAAACAACTATACGACCTGGATCGAGCCGTTGAAATTTCAGGAACTGGAAGATGGCGTCGCCGTCTTTTCGGTGCCCACGAATTTCATGGGAAACTATGTCAGCCAGAACTTCGCCGATCTTATTCTCTATGAACTGAACACGTCCGGCGAGGACGTGCGCCGTCTGGCCTTTCGCGTCGCAGCAAACTCGCCCGTACGCCCGACCATGATCGCAACTGAAGAAGAAGCAGAGCAGGAAGTTTCGATCGCCGCACCTGCCGCCTCGCCCGCCCTTTCCAATACGCCGCTGGACGCGTTGCAGACTGCGCCGCTGGACAAGCGCTTTACCTTTGAACGCTTTGTCGTCGGCAAACCGAACGAACTGGCCCATGCTGCCGCCCGCCGCGTGTCCGAGGGCGGCCCCGTCACGTTCAACCCGCTGGTGCTTTATGGGGGCGTCGGGCTGGGCAAAACGCACCTAATGCACGCCATCGCCTGGGAACTGCGCGAACGTCAGCCTGACCTGAACGTACTCTACCTGTCTGCCGAACAGTTCATGTACCGCTTCGTGCAGGCCCTGCGCGAACGCCGGATGATGGATTTCAAGCATCTCTTCCGCTCGGTCGACGTGCTGATGGTCGATGACGTGCAGTTCATCGCCGGTAAGGACAGCACCCAGGAAGAGTTCTTTCACACCTTCAACGCGCTGGTGGATCAGAACAAGCAGATCATCATTTCGGCTGACCGCGCACCGGGTGAGATCAAGGATCTGGAAGACCGGGTGAAATCGCGCCTGCAATGCGGCCTGGTCGTCGATCTGCACCCGACCGATTACGAGTTGCGTCTGGGCATCCTGCAAAACAAGGTGCAGCAGCACAGCGCCACCTACCCCGACCTGAAAATCCGCGACGGCGTGCTGGAATTCCTCGCCCATCGCATTTCCACCAATGTGCGCGTGCTCGAAGGCGCGCTGACCCGGCTCTTTGCCTTTGCCTCGCTGGTAGGGCGTGAGATCGACATGGAGCTGACCCAGGATTGCCTGGCCGATGTTCTGCGTGCCTCGGAGCGCAAGATCACGGTCGAGGAAATCCAGCGCAAGGTCTCGGAATACTACAATATCCGCCTCAGCGACATCATCGGGCCCAAGCGTGTGCGCTCTTACGCGCGGCCCCGGCAGATCGCGATGTACCTGTGCAAGCAACTGACCAGCCGGTCGCTGCCCGAGATCGGGCGCCGCTTTGGCGGGCGCGACCACACCACCGTCATGCATGGCGTACGCCGCATCGAAGAGCTGAAGCTGACCGACGGCCAGATCGCCGAAGATGTCGAGATGCTGCGCCGCGCGCTAGAGGCCTGATCGACCCTCGGTTTCCCGGTCATTTGTGTGTTCCTCCACACGTTTGACCGGGAACTGCATTCCGAGTGGGGCACGGGCCTTGACGCCCGTGTCTTTCCGGCTGACAAATCTGTAAAAAATCTTGTGTCGGTGCGGCAACCCGCTAGGGTGCGTGTCCCGGCCCATGCAGAGGAACAAGGGAAATGAAGATCAGCATCGAACGCGGCACTCTACTCAAGGCCGTGGCGCAGGCTCAGTCTGTTGTGGAACGGCGCAACACCATCCCCATTCTGGCCAATGTGCTGATCGAGGCCGAAGGCGACAGCGTTCAGTTCCGGGCAACCGATCTGGACATCGAAGTGGTCGACAGTGCCCCCGCTCAGGTTGAACGCGCAGGCGCCACCACCGTCGCCGCGACCACCCTGCATGAGATCGTGCGCAAACTGCCCGACGGCGCGCTTGTCACACTGACCGCAGATAGCGCGACAGGCCGTCTGACGGTCGAGGCGGGCCGCTCGAACTTCTCTTTGGCCACTCTGCCGAAAGAGGATTTTCCGGTCATGGCGTCCTCGGAATACCAGTCGAATTTTACGGCCAATGCCGCCGTATTGCGGCGCCTTTTCGACAAGTCGAAATTCGCCATTTCCACCGAAGAAACACGGTACTATCTGAACGGCGTCTACATGCACGTAGCCGACAGCCCCGAGGGCGGCAAGACGCTGCGCTGTGTCGCAACCGACGGGCACCGTTTGGCCCGGATCGATTCCGAATTGCCTGCCGGGGCCGAGGACATGCCCGGCGTGATCGTGCCGCGTAAAACCGTGGGCGAGCTGCGCAAGCTGCTGGACGATGACGAGATGGATATCGCCGTGTCGGTCAGTGAAACCAAGGTGCGCTTTGCCACGCCTGACATCACGCTGACCTCGAAAGTGATCGACGGCACCTTCCCCGATTACACCCGCGTCATCCCGCAGGGGAATAACCGGCGGCTGGAGGTGGATGCCTCGGAATTTGCGCAGGCCGTGGACCGGGTGGCGACGGTGTCGTCAGAGCGGTCGCGCGCGGTGAAGCTGCAACTGGACGAGGACAAGCTGGTCCTGTCGGTCAACGCCCCCGATAGCGGCGCTGCTGAAGAAGAACTGGCGGTGGCCTATGGCGATGAGCGGCTGGAGATTGGATTCAACGCCAAATACCTGCTGGAAATTGCCAGCCAGGTGGATCGGGAAAACGCGGTCTTCATGTTCAATTCGGCCGGTGACCCGACCCTGATGCGCGAAGGCAATGATCAGAGCGCGGTCTATGTGGTCATGCCGATGCGCGTTTGATCGTGCTGCCACGCGATGCCATCGGCGAGCGTCGTCTCCAATAGAAGAAGGGGCTGGTTGGTTTGCTGGCCCTGACATCCCTCAAACTCTCTCACTTCCGGTCCCACAAGCGGGCGCAGATGGCGCTGGACGGGCGGCCCGTGGCGCTGCATGGCCCCAATGGGGCGGGCAAGACCAATGTCATCGAAGCGGTCTCGCTATTCTCACCCGGACGCGGATTGCGCCGGGCCAGCGCCGCCGACATGACGCGCCGCCCCGAGGCGCTGGGCTGGAAGCTGACAGGCGTTCTTGAAACGCAGGGCAAACGGTACGAGATCGAAACCTGGTCCGAGAGTGGCGCCGCGCGGCAGGTGCGTTTGGACGGCAAGAGCGCCAGCCAGATCGCGCTGGGCCAGATAGCGCGCGTGGTCTGGCTGATCCCTGCGATGGACCGGCTCTGGATCGAGGGGGCAGAAGGGCGGCGGCGCTTTCTGGACCGGATCGCGCTTAGCTTCGATCCCGGCCATGCCGAGGCCTCGCTGACCTATGACAAGGCCATGCGCGAGCGTAACCGGCTGCTGAAAGACGAAGTGCGCGACGCCCATTGGTACGGCGCGCTGGAACAGCAAATGGCTGCGGCAGGCCATCGCATCCATCAGGGTCGCGTTGCGGCGCTGGACCATTTGCGCCGCGCCCAGAATGATGCCGAGACCGCCTTTCCAACAGCGGAACTGGACCTGATCCAGTCTGAGGGTGAGATGCCCGAGACCGAGGCGGACCTGCGCGAGGCGCTGCAGGAGTCCCGTTTTCGCGACATCGCTGCCGGGCGGGCGCTTGTTGGGCCACATCGCAGCGATCTTTATGGCGTCTATGCCGCCAAGTGCGTCCCCGCGAAAGATTGTTCGACGGGCGAACAAAAGGCGCTGCTGATCTCACTGATCCTGGCCAATGCGCGGGCGCTTTCGGGTCTTATCGGCACACCACCGATCCTGCTGCTGGACGAGGTTTCGGCGCATCTGGATGCTGGCCGCAGGGCAGCACTTTACGACGAGATTTGCGCCCTGAGCGCGCAGGCCTGGATGACCGGAACGGGGCCCGAACTGTTCGCCGAACTGGGCGATCGGGCGCAATATCTGAGCGTGACCGAAGCAGACGGACTCTCGCAGGTTTCACCCGCCTGAAACCCTCAAAAAACGAGGGGATTCACGTGACATTCCCGCCTGCGTTTCGTATAAAATCGCAGAAATATAATAGGAAGGCGCGAATGTCCGAGAACGAGCAAACCCCGCAGGAATATGGCGCGGATTCCATCAAGGTTCTCAAGGGATTGGAGGCGGTTCGCAAACGTCCCGGCATGTATATCGGCGACACCGATGATGGCTCGGGCCTGCACCATATGGTGTATGAAGTCGTCGATAATGGCATAGACGAGGCTCTGGCCGGTCATGCCGATCACGTCACCGTGAAAATCCACGCCGATAGCAGTGTCTCGGTCAGCGATAACGGCCGCGGTATTCCGGTGGGCATTCACGAAGAAGAAGGCGTTTCCGCCGCCGAGGTCATCATGACCCAGCTGCATGCGGGCGGGAAATTCGACAGCAATTCCTACAAGGTCTCGGGCGGTCTGCACGGCGTTGGTGTCTCGGTGGTGAACGCGCTGAGCGATTGGCTGGAACTGCGCATCTGGCGCGAGGGCAAGGAACATGTCGCACGCTTCGAGGGTGGCGAGACCAGCGAGCATCTGACCGTTGTCGGGGAGTGCGGAGAACAAACCGGCACCGAAGTGCGGTTCCTGGCCTCGACCAACACGTTCTCGAACCTCGACTACTCCTTCGACACGCTGGAAAAGCGGCTGCGTGAACTGGCCTTCCTGAACTCGGGCGTGCGCATCATCCTGATCGACGAACGCCCCGCCGAGCGGTTGGAAACAGAGTTGTTCTACGAAGGCGGGGTCAAGGAGTTCGTCAAGTATCTCGACCGCTCGAAAAGCCCGGTGATGGATCAGCCGATCTACATCAAGGGCGAGCGTGACGAGATCGGGGTTGAGATCGCGATGTGGTGGAATGACAGCTATCACGAGACGGTCCTGCCATTCACCAACAACATCCCGCAGCGCGATGGCGGTACGCACGTGGCCGGTTTCCGTGGCGCCCTGACGCGGACAATCAACAGTTATGCGCAATCCAGCGGCATCGCGAAAAAGGAAAAGATCAGCTTTACCGGCGATGACGCGCGCGAAGGGCTGACCTGTGTGCTTTCGGTCAAAGTGCCCGATCCGAAGTTCTCGTCGCAGACCAAGGACAAGCTGGTCTCATCCGAAGTGCGCCCCGCAGTGGAGAGCATGGTGAATGAGAAGCTGGCCGAATGGTTCGAAGAGAACCCCAATGAGGCCAAGCAGATCGTTGGCAAGATCATCGAGGCCGCCCTGGCCCGCGAAGCCGCGCGCAAGGCCCGCGAGTTGACCCGCCGCAAGACGGCGATGGATGTGAACTACCTCGCCGGCAAGCTCAAGGATTGTTCCGAGAAAGACCCCTCGAAAACCGAAGTGTTCCTGGTCGAGGGCGACTCGGCTGGTGGTTCGGCCCAGACCGGGCGCGACCGGCTGACCCAAGCCGTGCTGCCCTTGCGCGGGAAAATCCTGAACGTGGAACGCGCGCGGTTCGACCGGATGCTGTCGTCGCAAGAAATCGGTAACCTCGTGATGGCGCTGGGCACCGGCATTGGCCGCGATGAGTTCAACATCGAAAAGCTGCGCTACCACAAGATCGTCATCATGACCGACGCCGACGTGGACGGCGCGCATATCCGGACCCTGCTGCTGACCTTCTTCTACCGCCAGATGCCGGAACTGATCGAGGGCGGCTACCTCTACATCGCTCAGCCACCGCTATACAAAGTGGCGCGCGGCAAGTCCGAGGTATACCTGAAAGACCAAGCCGCGCTGGATGACTATCTGATCAATCAGGGTGTCGAGGGGGCCGTGCTGAAGCTCGGATCGGGTGAGGAAATCATCGGTCAGGACCTGACCCGTGTTGTCGACGAGGCGCGGCAGCTGAAACGCGTGCTGGACGCGTTCCCGACCCATTACCCCCGCCATATCCTGGAACAGGCTGCGGTTGCGGGAGCCTTCGTGCCCGGCGCCGTAGACGCCGATCTACAGGGTGTGGCGGACAAGGTCGCCGCCCGTCTCGACCTTATCGCACTGGAATACGAGCGCGGCTGGCAGGGCCGGATCACGCAGGATCACGGCATCCGTCTGGCCCGCATCCTACGCGGAGTGGAAGAGGTGCGCACGCTGGACGGCCCGATGCTGCGCTCAGGCGAGGCCCGCAAGACCGGCAGCTTCACCCAGAGCCTGCAGGAGATTTATAGCACGCCCGCAACGCTGGTTCGCCGCGACCGGATGCAAGCGATCCACGGCCCGCTCGACCTGCTACGCGCGATCCTTGAGGAGGGCGAAAAGGGCCTGTCCCTGCAGCGCTACAAGGGCTTGGGTGAGATGAACCCCGACCAACTCTGGGAGACCACTCTGGACCCGGATGCGCGCACGCTGTTGCAGGTACGAGTGGACGATATGGTCGAAGCTGACGATCTCTTCACCAAGCTCATGGGAGACGTCGTCGAACCACGCCGCGAGTTCATCCAGAAAAACGCCCTTAGCGTTGAGAACTTGGACTTTTGAAGGTTTGTAGGGAAGCGTAAAAAACTGCAATCGCCCCAAAAGATTGCATAGTTTGCCCATAATATTGCATGATTTCCCTTTTTGTGTGTTTTGAAAGCGGTCAACTCACCCTTAAGCCGTCATCAAGCTCAGTGCCACGTTGGTTGGTTGGATGTAGGATTGTGTTTTCGCTCACTGATCGATACCAGTGCTAGTTTTTTGAAGCAGGATTGAGCAGCGCAAGTGGCTTTCCTTACGCTCGGCTCCGTCGAATGCCGATGATGCATTGTGGTGTGTCCTGGCGCGACTACGAAATTAGTTAAAGGTGTGTATAGAAAGCATCTTTTGTCTCGCTTTCGCCTTCAAAGATCACACCTACAACAAATCACCGACCTAATCTGCGTGCTTGACTTGTTGGAATAGTTGCTACCAATCTTGCTCAACTGAACGACTACCGACTGACGTCGGTAGGATCGGCGATGTGGTTTTCGAGGTATTGCAACACGACGTCTTCGGTGATGGCGCCGTTGGTCGTTGAGAAATACCCTCGCCCCCAGAACCGGCGTCCCCAATAGCGCTTGCGG
>NZ_JBGRUO010000014.1:0-126684 GCF_041537905.1 Ruegeria jejuensis | reverse complement strand
CGATCCTTCGCAAATGCGCCTTCAGCTTCGAGAAGGCCATTTCGATCGGGTTTAGGTCAGGCGAATATGGCGGCAGGTAGAGGAACCAGCAGCCGACGTCTTTCAAAGCCTGCGCGGCAGCCTTGTTTCGATGCGTTGCGAGGTTGTCGCAGATGACGACCGTTCCGGGGTGCAGTTCCGGGGCCAGAACGTCCCGGATGTATGCGGCAAAGGCCTCTCCATCCATTGCCCCTTTGATCACCCAAGGCGCGATCAGACTGTTATGAGTCAGGCCGGCAATGAACGTCTGTGTGCCCCATGCACCGAAGGGAGCACTCATTTCGAGGCGCTTGCCGCGCAAGCTGCGCCCTCGCAAGCGGGTGAGGTTGGTTTTGACAGACGTTTCATCCGCTGCCCGACAGGACATTGCGCAGCAATGTCCCGAAAGGGAATGAACACAAGTCTATCAGGATGAGCTCGCATCGCGGGCATGCGGTATCGGAACCAGCCCTGTCGCAGATGTTTTACACGCGCGCGGAGCCGTTCGGCGGCGACCAGCGACTTTTTTTGTAAGTATATCCAAGCTTGCGCAGGAACCGACCGATAGATGCCGAATGCGCGACAACGCCGGTCGCGGCTTCCAAAGCCCCAGCAAGTTCCGGCAGGGTGATGTCACCATCCTGCTCCACCAACTCTTCAAGAAATGCCCGGTGGGCTGCAAGTTTGCCACGACCAAGCGGGCGACCCTGGACATCAGGCGCAACTGAACCAGTCTCTCGCAACTTGCGCTGCCACCGCACACCCGTCGCGGCGGAAAGCTTCAATCTGGCTGCCGCCGCCCGTCCACTTAAGCCCTCTTCGATATAGTCCTGAAACCGCCGACCTGCTGGAAGAGCACGGCCACGAGACCCTGACCTATTATGCCTTCCCCGACAGCCATTGGATCAAGTTGCGCACGAACAACCCACTGGAGCGGATCATGCGCGAGATCAGGCGCCGAACCCGCGTGGTGGGGGCATTCCCGGACGGACAGTCCTGCCTGAACCTGGCTGCCGCCCGCCTCCGCCATATCGCGGGAACCAAGTGGTCGACCCGAAAGTACATGAACATGACTCCGCTATTTGCGGATCAAACCCAAGGAGCCGTCGGTTTGTCGGTTCCAGCTTTCCGTCTCATCTTCTCTCCTTGACGGTTCAGATGAGCCAGAAACCTTCCGTCATGCAAATCCTCTAATCAGGCCCATAGGTGCTGATGTCAGACACAAATCTCAGCAAAACTGGTCGGCTCAGACCGCCTGAGAAATACAGTTGCTAAGTTCAGAGCTTTGCCCGCACGCATGGCCCTTCGGAAAGTGCAATTTTCTTTTCGACGGAGTCGTTGACCTTGCGGAAAGACAGGGGCCTGCGGACGCGACGTCATGATGACCGAAGTCATCAGAACGGTTTAGGCAATCCGAAAGCCGTATTGCATGGCCGGGCACCGGATGACAGGCATAGACACAAGAAAACCGAGGGATTGATGACAATGAAAACCGAGATCACTGAACTATTTGGCATTCAACACCCGATCATCCAGGGCGGCATGCACTATGTGGGTTTCGCCGAACTGGCGGCGGCGGTATCGAATGCCGGTGGCCTTGGGACGATCACTGCCCTGACGCAGAAGACCCCCGAGGATCTGGCCAATGAGATCGCGCGCTGCAAGGACATGACCGACAAGCCGTTTGCGGTAAATATCACCTTCCTGCCGACCGTGAACGCGCCGGACTACCCCGCTATCGTCAAGGCGATCATCGAGGGTGGCGTGGGCGTGGTCGAAACCGCCGGGCGCAACCCGGTACAGGTGATGCCGTATCTGAAGGATGCGGGTATCAAGGTGATCCACAAATGCACCTCGGTGCGCCATTCGCTGAAGGCGCAGGAGATCGGCTGCGATGCGGTCTCGGTCGATGGGTTCGAATGCGGCGGTCACCCGGGCGAGGATGATGTGCCCAACATGATCCTGTTGCCCCGCGCTGCGGATGAGCTTGAGATTCCCTTCGTCGCCTCGGGCGGGCAGGCCGACGGGCGCTCGCTGGTGGCGTCGATGGCCATGGGCGCCTCCGGCATGAACATGGGCACACGCTTCATCGCCACAAAAGAGGCCCCCGTGCACCAGAACGTCAAGGACGCCATCGTGGCCGCAACCGAGCTGGACACCCGCCTGGTCATGCGCCCGCTGCGCAATACCGAGCGTGTGATGACCAACGATGCGGTTGAAAAGCTGCTGGCAAAAGAACGAGAGCTTGGCGACAAGCTGCAATTTGAGGACATCATCGAACAGGTTGCCGGCGTCTATCCTCGCATTATGAAAGACGGCGAGATGGAAGCCGGGGCATGGTCCTGCGGGATGGTAGTTGGTCTGATCAATGACATTCCGACTTGCCAGGAGCTGATCGACCGCACCATGGGCGAAGCCAACGAGATCATCACATCGCGTCTGCTGGGGGCCGTTGCCTAGCCGCCTTACGGGAACACGTGCCCGCCCAGATCGGACAGGAAAAAAGGACAAATCCACATGACCACCGGAAACGCCGAAGTCATCACTGAAAAATCGGGCGCGATCCTGCGCCTGACCATGTCTGCGTCGCAAACAAAGAACGCGCTGACAAATGAAATGTACCGGACAATGGTTGCGGCGCTGGAAGATGCGGCTCAGGACAGCGCGATCCGGGTCGTGCTTCTCAGTGGCGCGGGCGGCATTTTTACCAGCGGCAACGATGTTAATTCTTTTGCCCACGCCGTGAAAACCGGCGATCTTGCGGCTGCGGACTTTCTCCGGGCGATCATCGGCTTTCCCAAGCCGATCGTCGCGCGGGTTGAGGGGCTCGCGATCGGGATCGGCACAACGATGCTGCTGCATTGCGATCTGATCTATGCGGCCGAAGGAACCCGGTTCCAGATGCCCTTTGTCGACCTCGGCCTGGTGCCCGAGGCCGGTGCCTCTTACCTGGTGCCGCGGATGGTCGGGCAGGCCAAGGCGGCCGAGCTTATCCTGCTGGGCCGTATGTTCGATGCAGGCGAAGCGCTGGAGATGGGGTTCATCAACGCGGTGCTGCCAGCGACCGAGGTGGCGCAGGCCGCCGAAGCGGCGGCCGATGCGCTGTCAAAGCGCGCCCCTGTTGCGATGGCCAAGTCCAAGGCGCTGCTGCGCGCTTCCGAGCCCGAGAACCTGATGGACCGAGTCAACACCGAACTGGTGGACTTTGCTGCGGGCGTCAAAGCCGCCGAGTTTGCCGAGGCCTACACCGCATTTGTGGAAAAACGCGCGCCCAAGTTTTGAGCCTTTCAAGGGTGTAACACCGCTTCCGCCTCCGGTTCAGTCTGTTTCGGGGGCGGGATCGAGTTTCAAAACGCAAGCTGCACCTTGATCGCCTGATTGCGATCAGACGCCAGATCGAAGGCGGATACGGCCTCGGCCATCGGAACCGTCTGGGTGATCAGCGGGCTCACCGACAGCCGACCGGTGCGCATCATCTCGACAGCCATGAAGAACTCCGAATGAAAACGGAACGAGCCTTTGAGTGTAATCTCCTTGGCGGTCATCGCCTGCAAAGGCAACGTCATGTCGCCGCCCAGACCCAATTGCACAATGGTGGCGCCGGGGCGTAGAACCGGTACAGCGGAGGACAGTGCCGCAGCCACACCGCTGCATTCGAAGAGTACATCGAAATGCCCCTTGTCGGCGGCAAATTCGTCCAGCGCATTGGGGCGCTCTGCAACGTTCAAGGTGAGGTCGGCGCCGATATCGCGCGCCATGGCGAGGGTAAACGCCATGATGTCCGTTGCCACGACCTGGGCCGCACCTGCGTGCCGGGCGACAAGAACGGCGAGCAGGCCAATGGGGCCGCATCCGGTGACCAGAACGCGCTTGCCCATCAGGTCACCCGCCTGACGCGCGGCGTGTAACACCACCGACAAAGGCTCGGCCATCGCGGCCTCACCCGCGCTTAGCCCGTCGGCAATGGCGCATTGTGCGGCATCGGCCACAAGGTATTCACAAAACGCGCCCTGGATGTGGGGGAACGGCATGGCCGAGCCGTAAAACCGCATGTTCAGGCAATGGTTCTGCTTGCCCTCAAGGCAATATTCGCAGTTCCCGCAGGGCCGAGAGGGCGAAACGGCCACAAGCTGACCCTCCTTCAGGCTGGTGATATTCTCCCCGATTGCCGCCACATGGCCCGACACCTCATGCCCGAGGATCATGGGCTCTTTCAACTGAATGGGTCCAATACCCCCGTGATTGTAATAATGCAGATCAGAGCCGCAGATTCCCCCGGCGGCCATACGGATCAGAACCTGATCCGGGCCGGGTTCAGGCATCTCACGGGTTTCGATGCGGAGGTCTTTTGCGGCATGCGCAACGATGGTTTTCATGTCAGCCTCAGAGAACGGGGGTCAGAAGGTCCCGCCCGGCGAAATGGGCGGTCAGGTTGTCGCGGACAAGCTTGCCCATTGCCTTGCGGGTCTCGATCGTGCCCGAGGCGTGGTGCGGCTGCAGAAGGACATTGTCGAGTTTCAGAAACCGCGGATCAAGCGCGGGTTCGCCCTCGAACACATCCAGTGCGGCTGCGCCCAGCGTGCCATCTTGCAAAGCGGCAATCAGGGCATCTTCGTCGATATTCGAGGCGCGCGAGATGTTGATGATCATGCCATCAGAACCCACCGCTGCGATCAGGTCTCTATTCACCACATGCCGTGTTTGTGCCGAGGCAGCGAGTGTGACGAACAGGAAATCGGCATGCCGCGCAATATCCAGCGGGTCAGGCATAAAGCTCCAGTCCGGCGCATAGTCTTTGGCGGCAATATCAGTATAGGCGATATCCATGCCGAACCCAGCCAGCCGCTTGCCGACCTCGAATCCGATCCGCCCCAGACCCAGGATACCCGCCTTGCGCCCGAATACCCGCCGCTTGAGCGGGTAGAGGCCCTTGCTGGCCCAGGACCCGTCGCGGACCCAGCGTTCCGCACCGATCATGCCGCGCGACTGGCACAGCATCATGGCCACGCCCAGATCGGCCACATCCTGTGTCAGGACATCCGGCGTGTTGGTCACCCGGACACCGCGTTCGCGGCAGGCGTCCAGATCGACGGCATCAAAGCCGACGCCATAGACCGAGATCAGCTCTAGCGACGGGCAGGCCTCGATCATGGCGCGATCTGCCCCCAACTCGCCCCGCGTTGCAATGGCACGGATGTTCGGGCCATGCTCGGCCAGAAAGGCGGATTGGTCGGGTGCCTCGAAATACCGTTTGACGTCAAAGGCGCTATCAAGAGGGGTCTGATCCCATTCAGGATAAGGGCCAACTTGCAGGATGATCGGTTTCGACACGGGCAGAATCCTTGCTTGACAAGTATTGTTACCCGTAACATGTTATCGGTACCAAACAGGCCGAGTCAATGCATGTCTGCGCAGCAAGGGAATTCACATGACCACTCTTTTCTCTCTTTCGGGCAAACGCGCCCTGATCACCGGGTCCTCGCAGGGCATAGGATATGCACTGGCGCGTGGGATGGCCGCTGCCGGGGCAGAGATCGTGTTGAACGGGCGCGATACATCCAAACTAAGCGCTGCGGCAGAGGCCCTGCGCGCCGAAGGGGCAAATGTGACCGAACTGGCCTTTGATGCCACCGATCACGATGGGGTGCGCGCGGCTGTTGATGGCTTTGAACAGCAGACCGGCGCCATCGATATTCTGGTCAACAATGCCGGAATGCAGCACCGGACAGAGTTGGAAAATTTCCCGGCGGATGCGTTTGAGAAGCTACTGCAAACGAACGTCGCCAGCGTCTTTCATGTTGGTCAGGCAGTGGCGCGGCACATGATCGCTCGCGGGGCGGGCAAGATCATCAACATCGCCTCGGTGCAAACCGCGCTCGCCCGTCCCGGCATCGCGCCCTATACGGCAACCAAAGGCGCTGTCGGCAATCTGACCAAGGGTATGGCCACGGATTGGGCCAAACACGGGCTGCAATGCAACGCCATCGCACCGGGCTATTTCGACACCCCGCTCAATGCTGCTCTGGTAGCTGATCCGGAGTTTTCGGCATGGCTTGAGAAACGGACCCCCGCAGGCCGCTGGGGACAGGTCGAGGAACTGGTCGGTGCCTGCGTGTTCCTGTCCTCGAATGCGTCGAGCTTCGTGAACGGGCATACGCTCTATGTCGATGGCGGCATCACCGCGTCGCTTTGAGGGCAGGTCCGCAGAACCAGTAGAGGAGACAGGGATATGAGCGAGAAGATTGCATTGATCGGGGCCGGGGCGATGGGTGGCGCGATTGGTACGCGGCTGCTGGAGACCGGCAATACGCTGAATGTCTTCGATCTGGATCAGGAAAAGGTTGCCGCACTGGTTGCCAAAGGGGGTATCGCTGCCGCCTCGGCGGCTGAGGCCAGCCGGGCCGTGGATTTCGTTATTACCAGCCTGAACGCCTCGCGCATCGTGGAACTAGCGGCCTTCGGCGCGGATGGTATCGCTGACGGGGCGTCTGAGGGAACCGTGATCATCGACATGTCCTCGATCGAACCCGATGCCACCCGGAAATTCGCGGCGATGGCGGCAGAGCGTGGCCTGGCCTGGGTCGACAGCCCGCTATCTGGTGGCGCCCCCAAAGCGCTGATCGGCGAGTTGACCCTGATGGCGGGCGGCGCGGCTGAGGATGTGGAACGTGCGCATCTGGCGCTGCGTCATGTGGCGTCGAACTATACCCATATGGGGCCGTCCGGGGCGGGGCAGACGACGAAACTGATCAATCAGGTTCTCTGCGGGATAGGGTTTCTGGCCGTGGCAGAGGCAACCCAACTGGCACTGGATGCGGGGGTGGATGCAGAAAAGATTCCCAGCGCCCTGAAAGGCGGTCGCGCCGACAGTGCGCTGTTGCAGGAATACTTGCCGCGTTTCGCAACCAAAGACTATCGGCGCACCGGTCGGATCGACAATATGGTCAAGGATTTGAACGCGGTGAATGATCTGGCGCGTCAGACCGGCACCTCGATGCCGATGACCGCCATCTGTACGGAAATCCACCGGATGCTGACCGCCGCCGGGCTTGGCGGCGAGGATGAGGCGGCAGTGATGGAGTTCTTCAAGGGCGCCAAAGAAGAGATCACCGGATGACTGCTCGGGTCACGATGCGGGATGTGGCGCGCGCCGTCGGGGTTTCGCCCATGACGGTGTCGCGTGCCCTGCGTGACGACGAGACGGTCAACGAAAAGACCCGGCACAAGATCCGGCAGGTCGCCAATGATCTGGGCTATGTCTATGACACCACGGCGCAGGCGTTTCGAACCCAGAAAAGCGGGTTTGTAGCAGTCACGTTGCCTTCGATCAACAACGCCAATTTCGCCGAAACCTTTCGCGGGCTCTCTGATGGGTTGAGCGCCAGCGGCATGCAGTTGTTGCTGGGCAGCACCAATTACAGTGTCGAGAAGGAAGAAGAACTGGTGCGCCAACTTCTGACCCGCAATCCTGAGGCCATTGTTCTGACGGGCGGTCACCACACAGACGAAACCCGCGCGCTGCTCAGCGCCCGAAATCTGCCAATTGTCGAGATGTGGGACCTGCCCGCCGACCCCTTGGGCCATGTTGTCGGGTTCTCCAACGCAGAGGCGATGGCCACGCTGGTCGCGCATTTGGCCGCAAGCGGCAGGCGTCGGTTGGGCTATGTGGGGGCATCCGATCTGACTGACCTGCGCGGGGCCGAGCGTCGCGACGGGGCGCTTGCCAAGGCTGCGGACCTTGGCTTGCCAGAGGTCGAAATCCTGGATGCCGGACCCGCACCGGTGTCGATGCGACACGGCGCGCAGGCGGTATCGGCGCTGGGATCGCGGGTGAGAGAGTTTGACGCCTTGGTCTGCGTGTCCGACCCGGTGGCTTTCGGGGTGCTGAGCGAATGCAGACGGATGGGCCTGGATGTGCCCGGCGATATTGCCGTCACGGGATTTGGCAACTTCGAGGTGGCCTCTGTCTCGGATCCAAGGATCACCACGATTGGCGTCACGGCACGAGAGATCGGGGAGCAAGTGGCCCTGCTGCTTGAGGATCTGTTTTCCGGCACTCCACAGGATGGGCCGCGCGTGGTCGATGTGGGCGCGCGCCTTGTGCTGGGCGAGACCAGCTAGGCGCTGTTGCGCACCGTCGTGCCGGGGATCAGGCGAAAACCGATATCCCGGCAGGGTTCGACCGGTTCATCGCTGAGCCGCCCGATCATCATCTCGGCTGCGGCCTGCCCGAGTTTTAGATGTGGCACATGCATGGATGTCAGCCGCCGCGCGATCACCGAGGCAATCGGCAGATCGCCCCAGCCCGCAATGCCGATATCCTGCGGCACCTGCATTCCTTTCGAGGCGCAATATTGCAACCCGCCAAAGGCCATCGCGTCATTCTGATAGAAAATGCATTCAACGCCACTGCCCGATGCCAGCAACTGCTCGGTGCCGTAAAACCCGGGATAATAGGTTGCCGTGTCATGCAGGCAGAGCTGTTTGACCACCCGCCCGCCGCCGCCTTCGACGGCCTTGCAGAACCCGTCCAGCCGCGTTGTCGCGGCGTTGGCGGTATCGTGCGAGGTGCCGACATATCCGATATTGGAATAGCCGCAACTCATCAGGTAGCGGCCCATGTCAAAGCCGCTGTCGAAGTGGTTGATGCCCACCGACATATCCAGCGGGCTGCTGTTCAGATCCCAGATCTCGACAATGGGAATGCCCGCGTTGCGCAGCATTTCGGTGGCGCGCGGGGAATGGTAGCGACCGGTCAGGATCAGGCCCGCAGGCTGCCAGGACAGAACGGTGCGAATCCAGTTCTCTTCTTCCTGCTGGGTGTGCTGGGTCAGGCCCAGAACGGTCTGGCGACCGAAGGAGCCGAGCTTGCGGTCGATGCCCTCAAGAACCTGCGCAAAGACCTCGTTTCCAAGGTCCGGGATCGACACGCCCACGAAGGTCGAACTCTGGTCGCCGGCAAAAACCGTGGCCAGACGATTCGGCAGATAGCCCAACTGGTCCACCTTCTCCATCACCTTGTCGCGGGTTTTTTCCGAGTACCCGCCCTCGCCACGTAAAACACGGCTGGCGGTCATCTTTGACACGCCTGCGGCGCGGGCGACCTCAGAAAGGCTTACCCGACTGTTTTTGCTGATCTTTTCTTTCATTCGACATACTTACGTTACGGGTAACTTAAAGCTTGACAGATTGGGCCACCACGCGAAACACTAGCGCAATGTTACGGGTAACTCAACGGGGGGTTGGGGCCCGGATCAAGGAGGAGCCCGCATGCAGAACCTGGCCTCAGGTCTGTTTTTTGACGGAATTGACAAGCATTTCGGTGGCACATACGCGCTGAAGGATGTGTCTCTGACCGTCGAGCGTGGCGAAATACTCGCGCTGCTGGGCGAAAACGGGGCTGGCAAATCGACGCTGATCAAAGTGCTTGGTGGCATTCATCAGCCGGATGCCGGGCGCGTGCTGATCGATGGCGAGCCCTATGCCCATCGACCCGCCGGATTTGGCGAACGGCAAAAGGTTGCCTTCATCCACCAGGACCTGGGATTGATTGAGTGGATGACGGTGGCCGAGAACATCGCGCTTGCCCTGGGCTTTTCTCGCAAGAACGGTCTGATCAAGTGGAATGACGTCGAAATCTTCGCCGCAGAGGCGCTGCGCAAGGTCGATTGCGACTTTGATCCAACCACCCGGGTCGAGAATCTTTCACGTACCGAGAAATCGCTGGTCGCGATTGCCCGTGCGCTGGCGGTGGACAGTGAGTTTCTGGTTCTGGACGAACCAACCGCCTCGCTCCCGGCTGATGAGGTGGAACGTCTGTTCGACGCACTGCGCCCGCTGCGCGAACGCGGGGTGGGGATGATCTATGTCAGTCACCGGCTGGATGAGATTTTTCAGATCGCTGATCGCGTGGCGGTTTTGCGCGATGGTGAAATGGTCGGTGTGCGCAGCATTGACCACACCACGCCAGAGGAACTGGTGCAGAAGATCGTCGGTCGCAAAACCCGCGAGACCGTCAAGAGCACGGATGCGCCCGGCGAACCGGTGCTGACGCTGGGCGGGTTTCGCGTCGCGGGTGTCGGGCCGCTGAATTTCGAGCTGCGCAAGAATGAAATCGTAGGGCTGGTCGGGCTGCGCGGGGCAGGTCATGAGGCGATCTCGCGCGCGCTCTTTGGACTGGAAGCTTATGACGGGCAGGTCACGCTTGCGGGTCGCGCGCCTGACCTGTCGACCCCGCAGCGTGCGCTTGCGGCGGGTGTCGGGCTGGTGGCCAAGGACCGGACCGAGGAATCCGTGGCGATGAGCCTGACGATCCGGGAAAACACGTTTCTGAACCCCGAGGGCATCGGGCGCAAACTGCTCAGCCTCTTGTCGCCGAAAACCGAGGCCGATCAGGCCGCGATCATTGGCGCTGAGCTTGGATTGTCCCCGAACGACCCCAGTCTTGCGATTGAGGCGCTTTCGGGCGGCAATCAGCAAAAGGTGGTGATCGGGCGCTGGCTGGCCACCAAACGCAGCCTGCTAATCTGCGAAGACCCGACCGCCGGTGTGGATGTGGGCGCCAAATCCGAGATTTACGCGCTGCTCAACCGGGCTTTGGCGGATGGGCTGGGCATCCTCGTTGTCTCCACCGACTTCGAAGAGATCGCGACGATCTGCCATCGCGCCATCGTGTTCAGTCAGGGGGCCATCGTCGATGAATTGAACGGGACCCGCCTGACCACCGAAAATCTGATTCAGTCGGCATCTGCCGGGAATATCGAGAAACGAGAGGACAGCCAGAATGCAATCGCTTGAATCGGGCGCATTGGAACCGACCAAAGCCGAGTTGAAGGGCCTGAGCTTTGGCCAGAGACTGGCCCGGCTTTTGCCGGTCTATGGCCTGGTGATCCTGACGGTGTTTCTGATCGGGCTGTTTTCGGTCCTGCTGCCGAACACGTTCCCGACCATGCTGAACCTGCGTGCGATTGTGTCGGACAAGGCAATCATTGCGCTCCTGTCGCTCGGGGCCATGATCCCGATGGCAGCGGGGCGGATTGACCTGACCGTAGGGTACGGAATCGTGCTGTGGCACATTCTGGCGATCAGCTTTCAGACCCTGCTGGGCATGCCTTGGCCGGTCGCCGTGGCGCTAGTGCTGATGCTGGGCGCAATCACCGGGTTCCTGAACGGGCTGCTTGTCGAGGTGGCCAAGATCGACAGCTTCATCGCGACGCTTGGCACCGGCACGGTGCTTTACGCGCTGGCGCTCTGGCATACGGGCGGGCGACAGATGGTCGGCGTGCTGCCGGACGGGTTCTATGCGCTCAACAGTACCTTCGTCTTCGGGCTGCCCATCACCGGGTATTACCTGCTCGCGATCACGGTGGTGATGTGGGTCGTGCTCGAATACACGCCTGTGGGCCGGTACCTCTATGCCATAGGCGCCAACCAGCGCGCGGCGCAATTGAACGGTATTCCGACCCGGAAATACGTGATCGGGGCCTTTGTTGCCTCTGGCACGATGACCGCTCTTGCCGGTGTGCTGCTGGCCTCGAAGCTGCGGATCGGTCAGGCCTCGGTCGGGCTGGAGTTTCTGCTGCCCGCGCTGGTGGGGGCGTTTCTGGGATCAACCACCATCAAACCGGGCCGGGTCAATGTCTGGGGCACCATCGTCGGTGTCGCCATTCTGGCGGTCGGAATCTCGGGCATTCAACAATTCGGCGGCTCCTTCTGGGTTGAGCCGCTGTTTAACGGGGTGACCCTGCTGATCGCCATCGGCATCGCAGGATATGCGCAGCGCAGAAAAGGTGCAGAAAAGCGCTGAGCAATGAAGTGCAAAGGGAGGAAGTCATGAAGAAGAGAACATTTCTGAACGCCATGCTGGCAACCACGATGCTTGCCGGGTTTGGCACGGTCACATTGGCGGAAACCGCCTGGGATGGGCCGACAACAGGGCCGACAGCGGCCGAGGGCAAATCCATTGTCGTGGTTGCCGGTGACCTGAAGAACGGGGGCATCCTCGGGGTGACCACCGGGGTCGAGGAAGCCGCCGGTAAGATCGGCTGGGACGTGCGTGTGCTCGATGGCGCAGGCTCGATCCAGGGCCGGACGGCGGCCATCGGTCAGGCCCTGGCGCTCAAGCCCGATGGGGTGATCATCAACGGGTTCGATGCGGTCGAACAGCAGGCAGCGCTTGAAGGTGTTGTCGGCGCAAATATCCCGATGGTAGCCTGGCATTCAGGTCCCAAGATCGGCTGCGACGCGCCCGGTGGGATCTTCGCCAATGTCTCGACCGATGCAATGACCGTATCCGAAGTCGCTGCCCAATGGGCAATGGAGGATGGCGGCGACGATGTGGGCGCTGTGATCTTTACCGATTCCACATATCAGATCGCGATCGACAAGGCGGATCGGATCAAGGAAACCATCGAAGCCGCCGGTGGCAAGGTTCTGGAATATGTCGACACGCCGATTGCTGACACGTCCAGCCGGATGGGGCCGCTGACCACATCGCTCTTGCAGAAACACGGCGATAGCTGGACCCACGCGCTGGCGATCAACGACCTTTACTTCGACTTCATGGGACCGGCCCTTGCGGCAGCAGGCATCCCCGGCGATGGCTCACCGAAAGCGGGCTCGGCCGGTGACGGGTCTGAGGCGGCGTTCCAGCGCATCCGCGGCGGTCAGTACCAGACCATCACCGTGGCCGAGCCGCTGAACCTGCAGGGCTGGCAACTGGTGGACGAGCTGAACCGCGCCATTCAGGGCGAGGCTTGCTCTGGCTATGTGACCTCTCCGGCGCTGGTGACGCAGGACGGGCTGGCCAAACTCGGCGACAGCAATCAGTTCGACCCGGATTCGCCTTACCGCGAGGCCTATTCGACCATCTGGGGCAAATAACTGAACTCCCCGGGGCTCTCGGACCAGACCGGTTCGGGGGCCCAAGGAGGTCCTTTGTGGGCCCCATAACAGATTGCGGTTCGGATCGGTGGGCTCGTGTGGCCCGCGCCGGAACGCTCTATTCAATTCACGGAGTATCTTATGCCAGACACCCCGCTCGACATTCCGCTTGTGAAAATGCGCGGCATTACCAAACGCTTCGGCGGCGTCACCGCCTTGTCGAATGTCGATCTTGATGCTTATGCCGGTGAAGTGCTGGCCATCGTCGGCGACAATGGCGCCGGAAAGTCAACGCTGATCAAGGTGCTGACCGGTGTCTATCAGCCGACAGAAGGCGATATCTTTCTGGATGGCGCAAAGGTTGATTTCGCCAGCCATGCCGACGCTATCGAGATGGGCATTGACGCGGTCTATCAGACGCTGGCGCTAGCCGATCACCTTGATCCAGCGGCGAACATGTTTCTGGGCAACGAGCTGACGCGCAAGGTGTTCGGCATCACCATGCTGGACAACAAGCGGATGCGGTCCGAAACCGAGCGTGTGCTGATGGAGCGTCTGGGCGTGAAGCTCAAATCGCTGGACGCGCCAACCGAAAGCCTGTCGGGCGGGCAGCGTCAGGCGGTAGCCATCGCCCGCGCTGTCTACCACGAGGGGCTGCGCGTGTTGGTCATGGATGAACCGACCGCAGCGCTTGGGCCGCAGGAAACGGCGCGCACGCTGAAACTGATCCAGACATTGAAAGCACAAGGACTGGCGGTGATCCTGATCAGCCATTCGCTGGATGACGTCTTTGAGGTGTCAGACCGCATCCATGTGCAGCGGCGCGGCCAGTGTGTTGGTGTGGTCAAGGCAGCAGAAAGCAACACGCAAGAGGTCCTGGGCCTGATTGTCGGCGCAGAGGAGGCGGCGTGATGGCCACGGTTACTGCTCAGAAAACACTCTCGGAACGGATCGAGCCTTATGTTGCGATCATCGGCCCGATGGTGATGATCCTGGCGATACTGCTGTTCATGGCGGTCGCCGAACCGGCGCGGTATTTCCGGGCCACCAACCTGAACCTGATCCTGCTGGATGCGGCGCTCTACATGCCGATGGCGATGGCGATGACCTTTGTCATCACGCAGCGGGGCATCGACCTGTCGATTGGCTCGATTGCGGCGCTCAGCGGCATCATGATGGCCTTTCTGATCAAGCAATACGGTTTTTCCGTCTATGTGGCGGTGCCGATTGCGATCATGCTGGGCGCGGTGATGGGCCTGATCAACGGGCTGATCATCACACGGTTCAACGTACCTGATCTGATCGGGACACTGGCGATGGACCTTGTCTATCGCGGCTTTGCCCTGGTGTTGGCCAAGGGGCTTGTCCTGGCGCGTTTCCCCGAATTCCTGACCGAGATCGGGCGGGGCCAGATCCCCGGCTTCATTCCGATCCCGGTCATCATCGGGATTGCAACGATGATCGCGGGCTATGTGCTGCTGACGCGTAGCTATTTCGGACGCTACACTATCGCAATCGGGTCTAACCCCGAAGCCGCCGAACTGACCGGCATTTCGGTCAATCGGCACAAGGTCTATGCCTATGTGCTGATGGGCGCCTGCGCCGCGCTGGGCGGGGTCATGTTGACCGGCAAGCTGAACGCCATCCAGGCCACATCTGCCCCTTACTTCAACCTGCACGTCATTGCGGCGGTTGTTGTGGGCGGCACCTCGCTCTTTGGCGGTCGTGCCTCGATGCTGGGCTCGTTTGCGGGCGTGCTGCTCTTGAGCATGATGATCAATGCTCTGGTGACCCTGCGGATCGAGTTCTTCTGGCAATCGGTCGCCTCGGGCGTCGTTATCGTCAGTTCGGTCGCGCTTTATACCTGGATGCAGAAGAAGGACCGGGACGGGGCGGGCGGCTTGTTCGCGGGCCTCATGACCCCGGATGGACAGAAAATGCTGCGCTTCAGCGCGGCCCTGATCGGTGTGCTGATCGCATTGCTTGCGATCGGCGGGCTATTTGCCGGTGACCCCAACCCAAGCGGGTGACCGGCCAACACGCGGAGTTGCCGGGCCGGGGGTGCAGCCCCGACCCGACCGATGGCTCCGCACTCATGCAAAGGGAGGAACCGAAATGAGGTTATTAACAACAACAGCACTGGTGGCAAGCGTGGCCATGGGCGGGGGCGCTTTCGCCGAGGGCAGTCTGCCGCTCAAGGAATTGCCCGATATTGGCGAGCGCGACTACTGGGTGCCGGACGAGGTCAACGCCGATGGCAAGCTCGAAGCATTACAGGCGGTGGTCGGATCAGAGGCGGTGCCGTTTACCGGCTCGCTCGACAAGCCGGTGCAGATCGCGCTGATCTATCCCTCGGCGGATACGTCCGATTTCTGGGCACGCAACTATCTGGCCATGACCAAGCGGTTAGACGAATTGGGCATCAACCATGAGACGACCGAGTTTGCCAGCCGTCAGATCGAACATTCGCTGCAATCGACCTATGCCAATCAGGTCGAACAGGATGCCGATCTCTATGACTACGTCATCTTCGGCCCGTCAGAACTGGCTATTCAAGCTGACAATATCGACAAACTGGCCGGGAATGATGGGTTTTCTACCTATGTTTGGGCGTTCCACACGCCCCTGAAAGATCTCAAGACCCAACCTGATGCCTGGTTTGATTTCTCGTCTGCTGCGGGTGCCTTGACCATGTGTGATTACATGCTGGGCCGTCTGGGCAATGATGTGACCATGGCGATGAACCGGGGCATTCCGGGCATCACCGACAACCAGCGATCCGGTGATTTCAAGGCCTGCGTGGAAGAGAAAGGCAATTGGACAACCGCCTATGAGCATTACGGCGAATACCAGCGCGAGGGTGGTTTTGAAGGCACCAGCCTGATCCTGCAGGCCTACCCGGAGGCGACGATCATCCACAACGCCAATACCGCCATGGCCATGGGCTCGGTCGAGGCGCAGGTGTCGCAGGGCAAAGAGAAAGAGATCTTCTCGACCGGCTGGGGCGGCACCGGGCTGGAGCTTGAGGCCATTCGTCGTGGCGAGTTGGACGCCACGCCGATGCGCATGGGCGATGATGTGGGCGCGGCCACCGCCGAAGCGATCAGGGCCGATCTGGAGGGCCGCGCGGAGGAGCTGCCGCTTGTGTTCCTGGGCCGGATCACCGTTGCCCATGACCAGATGAGCGCCGAAGAGATCGACGCGCTGGAACAGGAAGCCTTCCGCTTCTCCGGTGTCGGCGCGTTGGAACGCTAAAACCATCTGGGGTGCCGCGTGCTTTGCGGCGCCCCTTGATCCGCGGCAGGTGCTGCCGCATTCTGTGACCGATAACAAATCGAGCGGTTTGCCGGTGTCACAGTCAGAGAAAACGCCCTCTCCGGTTACCATGCGCGATGTGGCGCGTGCTGCTGGTGTGTCGCGCATGACGGTGTCACGCGCGCTCAAGGAAAACAGCCCAATCTCGAAAGAAACCCGCGAACGTATCCTGCAGGTGGTGCGCGACATGAACTATGTGCCCGACCAGATGGCGGGCAGCCTGACCACCAAACGCTCGGGTTTTGTGGCGGTACTGGTGCCCTCGCTGAACAACCTTCATTTCGCCGAAACCGTTCAGGCCCTGACCGAAGAGCTTGAGGGTATCGGGCAGCAGGTTCTTTTAGGCTACACCAACTACTCCGCCGAGCGCGAAGAGACGCTGGTCGAGACCATGTTGCGACGCCGGCCCGAGGCCGTCGTGTTGTCCTATGACGGCCATTCGGATCGCACGATCCAATTGCTGAGCGACGCCAATGTCCCGGTGATCGAGCTTTGGGAACGCCCCGAGGACCCGATCGGCCACACGATCGGCTTTTCAAACCGCGCCGCTGCTGCCGAGATGACCCAGGCATTGATCCAGCGCGGCTATCGCAACATCGCCTTTCTGGGCGAGGCTGATGACGCCTGGACCCGGGGTGCCGCGCGCCGCAAAGGGTTTGTTGACGCGATGACAAAGGCAGGCCTGTCTGCGCACCGCATCCTCAAATTCGGCAAACCGCCGCTCTCCATCGAAGATGGGGCGGCGGCCATGCCTGAATTGCTGGGGCGGTTCCCGGATGTTGATTGCATCTTCTGTGTCTCGGACGCTCCGGCTTTCGGGGCGCTTTCAGCCTTACCTGCAATGGGCAGGTCTGTGCCGGGCGATATCGGGATTGCGGGGTTCGGGAATTTCGAAGTCTCGCGGTTCGCCTCGCCCGCAATCACCACGGTGATGGTCGATCCCAAGGGTATCGGGCGGGCCAGTGGCCGGTTGATCGCAGAACTGTTTGACGCGCAGGGCGAAGGTGCGGTGATTCCCCAGCATATCAAGATCGAGGCGCGCCCGATCCTTCGCGGCTCCACACGGGAATTGTGATCCCTCAGTTTTCAAAGGTTTACAGGGAATTGCAATTTTCCTTTGTGTTACCGGTCACAATTGCTAATGTGACCGGTAACAAATCGGAGAAACAGCCCTGCCATGCCAACAATCCACCTTGAGAACCTGATCAAGCGCTATGGCGATGTTGAGGTCCTGCACGGGATCGAGCTGGAGATGGCCGATAATGAATTCACGGTTCTGGTCGGTCCGTCGGGCTGCGGGAAATCCACCACATTGCGGATGATCGCCGGGCTTGAAGATGTGTCCGAAGGCGAGATTTATATCGGGGGCAAACCGGTCAGCCGGCTGGAACCCAAGGATCGCGATCTTGCCATGGTGTTTCAGGATTACGCGCTTTATCCGCACATGAACGTGGCGCGAAACATGTCCTTTGCCCTGCGTTTGCAAAAACGCCCAAAGGCCGAGATCGACCAGAAGGTCAAAGCGGTTGCCGCGACGCTGGGTCTGACCGACTATCTGGCGCGCAAGCCGGGCGAATTATCGGGTGGGCAGCGCCAACGGGTTGCCATGGGGCGGGCGCTGACCCGTGACGCCGGTACGTTCCTGTTTGATGAACCGTTGTCCAATCTCGATGCCAAGCTGCGTGGACAGATGCGGGCCGAACTGGCGCTGATGAGCCAGCGGGTCCAGAAGAACATGATCTACGTCACCCATGACCAGATCGAGGCTATGACACTGGCAGATCGGATCGTCGTGATGCATGGCGGCTATATCCAGCAGCAGGGCACTCCGGAAGAGTTGTTCAAGCGTCCGGTAAACAAGTTCGTCGCCGGTTTCCTCGGCATGCCACCGATGAATTTTCTGGAAGGTGAGATTGTCGAGCGTGACACGGGCGTCTTTGTCAGTGGCGATGGCTTTGACCTGCAGTTGGGAGCTGAAAAGGCCGCCGCAGCAAAAGCCCACCAGAACAAAGAGGTCATTCTGGGCGTGCGCCCGTCTGATCTGACTTTTGATGCAGATGCGTCGGAACAGGAGGCTTTGACGCTGGATGTCATGGTCTCGGAATATGTCGGTGCCCAATCGGTCCTGCTGTGCAGATGCGGACCGGCCAATGTGATGGTCGAGGTGAACTCGGAAACACCCGTCGCGCTGGGGCAAACCCTGACATTTGCGGTCAATCCGAACGGGGTTCATCTGTTCGACCGCCATAGCGAGGTTGCGATCTAGCGACCCGATTTCATGCAAAGGGAGGAACGCATGTCACATTCACTCAAATCCACGGTCGCCAGCCTGACGGTTGCGGCCTGCATGGCGGGGACGGCCTTCGCCAACCCTTACGCCGATTATGAGGGCACGACGCTGATCGTGAACTTCCCTGCGCATCCGCATTATGATGCGGTGATGAAGATCCTGCCGGAATTCACCGCGGAAACCGGGATTGAGCTCGAAGTGGATCAACTGCCCTACCTCAAGATGCGCGAACGCCAGACGCTGGAACTGGGGCAGGACGAGGGCGAATACGACCTGATCGCTTATGTGGTGTTTTCCAAGGCCGACTATGTCTTCGCCGATCAACTGGAAAACCTAGCCAAGTATTTTATGAACCCCAAGCTGTCCGATCCGGGCTATGACGCAGGCGATCTGATCGATGGTTATGTCTACAACATTGGCTTTGCGGGGGGCGACAAAGGCTATCTGGAAGGCGCAACAGGATCGCTGTTTGGCATTCCTTACGGGTCGGAAACGTCGGTTCTGGGCTATCGCAAGGACATTTTCGACAAGCATGGCCTAAAGGTGCCCGAGACCTATGACGAGCTTCTGGAAATTGCCTGCAAGATCCCGGAGCTTGAGCCGGGCATGGGCGGGCTGTCGTCGCGCGCGGCCTCTGGCCACCACGCGGCGCATGCCTTCCTGCTGCATCTCAACCCGATGGGTGGGGCGATCTTTGACGACCAGTGGAACCCGGTGGTGAACAATGAGGCGGGCGTGAAAGCCGCCGAAGCCCTCAAGACCATAGTCGATTGCGGTCCCGAAGGTGCCACCAACTTTGGCTTTGGCGAGGCGCTGGGGTCCTTCCTGAACGGCGACACGGCGATGTTCCTCGATACCACTGTTGTGGCCGGGCAGATCGATGATCCGTCGAAAAGCCAGGTGGTCGGCAAGGTTGGCTGGGCGCTGCATCCGATGGGGGTTGAACGGGCCAGCCAGACTGGTGGGTTCGGCATCGGTATTCCGGCCAATGCCGAAAACAAAGAGGCCGCGTTCCTGCTGATGCAGTGGCTGACATCCAAGAAAGGCGACAAGCTGGTGGCGATGGCGGGTGGCAACCCCTCGCGCTTCTCAACCCACGCCGACGAAGAGGTGAACGCCAAATATCCGCATATGGCCACCTTTGGCGAGGCGTTGAAACATGCTGATCCCGACTGGCGTCCGATCATCCCGGTCTGGGGCAAGATCAACGCCGATCTGGGCACCACCCTGTCCAAGGTGCTGACCGAAGACCTGGATATCCAGGAGGCGCTGGACGGTGTTGCCGAGCGCACCAAGGGTGTGATGACCGAGGCCGGATATTACACCTGGAACTAGCCGAGCAGGTCAGGATCGGGGCGTGGGCGCCCCGGTCCGATAGCAAGATTTCCAAAGGACATCCCTGATGCAACGCGCCACGGCCAATCGTCTGACGCCTTACATGTTCATGGCCCCAGCGGTCGTGATCATGGTCATCGCTCTGCTTTATCCGCTGGGCTACATGGTCTGGGGCAGTTTTCGCGATTGGGACCCCAGCCAGACCATTGGCGAGGCAGAGTTTGTAGGACTCAAGAACTACATCACCCTCTGGCACGATCCCAATTTCCGCGAAAGTCTCGGCGTGACGCTCAGCTTTGCGTTCTTCGTGGTCACATTCGAGATGGTGATCGGCGTCGGGCTGGCCCTGCTGCTGGACCGCAACATTCGCGGCATGTCGGTGCTGCGGACCCTGTTCATTCTGCCTATGATGATCGCGCCGGTCGTGGTGGGCCTGATGTGGCGGTACATGTATCACCCGACGGTTGGCACGTTTAACCGGTTCTTCGAGGCGATCGGTTTGCCTACGGTCGACTGGCTGGGGGCAAACGCGCTGATGTCGGTGATCATTGCAGATATCTGGCAATGGACCCCGTTCATCTTCATCCTGTCGCTGGCGGCACTGCAATCGCTGCCCCGCTCGGCACTGGAAGCGGCGCGCATCGACGGTGCAACCGGGTGGCAGCAGATTATCCATATCAAACTGCCGCTGATGATGCCGGTGCTGATCGTGACCGGCCTGCTGCGTTTGATCGACGCGTTCAAAGTGCTTGAGGTGATTCTGGTCATGACTGAAGGCGGGCCGGGGCTGAGTACCGAAATCCTCGCCCTGCGTATTTCGCGTACCGCAACCGAGTTCCGTGAATTGGGCGTCGCGGCAGCAATGTCGAATTATCTGCTCATTCTGCTGCTGTTCATCACCGTGATGATGTTTGCCTTCACGCGCTGGCAGGAAATGCGTGCCAACCGCCTGCGCGCCGCTGTGGAGGAGGATGAGTAATGGCCACCAGCTATGAAAGACAGCCGCCAGCATTCTATGCGCTGATCGCTGCACTGGTCGTGATGTCGGTAGGCCCGGTCCTGCTGATGTTCGTCAATTCATTCAAACTGGATGTCGATATCATCTCGGGCACATCCGGGCTGATCTTCCTGCCGACGATCCAGAATTACGAAACCGCGCTCTGCGACGTGCTCTGGTACAAGCCCGATCATGTGGATCACTGCTCGCTGAAATTCGGCAACGCATTCGGCAATTCCCTGATCATCGCGCTGGTCTCGACCGCGCTGACGCTGGTGATCGGGTGCATGGCCTCCTATGCGTTGGTGCGGTTCAGGTTTATGGGGCGGGATTCGGTCTCGTTGACCACGCTGATGGTACGCATGGTGCCGCCCGCCGTGCTGCTGGTTCCGGTCTTCGGCCTCTGGAATAACGAGTTTTGTATCGGTAAGACGACCTATGTCGGGTCATTGATCCGCGAGACCTTCGGGGGCAGAGGGGATGTCTGCCTTGCAGGCACTCATTCGGGCATCATTCTCGTCTATGTCGCCATGAACCTGCCTTTCGTGATCTGGATCCTGCAGAGCTTTATCGTACAGGTGCCGCGCTCGCTGGAAGAGGCAGCTCGCGTCGATGGGGCGGGGCCGTTTCAGGTGTTCTTCAAGGTGGTGCTACCGTTGATCAAGCCCGGTCTGGCCGCAGCAGCGATCTTTACTTTCCGCATAGCCTGGAACGAATACCTGCTCGCCTCGGCACTCTCGGACCGCAACACCAAGACTGTGCCGATCCTGATTGTGAACAACATGTCCGAGTTCAACGTGGAATGGGGTGTGATCATGGCAACGGGCATGTTGCTGGCGATCCCGCCGATCATCTTCACGCTTTTTGCTTCGCGGCAGATCATCACCGGCATGACCGCAGGGGCCGTGAAGGGCTGATGTGGGATTGGCTGACCTCTCCTGTCGATCCGGGCCGCGCGCATGAGGTGGGCTTTGCCATCTCGTGGCATGCGCGCAGCATGGTTCTGGGTTGGGGCGTGCTGGCTCCGCTGGCGGTCATCGCCGCGCGGTTCTTCAAGGTCCTGCCGGGTCAGGACTGGCCAAGAGAGTTGGACAATCAAAGCTGGTGGCGCACGCATTGGATGGGGCAGGCGCTGGTGGTAGGCCTGTCGATTTTTGGCCTTGCGCTCGTCCTGCCCAGCCGCTGGGACGCGATGAGTTTGCACAATTGGCTGGGCTATCTGGTTCTGGTCTTGATGGGGGTGCAGGTCCTGTTGGGCGTTTTTCGCGGCAGCAAGGGCGGGCCGACGGCCCCGGCGCCAGATGGCAGTCCGCGCGGCGATCACTATGACATGACCGCATGGCGGCTGATGTTTGAGCTGCTGCATAAGCTGATCGGGTATGCCCTGCTGCTGCTGGCGCTTGTGACGATCGTTCTGGGACTGTGGAAGGCCAACGCCCCGATCTGGATGTGGCTGGTGCTTTTGATCTGGTGGGTCGGGCTGGTCGCGATGTTCATCCTCTTGCAAAGACGCGGGATGGCCGTTGACACCTATCAGGCGATCTGGGGGAATGACCCGGACCATCCGGGCAACAGGCGGCCTCCGCCGGGATGGGGGATGCGCAGATGTGGCAACACAACAGGCAAGGGAGAAACAGATGTTCGGAGTGATCGAGGGAACCGGGTTCGAGGTCATTGATCCCCGGTTTGAAGAGTGTTTCATCGGGCATGTAAAGGTTGAACGCCTCTGGACCGGCGGGCGCTGGACTGAAGGACCGGTCTGGTTTGCCGCTGGGCGCTACCTGCTGTGGTCAGACATCCCCAATAACCGGATGATGCGTTTTGACGATACTGATGGCTCGGTCTCGGTCTTTCGTGACCCAAGCAACAATAGCAATGGCCACACGGTCGACCGGCAGGGACGACTGGTGAGTTGCGAGCATCTGACCCGCCGTGTCACCCGGACCGAACTGGATGGCAGCGTCACCGTCATAGCCGACCGCTATCAGGGAAAGCGCCTGAACTCGCCCAATGATGTTGTGGTCAAATCCGATGGCTCGATCTGGTTCACCGATCCCAGCTACGGCATCCTGATGGATTACGAGGGCGAGCGGGCCGAAAGCGAGATTGGTGCCTGCCATGTCTATCGCGTCGATCCCGGGACCGGTGAGGTGCGGATCGTGGCGGATGACTATGTCAAACCCAACGGGTTGGCTTTTTCACCTGATGAAAGCCTCCTCTACATCGCGGATACCGGGATCACCCACACACCCGGCGGTCCCGCACATATCCGCAGGCACCAGGTCGCGGCGGATGGCACGTTGAGCGGTGGCGAGGTCATCGCCGATTGCTCCAGCGGCGTTTTTGACGGTTTCCGCCCCGACCGCGGCGGGCGTCTCTGGAGCTCTGCCGCAGATGGTGTGCACTGCATGACAGCGGAGGGCGAATTGATCGGCAAAGTGCTGATCCCCGAGATGGTTTCGAATGTCTGTTTCGGCGGTCCGAAGCTGAACCGCCTCTTCATGACCGGCACTACCTCGCTCTATTCCGTGTTCCTGAACGTGAACGGGGTCTCGCCGGTTTGATCAACACGCCGAACACCGGCACCGCCGTTTCGGTGTCCGCAGAAAAAGGGGTCTAAGCCATGTTTGTGGAACCAAGCCTGCGTCTGAATGATGCGGCCATCCTTGAGATGCTGACCGCAGCGGTGGCCAAAGCGACCGAGATCGGCCAGCCGCAATGTATCGTGATCGTTGACGCAAGCGGGGTGACGCTTGGGCAGATCCGCATGAATGGCGCGAAGTATCTGAGCCTGAAAAGCGCGGGTGCCAAGGCCCGTACTGCCGCCTCGATCGGGGCTGAGACCACCGCCATACCTGAGCAGGTCGGATTGCCCATCGCCGCCGCCACCGAGGGCGATGTAACGCGGCTGGGGGGTGGGCTGCCCATCCTGATGGACGGCCACCTCGTCGGGGGCATCGGCGTGGGGTCCGGCAGCGCGGAACAGGATGTCACCGTCGCGCGTGCGGCACTGGATGCCATCGATGCTCAATGACCTCTGCAACCGGGGCAATGTCGGTTTTTGCAACCGGATTTCGTAAAATCATGAGAACGCCGATCTGATTTGGTCGACTCTTCCTGCAACACAGGAGGCCAATGATGATCGCGCAAACCGCAATTCGTTCCCGCTCCGGCGGCCGTTCGGCACGTCGCGCCCTGCGTGCGGCCCCCGACTTTCGCATGCTGCCGGGGCTGACCAACGCGCTGCCGCTTTGCGAAGTGATGGACGGCAGCCAGATTGAGCGTATCGACGCCGCCTCGATGGATATTCTGGAGAATGTCGGCGTGCAGTTTCGCGACCCGATCGCCCTGCAGGATTGGAAACGGGCGGGCGCGAAAGTGGACGGAGAGATGGTCTATCTCGATCGTGGTCTGGTGCGCGAGTTGATTGCAACCATCCCGTCGGACTTCACCTATCACGCGCGCGATCCGCAAAAGAACGTCCGGTTGGGCGGGCGCAACGCGGTGTTTGTTCCGATGACCGGCGCGCCCTTCCTGCGTGATCTGGATGATGTACGCCGCAACCCGACGCTGGATGATCTGGCGATGTTCCACAAGCTCAGCCACATGATGCCAAGCTTGCATTCTTCGGCGCATCACATCGTGGAGCCGTATGATCACCCGATCAGCCAGCGGCATTTGCGGATCACGTATTCCTCGATGAAATACTCGGACAAGATGTTCATGGGCATGACCACCTCGCCCAAAAACGCCGAGGACGTCCTGGACATGTGCGCGATCCTCTTTGGTGAGGATTTTCTTGAGCAGCATCCCGTCACCACCGGCAATTGCAACGGTAATTCTCCGCTGGTTTGGGACGAGACCATGCTGGGCGCGATGCGTGCCTTTTGCCGCCGCAATCAGCCAGTGCTCTGCTCGCCCTTCGTGCTGGGCGGGGCCAATACGCCGGCTAGCGTGCCGGCAACCGTCGCGCAGCTGAACGCCGAAGCACTAAGCGCGCTGGCCTATACGCAGGTGATCCGCAAGGGTGCACCGGCGATCTATGGGCATTACCTTAGCACTGTCAGCATGAAGTCCGGCGCACCGATGGCAGGCACGCCCGAGATCAGCCTGATGAATTTCATGATTGGCCAGATGGCCCGACATTACGGCGTGCCATGGCGCACGTCGAACACGCTGGGCGGGGCCAAGACCTTTGACGCACAGGCGGGCTATGAAAGCGCCACGACCCTGTCATCGGTGATGCATGCGGGGGCGAACTATATCTGGCATTCGGCGGGTTGGAACGAGGCGGGGATGCATTGCTCTGTCGCCAAGTTCATCGTCGATGCCGAGCAATGCGCAATGGCCTACCGGATGGCCGAAGGCCCGAAATGGGATGATTTCGATCAGGCCGTCGCTGCTGTGCCCGATATTGGGCCGGGGGGGCACTATCTGGGCCACCCGCACACGCAGGAAAATTTCCAGAGCGCGTTTTTTATGCCCGAGCTGTTCGACAACAACTCGATCGAACAGTGGTCTGCCGAGGGCGAGATCGAGATCACCGAACGTGCTCTGAAACGCGCCCGCAAGCTGTTGGGTGAGTACCAGGAACCGAAGCTGGACGAAGCCAAGGACGAGGCCCTGCGCGACTATATAGCACGGCGTGAGCGGGAAATCCCTGCGGCGGACGAGCTGAACCAGAGTTATTGACACGGCGTGCGCCTATTCGTTGCGTGCGCGCCATTCCTTCCACCTGAGAAGCGCGTTGGCTCCGATCTGTCGGAAGGGTTGCGGTGGCAGGCGCGTTGGCTGCTCTTCTGAGGTGAAGTGCTGGGTGATGTCGCTGACCTCTCCGCAGGCAAGTTCAGCCGCACAGATCCCGGTGAGGGTGCCGCGCGCCGTGCCCAGCCCGTTCTGTACGCAGCCGGAATAGACCCCATCCTCGATCTCCCGTGCGACGGACACCCCATTGAGGCTGAGGCACAGATGCCCGGCCCAGGCATATTCCATGGCCATCCCGGCAAGCTGCGGGAAGCGCTGATCGAATTTGCGCTGCATGACGGATGCGGCCCGGTTCATGTCGGCCTGTTTCGACACCATGCCGGGACGCAGGCTGGCGCAGGTGCGGGTGATGATGCGGTTGCCGCCCTGGCCAGTATCGATCCGGCGCATTGTCGTGCCCATCGGGTCGGACGGCGTGATGCCCCAGCGCGGCTGCCCCCCAAGCGCCTGGAGCGCGCTGGAGGGCAACTCGGGCGTCATCACAGCAAACAGGAACAACTGCATCAAGCGGCCACGTGCGATGCCAAAGCTCTCCAGATGCCCGTTCACCGTCACGATCACCCGGCCGGTGGTCATCGTGCCTTTATCCGTCCGCACCAGCCAGCCGCCGCTTTGCTTTTCAAATCCGATGACAGCGCTGTTTTCGAAGATGCCGACGCCGTTGTCCGCCAGCCCGGCCCCCAGACCCCGGATATATCCGGCCGGTTGCAACATCACCGTCCCCGGCGTGTAGAGACCCGCCTTGTAATATGCGCTGCCGGTCAGTTCTTGCATGTGTTGCGCGTCCAGCATTTCGACCTGCTCGCCAAGGGACATGAGATGGCTGGCATAGCTTTGGGTATGGGCGCAGGCCGCGTCCCCGACCGCGCCATTCACCTTGCCGACCTCGTCAAAATAGTTCCGGTCGATTCGATAGTCAGTCACCGCCCCACGGGCAAAACTGATCGCCCGACGGTTCAACGCGATGATCTTCCGGTCATCTCCGGTCCCGGCATAATCGTCCGAGGTCAACTCATGTGGCAGATCAATCATGAAGCCGGAATTGCGCCCCGCCGCCCCTCCGGCCAGACGCCCGGCCTCCAGCACTGCGATCCACGCGCCGGGTTGCAATTGGGTCAATCTGCGCGCAGCAGAAAGACCGGCAAAGCCGCCACCGATGATCACGAAATCCGCGCTCTGGTTGCCGGTCAGTTGTTGCGGTTCAGGCTGCGGTCCAAGGATCGCATTCCAGGCCGCCTTTCCCCGATGAATAGGCAGCCGCGCAGCGCGGTACCCGGTCAATCGACCGCCTCGTCCGCGTCGTCAGCAAGATCGATCCAGATGGTCTTGAGCTGTGTGTACTGATCATGCGCATGGATGGCGTTATCGCGTCCGCCAAAGCCCGATTGCTTATAGCCGCCGAACGGGGTCGAGATATCGCCCTCGCCAAAGCAGTTCACCGTCACCGTCCCGGCCTGCAAGGCGCGTGCGCCACGGATTGCGCGCTTGGCGTCGGCGGTGAAGATCGAGGCGCAGAGCCCGTAATCGGTGTCATTGGCGATGGCGATGGCCTCGTCAAAGCCCGAGACTTCGATCACCGAAAGAACCGGGCCGAAAATCTCTTCGCGCGCCAGGGCCACGTCGTTGCCCGCAACCTCGATCACCGTCGCCTCGACAAACCCGTCTTCGGCCTTGCCGCCCAGTAGTATAGTCTCAGCTTGATCCAGATAGCCGCAAACCTTGTCGAAATGCGCGCGCGAGACCAGTGCACCCATACGTGTGTCGGGGGCCAGCGGGTCGCCCAGATTCCACTGTTTGGCGTGATGCGCGATGCGCTGCAGCAGCGCGTCTTTTACGTCCCGATGCACGATCAGACGCGACGCGGCGGAGCAGTTTTCGCCCATGTTCCAGAACGCGCCATTGACCACGTGCTGCGCCACCCGGTCGAGGTTTTCGGCGTCCTCCATCACGATGGCCGGGTTCTTGCCGCCCATCTCCAACACCACCTCCTTGGCATTTGACTCTGCCGAATAGCTCAGGAATCGTTTGCCGGTCACTGTTGAGCCGGTGAACGACACCATGTCGATATCCATATGGCGCCCGATGGGTTCGCCCACTTCGGCCCCGCCGCCCGGCACCACGTTCAGCACGCCGCGCGGCAGCCCCGCCTCGGCAGCCAGTTCCGCCACACGTAAAGCGGTCAGTGAGGTTTCTTCGGCCGGTTTCACCACAACCGAGCAGCCCGCCGCCAGCGCCGGGGCGATTTTCCAGGCCAGCATCAGCAGCGGGAAATTCCACGGCAGCACCAGACCTACAATGCCAATCGGTTCGCGCACCACCATGGCGATATGATCATCCGAGGCCGGGGCGACCTGATCATAAATCTTGTCGATCGCCTCGGCGTGCCATTTCAGGCAGTGGATGGTTTCGGGCAGATCGACTGTCTCGCAATCATAGATCGTCTTGCCGCTATCGAGGCTTTCCATCACCGCCAACTCGCGGGCATTCCGGGTCATCAGTTTGGCCAGACGGATCAACACATCCTTGCGCTCAGACGGGTGCAGCCGCGACCAGCGCCCGTCATCAAACGCCTCGCGCGCTTTCAGCACCGCGAAATCCACATCGCCAGCCCCGCAGGCTGCGATATCAGCCAGCTTTTCGCCGGTGGCCGGATTGATGCTTTCGAAGGTCCGCCCTGAGGTCGCTGGGCGATAACCACCATCAATGAACGCGCCATCGGGCAGGTCCAGACCGGCGGCGAGCGCTTTGTATTCTTCCTGCGTCAGCAATTCCATGGCTCAGCCCTCTGCTCGAATGGTGGCGATCGTTGTCTTCAGCACCCGCGTCACCTGTTCCAGCGCGCGTTTGTCGTCCTTGTTCAGACCTTTCAGCGGGGGCCGCATCGCGCCCGCCGGGATACCGTTCATGGTGACGCCATGTTTGATGGTCTGAATGAACTTGCCGCCCTGTTCCAGCACCCGCATCAGCGGCATCAGGGCCGACATGATCCGGCGGCCCTTGTTGAAATTTCCTTCGATCACACAGGCCTCATACAGCGCCACATGCTCCTCAGGCAGGAAGTTCGAGCCGCCACAGACCCAGAAGGGCGCGCCCCAGGCGAAGAACTCCAGCGCCTGATCGTCCATGCCGCAGCCTAACTGAATATGCGGATAATCGCGCGCCAGCAGATGCACCCGGTTGATGTCGCCAGAGCTTTCCTTGATGCCGCAGAAATTGCGCGACCGGCCGACGCGGTCCAAAAATTCCTCGCCCATCATGGTGCCGGTACGGTGCGGGTAGTTGTAGAGCATGACGGGTAAGTCCGCCGCCTTGTCTATCGCCAGCGCGTTCAGCGCGTTTTCGCGATCGGTCGGCACCGCATAGGGCGGCGAGGCCAGCAGGATGGCATCCGCCCCCATGTCGTTCGCGGCAGAGGCGAGAGAGGTCGAGTCCGCCGTCAGCATGGCCCCGGTGCCGACAACCAACGGCACCCGGCCGGCGATCCGGTCCTTGGTGAAGCGCGCAAGTTCCAGCCGCTCGGGGACGGTCTGGGCATAGTTTTCGCCCGTCGACCCGCCCGTGATCATGCCGTGCACGCCCTTTTCGATCAGGAACTCGATGACGTCGGCAAGCGCCTCCCAATTAACGCTGCCGTCCTGGTGGTAGGGCGTAACAACCGGCGTGTAGATGCCTTGGAATTGAAAGAGTGGGGTCATCTGATCCTCATGCAGGGGTCTTGCGGGACAGTTCGCCCATGGGCATGTCCAGCGCGGCGGGCATCACGAATAGCTCGATCTGGTTGCGCGACAGGTTCCAGTGGTCTTCGGCCAGTTGCGCCGCGGCACCCTCGTCACGCGCCTCGATCGCCGCGATGATGGCGTCATGCTGCTGGCACGCCTCGGTCAGGTTCTGCGCCATCTGTTGTGTCTGCGGTTGATAGAAGGTCATCGCGATCCGGGCATGGTCGATCAGAAGCCGGTTGAACGAAGGCAGCAGATAGATATTGCCTGCCATCTCGCCGGTGATCTGGTGAAAGCGGTTGTTGGCCAGCGCCCGATGCGCGCCCGAACCCGTCCGCAAGGCGTCGCGAAAATCAAACTGCGCCAGCTTCAGCGCTTCGATCTGTTGTGCAGTGGCATTCAGCGCCGCCAACCGCATCACCGCCCCGTAGATCATGGGCGCGGCAAGGAAAAAGTCCCTGAGCGTGGTGTGCGACAGATCGGATACCCGCGCGCCGCGATTGAGGCGCAAGCTCAGATATCCTTCGCCTGCCAGTTCCCGAAACACCTCGCGCAGCGGCGTGCGGGAGACATCGAACGCCTCGCAAAGCTGCGCCTCGTCCAGATCGGCGCCCGGTTCCAGTGCAAGCGTCAGCACCGAACGTTTCAAATGCGCAGCGAGCCCTGCCTTGCGATCCCCAACACTGTCTTTCACCGGTGGATTCTCCCATTGTCAGAGGTATCGTATCCTGCAAGAATACATATTGTATACAAAATAACGACCCCAATGATCACAGGACCGACACCAATGGCGACGCCGCTTCATTTCAGCTTCATCCTGGTTGAGGAGTTCTCGCATCTCGCGTTCTCCTGTGCGGTTGAACCCTTGCGTATCGCCAATCTGGTCAGCGGCAAGGATCTGTACCGCTGGTCGCTGATTTCCGAGGATGGCACGGTGGCGACCTGTTCGAACGGGACGGTCACGCAGGTCCATCATGGGCTGGCGGATATCCCAAAATGTGACCGGCTGTTCGTGCTGTCGGGTATCAATATGCGCGACCACGTCAGCAAGCCGCTGCTTGCGACCTTGCGGCGAGAGCGGTCGGTTGGCACGCAGATCGGTGCGCTGTGTTCCGGCGCGTGGATTTTGGCCGAGGCCGGGTTCCTTGAGGGGCGGCGGGCGGCGATCCACTGGGAATACCATGACAGCTTCATGGAGCATTTCCCCAAGGCGAACCTGGTGCGCAGCGTCTTTGTCGCCGACGGCAAGCACATCACCGCGTCTGGCGGAACGGCAACGGCCGACCTGATGCTGCACCTGATCGAGCAGGACCATGGCCGCGACCTGTCGGTCGAGGTGGCCGATCAGATGGTCTATAACGCCGTGCGGGATGCCAGCGCCGCGCAACGCGTATCACTGCAATCGCGCAACGGTATGCGTAACGCACATCTGTCAAAGGCGATCAAGATCATGCGCGACCGCACCGACAGGGCGATTTCCCCTGCCAGCATTGCCGACGAGGTCGGGATATCGACCCGGCAGTTGGAACGCCTGTTTGGTCGGTACCTGAACACGTCGCCCAAGAAGTACCATATGGAGCTGCGGCTGGACCGGGCGCGCAACCTGCTGATCCAGTCCGAGGCATCGATCATCGACATCGCCATATCCTGCGGCTTTGAATCCGCCGGTCATTTCGCCCGCGTCTACCGCGCAGCCTATGGGCTGCCGCCGACCCAGCAGCGCGATCGCATTACGTGACGCCTCAGTTTCGGTCAGAATAGCCCCAAGTCAGGTTAACAGCCCGCAAAGTCCGCCTTATGTAGGAGGCGAATTGGAGTTCACCTGGAGGTTGCCATGTCCAAGACTGCGCTTATCACCGGAGCCTCATCCGGCATTGGCCGGGAATTGGCCCGCTATCACGCCTCCCTTGGCGGCGATCTCATTGTCACCGCACGCCGTGGCGAAGCGCTTGATGCGCTCAAAGCCGAGCTTGAGGCGGCCCATAAGATCACCGTCACGGCTATCCCGCTTGATCTGGGTGCTGCGGGCGGGCCAGCAAAGCTCTATGAGGCGGTCAAGGCCGAGGGGATCAAGGTCGACTACCTGATCAACAATGCAGGCTTTGGCGGGCATGGCGCGTTTCTGGAGCGCGACCTGACCGACGATCTGAACATGATCCACCTGAATGTCGAGGCGCTGGTCGCGCTCTGTCACCTGTTCGGCAAGGATATGGTGGCGTCCGGTGGCGGCAAGATCCTCAATGTCAGCTCAACCGCCGCCCATATGCCCGGCCCGCTACAGGCGACGTACTTTGCGACCAAGGCCTATGTGTCCAGCTTCAGCCAGGCGCTGGCGGAGGAGCTCAAGGGCAAGAGCGTGACGGTCACCGCGCTTGAACCCGGCTATGTGGCCACGGAATTTGCGGCGGTTGCCGATCTGGAGGGCACAAAACTGGTTGCCCAGAAGGGCGCAACTGCCGAGGCGGTCGCGAAAGTGGGCTATGACGCGATGATCGCCGGCAATCTGACGGTCATCAACGACAAGCCACTGGCCTTTGTGCTGGGCTGGATCATGCCCTTCCTGCCGTACCGGATGCGTCTGAACATGGTGCGGAAGATGCAGGAAAAGGGGGGCTAGGTGTGACTAGTGCGCACTCGGGCTGCAACGCCGCAACGCGAATCGCGCGTTGTTCCCGTCGCATCTAGAAAACGATAAACTTCGCTTTCAACTCCCGCTTTGATTGAGTATTTCCGCCAGCTCCGTGGGCGGTCCTGTAGTGGGATGCCTGGGAAGGCCGGCGTTGCGAATGGCCTGCGTGGTTAGAAATCGTTTTTTTTACGGACGAGTGGCGTAGATTTTAAGGGCTGAACTCTTCTGCCTGTACATTCGGAAATCCTCAAGGTAGTCAACCCCCGATAGAGTGACGCGCTGTGTTCTGGCGCGCGCATCTTTACGACTTCTGCCAACAAAATGAGGGTTCGGTGAGAAAATTACTTACAACCGCTTCGATGGTGTGCGTCTTCCTGATTGCGGCATGTACGCCCACCCGTAGTCCCGAAGAAGTATCGCGCGACCGCGCGAATTTTTCAGTTGGGCTGGACAAGTATTTTCCAGTCGCGTTCGAGCAGTGCAAAAAAAACCTTGATAGTGGAACAGGTAGCCTTGCCGCATTGGAGCAGGCGGGGTTTGTGAAACACTTTTCATCACACCGTTCGCGCAGTGTAGTGCTTGGTCAGGTCAAAGGTGAATCTCCGCTGACGCAATCTGGTACAGACCTCAATATGAGTGTCAGCTTTTGGGGGAGCAAAAACACGTCCGTTTTCTCTAGTGGAAAATACAACGAATGTGTTTTCCAGTTTTCGCCAAAAGGTGATGTAGTGCCAGTGTTCCTGCCGCGATTGGAAGAGGCATTTCGGCAGGCTGGTTATAAGAGTACGTTCGTTCGGCCCGGGGTTTTCCGGCTTACCAAGGGCGACAAAGTGATCGACTTGCTGAGCATATCCTATGCTGACCTGTCGATTGCGAAGGTGGAATTGGCGACCAAGAAGTGAGCTCAGTTTGGTGATATTCCAAGCGAGTGCGGCGTCGGGACGTAGATAGTTTCGCGGGGCCAAAACTTTCCCTTGCCACCCACACCCGAACCCCCTATAGAGCGGCATCTTGCGGCTCCCCCGGCTTTGTCGGGGGATTCGTTTTTATCATTCATCCACCAGGCCCAAGGTCACCCGGGCAATTCGGGGCCTTCTGGTGTTTTGAGAAAAGGAAGAGGGCGATGAACGCCAACGAACTGCGTGACAAGACGCCGGACCAGCTCCGCGAGGACCTGGCCAATCTGAAAAAAGAAAGCTTCAACCTGCGCTTTCAGCAGGCCACCGGCCAGATGGAAAACACCGCTGGCATCAAGGCGGCCCGCCGCAACGCTGCGCGCGTGAAGACCATTCTGAATGAAAAGGCCGCTGCCGCGGCATCCGAGGAGTAATCAGATGCCCAAGCGTATCCTTACAGGCACCGTAACCAGCGACGCCAACGCACAGACCGTAACCGTCTCGGTGGAGCGCCGCTTCACGCATCCGGTTCTGAAAAAGACCATTCGTAAGTCCAAGAAATACCGGGCGCACGATGAGAAGAACACCTTCAAGGTAGGTGACTCGGTCCGCATCATCGAATGCGCGCCGAAATCGAAAACCAAACGTTGGGAAGTTCTGGAGGCGTGAGCCCCCAGGACTTTTCCTTTTAGTCGAAACCCTGGGGGATCTAACAAGACCAGCCCCCACAGGTCGGGAGAAACCACATGATCCAGATGCAGACCAATCTGGATGTCGCTGACAACTCCGGCGCCCGCCGAGTTCAGTGCATCAAGGTCCTGGGTGGTTCCAAGCGTAAATACGCCTCCGTCGGCGACGTCATCGTCGTCTCGGTGAAGGAAGCCATCCCGCGCGGCCGCGTGAAGAAAGGGGACGTCCGCAAGGCCGTCGTCGTACGCACCGCCAAGGAAGTCCGTCGCGAAGACGGCACCGCGATCCGTTTCGATCGCAACGCTGCCGTCATCCTCAACAACAACAACGAGCCGGTCGGTACCCGTATCTTTGGCCCCGTTGTTCGCGAGCTGCGCGGCAAGAATTTCATGAAGATCATCTCGCTGGCTCCGGAGGTGCTCTGATGGCTGCGAAACTCAAAAAAGGCGACAAGGTCGTCGTGCTCTCCGGCAAGGACAAGGGCAAGGAAGGCACCATCGCCTCCGTTGACCCGAAAGCCGGCAAAGCCGTTGTCGATGGCCTGAACATCGCCATCCGCCACACCCGTCAGTCCCAGAGCGAACAAGGCGGCCGCCTGCCCAAGGCCCTGCCGATCGAGCTGAGCAACCTGGCCTATCTTGATGCAAACGGCAAACCGACCCGCGTTGGCTTCCGCATGGAAGGTGACAAGAAGGTGCGTTTCGCCAAGACCACGGGGGACGTGATCGATGCTTGATAACGCAACCTATACCCCGCGCCTCAAGTCCGCTTACAAGGACACCATCCGTGCCGCTCTGAAAGAAGAGTTTGGCTACAAGAACGAGATGATGATCCCCAAGCTGGACAAGATCGTTCTGAACATCGGCTGCGGTGCCGAAGCGGTCAAAGACAGCAAGAAAGCCAAGTCGGCGCAAGCAGACCTGACCGCAATTGCGGGTCAGCAGGCCGTGATCACCAAAGCGAAAAAGTCGATCGCCGGCTTCCGCGTTCGTGAGGACATGCCGCTGGGTGCGAAAGTGACCCTGCGCGGTGACCGCATGTACGATTTCCTGGATCGCCTGATCACCATCGCGATGCCCCGCATCCGTGACTTCCGCGGCGTTTCGGGCACCTCTTTCGACGGTCGTGGCAACTATGCCATGGGCATCAAAGAGCACATCGTGTTCCCCGAGATCGATTTCGACAAGGTCGATGAGGCCTGGGGTCTGGACATCGTAATTGGCACCACAGCGAAAACCGACGCTGAAGCAAAGGCATTGTTGAAAGCATTCAACATGCCCTTCAACAGCTGAAGCGCGGGAAGGAAAAGACATGGCTAAGAAAAGCATGATCGAACGCGAGAAGAAGCGCGAGCGCCTGGTGGCCAAATATGCTGCCAAACGCGCCGAGCTCAAAGAGATCGCGAATGACGAAAGCAAGCCGATGGAAGAGCGTTTCAAAGCGCGTCTGAAACTGGCGAAACTGCCGCGCAACAGCTCGGCAACCCGTCTGCACAACCGCTGCCAGCTCACCGGCCGTCCCCACGCTTACTATCGTAAGCTCAAGGTCAGCCGTATTGCGCTGCGCGAGCTGGGCTCTGCTGGTCAGATCCCCGGCATGGTGAAATCGAGCTGGTAAGGGAGAGACAGATATGAACGATCCTATCGGCGATATGCTCACCCGTATCCGCAACGCGCAAATGCGCGGCAAGTCCACCGTTTCCACCCCGGCCTCCAAGCTGCGCGGTTGGGTTTTGGACGTGCTGGCGGATGAGGGCTACATCCGTGGCTATGAAAAGACGACCGGCACCAACGGTCATCCGGCCATCGAAATCAGCCTGAAATACTACGAAGGCACCCCTGTCATTCGCGAACTGAAGCGGGTCTCGAAGCCCGGTCGTCGCGTGTACATGGGCGTCAATGACATCCCGCAGGTCCGTCAGGGTCTGGGCGTGTCGATTGTCAGCACTCCGAAAGGTGTGATGTCGGACCAGAACGCACGCTCCAACAACGTTGGCGGCGAAGTGCTCTGCACCGTCTTCTAAGGAGGTCTGCAATGTCTCGTATTGGTAAGAAACCGGTCGAGCTGCCCAGTGGCGTGTCCGCCGCTGTGTCGGGTCAGACCATCGAAGTGAAGGGCCCCAAGGGCACCCGCAGCTTCACCGCGACCGACGATGTGACCCTCAACGTCGAGGATAATGTCGTCACCATCGTGCCGCGTGGCAAATCCAAGCGCGCACGTCAGCAGTGGGGCATGTCCCGCACCGTGGTTGCCAACCTGGTGACCGGTGTGACCCAGGGTTTCAAGAAAGAGCTTGAGATCCAGGGTGTGGGTTACCGGGCGCAGATGCAGGGCAACACCCTGAAGCTGAACCTGGGCCTGAGCCACGACGTTGACTACGTCGCTCCGGAGGGCGTGACCATCACTGCTCCGAAGCAGACCGAAATCACCGTCGAAGGGATCGACGAACAGCAGGTCGGTCAGGTCGCCGCGGAAATCCGTGCTTGGCGCAAGCCTGAGCCCTACAAGGGTAAAGGCATTCGCTACAAGGGCGAGTTCATCTTCCGCAAGGAAGGCAAGAAGAAGTAAGGACGCAAACAATGGCAAACAGCAAAAGAACCCTGTTTCTGAAGCGCCGCCTGCGCGTTCGGAACAAACTTCGCAAGGTCAACGCGGGTCGCCCGCGTCTGTCCGTGCACCGGTCGAACAAGAACATCTCTGTTCAGTTGATCGACGACGTACGTGGCGTGACCCTGGCCTCGGCCTCGACCCTGGAAAAAGACCTGGGTCTGGTCGGCAAGAACAACGTCGAAGCGGCCACCAAAGTGGGCGCGGCCATCGCCGAGCGTGCCAAGAAGGCAGGCGTCGAAGAGGCCTATTTCGATCGTGGCGGCTTCCTGTTCCACGGCAAGGTGAAGGCTCTGGCCGATGCTGCGCGTGAAGGTGGTCTGAAGATCTAAGACTTGCGGGCGGTTTTCGAATCGCCCCGATGATCCGGGGGCCTCGGCGACAGTCGGGGCTCACTTGGATTGAACAAACGGTGCCGCTAGCACCACTTATGAAAGGGATGCCAAAATGGCAGAACGTGATAATCGCCGGGGCCGTGGTCGTGACCGCGACGAAACTCCGGAATTTGCAGATCGCCTGGTTGCGATCAACCGTGTGTCGAAAACCGTAAAAGGTGGTAAGCGCTTTGGCTTCGCCGCTCTGGTGGTTGTCGGCGATCAGAAAGGCCGTGTCGGCTTTGGCAAGGGTAAAGCAAAAGAAGTGCCCGAGGCCATCCGCAAGGCAACCGAGCAGGCCAAGCGCCAGATGATCCGCGTGCAACTGCGCGAGGGTCGCACCCTGCACCACGATATCGAAGGCCGTCACGGCGCCGGTAAAGTGGTCATGCGGACCGCGCCTGAAGGTACTGGTATCATCGCCGGTGGTCCGATGCGTGCCGTGTTCGAGATGCTGGGCGTCAAGGACGTTGTGTCCAAGTCGGTTGGCTCGCAGAACCCCTATAACATGATCCGCGCCACCATGGACGGCCTGCAGAAAGAGCAGAGCCCCCGTTCGGTTGCGCAGCGTCGTGGCAAGAAGGTTGCCGACATCCTGCCCAAGCGGGACGAAGCACCGGCTGCTGCCTCTGAAGCCGCTGAAGCGTAAGGAGACGGAAACATGGCAAAAACCATCGTCGTCAAGCAGATCGGTTCCCCGATCCGCCGCCCCGCAGACCAGCGCGCAACACTGGTTGGCCTGGGCCTGAACAAGATGCACAAGACCCGCGAACTGGAGGATACTCCTTCGGTCCGTGGTATGGTCAACAAGATCCCGCATCTGGTTGAGATCATCGAAGAACGCGATTGATAGGTGGGGTTAACCCCCGTCTAGCAATACAGGAACGCCCTTGGGGCATAAAACGAACCCCTGCCGAGTTTCTCTCGGCAGGGGTTTGATTTTTTAGGACGATTTTCTGACATATCACTCCCAAATCCGATCCAGCAGGGCCGGGACCGAGCACACGTCAGCTGTCTTTCCACACGAGCAATTCGAGATGTCGAAATGTTTAGCGCGTATTGACACATCTCGTGGCCTCGGGCACTCAGTCCCCAGATGGTTCCCTATGGTGCACCCAAGGGATTAAAAGGGAATACGGTGAGGTCCACCAAGTAGTGCCAAGTCCGTGACTGCCCCCGCAACTGTAAGTGGTGAGCAAAGCCAATCAGCCACTGGTCATATGGCCGGGAAGGATGGCCGAGCAATGACCCGCAAGTCAGGAGACCTGCCATCACATGTTCAACCAACCCGGGGCGGGGCGTCCTGGAAGGAGGCTTTGATGGCACGTTTGCAACGTGTGTACATGACCGGCACCTTCCGTCTGCGCTTGGGCACAAGCGGAGCGGGCAATGCCGGACACAGCTGACCACTTCCTTCTGATCTGCGAGACCTGCAAGGGTGGCCCGTCGGTCGGCTCCATGCGGGACATGTTGGCGAACAGGCTGCCAAAGGGTTTTGCGATCCGCGCTATCGACTGTATGGCTGGCTGCGATCGCCCGGCGACGGTCGGGTTCCAGGCCAACAACAAGGCGCAGTACCTGTTTGGCGACATCCAGACCGCGCAAGACATCGACGCGCTGGCGCAATTTGCCGAGCAATACCGTCAAAGCCCGGATGGCTGGACCAACGCCACCGATCGCCCGCGCCCGCTCTTGACCAAAACCCTGTCGCGGATGCCCCGGATTGCACAGGAGGCGCCGTCATGACAACCGCCTTTCTGATCGCCAAGGATCTGGAATACCACGCGTTGAATGGTGAGGCTCTGCTGCAGGGCGTATCTTTCGAATTGCACGAAGGCGCCATTCTTGCGATTGCGGGTCCAAACGGAGCCGGCAAGACCACCTTGCTGAACATGCTCTGTGGCGCCGAAGGGCTGGCCTTTGGGGATGTGTGGATCAAAGGGCGCAGACTGAAAGAGCTTTCAGCCAAAGACCGTGCCCGGATGATCGCAGTGGTCAGCCAGCAAGAACTACCGGACGGTCGCCTGACGCTGCGGGATTACGTCGCGCTGGGGCAGATTCCGATCCGGGCGGATCGCTCGACCGAAGAACATGCCAGCGAACTAACCCGTATTCTGGACATGACGGGACTCGGCGCGCTGGCCGGGAAGCGTATGGTTCAGCTCTCAGGCGGGGAGCGTCAGCGCGCACACATCGCCCGTGCCCTGGCACAAAACCCGTCGCTGCTGTTTCTGGATGAGCCGACCAACCATCTAGATCCCGACGCCAAGGGGCGGATGCTGTCGCTGGTTGCCGAGTTGGGCATCACCGTGGTGATGATCGTCCATGATCTGGTGATGATCCCGGAATTCGCCACCCATGTCGCGCTGATGAAATCCACCCGACTGACCGGTTTTGGCGCGGTGAGCGATGTACTGACCCCTCAGCATGTGCGCGAAACCTTTGGCGTCGATTACCTGTGTTTTCATCATGAAGGCCGCGTGATCCCGGCGCTGGATATCCGGAAAACAGCTGTTTCAACCCAATCCTAGGAGTATTTCCCGATGAAACATATCTGGTCCGTGGTGCTGGCCGCAGCCATGGCAAGCGGCGCGTCTGCCCACGAGGTCACCGTCGACAATTGCGGTGAACCTCTGGTGTTTGAAACCCAGCCCGAGCGGTTGGTCGTACATGACATGAACATGACCGACATGGCCTTTGCGCTGGGGTTGCAGGACAAGATCGTCGGGCTGACCGGGATCACCGGGTGGTACAAGACCAGCCCGGAATTTAACACGCTGCGCGGCGATATCCCGGAGCTTGCGCCGAAATACCCGACGGTTGAGAATCTGGTTGCCGTTGAACCCGACCTGTTCTTCGCGGGCTGGTATTATGGCATGAAGCCGGGCGGCGATGTGACGCCGGATACGCTGAAGCCATTCGGCATCAAGACCATGATCCTGACGGAAAGCTGTGTCCATCTGGACAAGGACCGCCCAGAGGCCAGCATGGACCTTCTGTTTGATGATGTCCTGAGACTGGGCAAGGTCATGCATGTCGAGGACAAGGCCGAGGCTCTGGTCTCCGGCTGGAAAGAGGACCTGACAGCAATCCAGACACAAACGGCTGATCTGCCAAAGCCCCGTGTATTTCTGCTGGATGGCCCGGCGGACGCACCCTTTACGGCGGGCAAGTTTGCCATCCCGAATGCGATGATCGCCGCAGCAGGGGGAGAGAATGTCACCCACGACATGGACACAAGCTGGGGTCGGAGTTCCTGGGAAGCGGTCGCAGCGGCAAATCCGGAGTTTCTGGTGCTGCTGGATTATCAGACCGGCAATGGTGCGGCAGATACGTTCAAGTTCCTGCAGGAACACCCTGTAATGTCGCAAACCGATGCGGTGAAGAATGAACGTTGGATCGGGTTGCGCTATGAAGAGTTGACACCGGGACCCGCGAATATCGACGCGATCTCGAAAATGGCGCAGGCCATGCATCCGGTCCTCAACTGACATGGGCCGGATGGGCCTGACACTTCTGCTGGGGGCGGTCGTTCTGGCCGCCCTTTTGCTGGTTTCAACCATCTATGGCACCACAACTATCCCTCTGTCCGACACCGTTGGGGCGGTTCTGCTGGGAACCGGGCTGGCCGAGGGCGAGATGTCCGCGATGCATCGGATCGTCTTCGACCTGCGACTGCCCCGCGCCCTGTTTGCTGCGGTCATTGGGGCCGGTCTGGGGATCGTCGGCGTGGTCCTGCAAACCACGACGCGCAATGATTTGGCTGACCCGTTCCTGTTTGGCCTGTCTTCGGGGGCCGCCGCCGGGGCGGTGTTTGTCATCACCGTGACCGGAGATGTTCTGGGGTTTTGGACCTTGCCATTGGCTGCCTTTTGCGGTGGGCTTGTTGCATCGGGCATCGTTCTGGCACTGGTTCACGGGTTGCGGACCAGCGCGCCGGAAAAGCTAATCCTTGCCGGGCTTGCCGTGTCCTTCCTGTTCTCGGCCATCACCAATTACCTGATTTTCGCGGGCGACAGTCGGGCGGCGCATTCAGTCATTTTCTGGATGCTGGGCGGATTGGGTCTGGCCCGGTGGGAAACCTTCCCGCTCGTCTGCGCCGGGCTATTGCTGATCCTCAGCTATTCACTGTACCGAAGCCGCTGGCTGGATGCGTTGCTGACCGGAGACCTGACCGCTTCGACCCTGGGCGTGCCGGTGCAGGGGCTGAGATTCAGCATGTTTTTCGCTGCCGCCCTTGCCACGGCTGTATTTGTCTCGGTCGCTGGTGTCATCGGTTTTGTGGGCCTGATGGTCCCCCATATTGCGCGCGGGATCGCCGGACCGCTGCACAGCCAGCTATTGCCAACGGCTGCGCTGGTGGGCGCGGCATTGCTGACCGGTTCGGATATCCTCAGCAGGCTGCTGTTGGCACCACAGGAATTGCCTGTCGGGATCGTCACCACCTCAATCGGTTCGGTTTTCGTTTTCCTGTTGCTGTTCAGAACGGCGAGAACCCGGAGATAACGGATGCGAGCACTCTGAGAAAGGCCAGGATCGCCGCCTAACTCTCTCGCAACCAATTGTCGTGAAAGACCACGCGGTCCAGATCAGTGAAGCGACACACGCGGTCCAGCTCGGCTTCAAGCCTGCGCATCCGGCCTTTGGTCCAGCGGATGCCGCTTTCCGGCCAGAGGGCGCGCACCTCAAGTGTGCCGCGCTCGCGGGCGGCCTTCATATCGAGCCGCCCGACCAGCCGGTTGCCTTCCAGCAGCGGAAAGACATAGTAGCCGTATTTGCGTTTGGCGGCGGGCACGAAGACTTCGATCCGGTAGTGAAACCCGAACAGCCGCTCGCACCGTTTGCGGTCGCGCAGGGCCGGGTCGAACGGGGACAGGACGCGCATCCGTCCCGACAGTGCATCGGGCGCGCTCACCCCCGTCCCGGGCCGCGCAAAGACACGCCGTAGCGCGCCATCCGCGCATTCGATTTCGACCGTCTCGATGTCTCCGGCCTGCTCTGCCCGGGCGCACCAGGCTTTTGCTTCCGCCGGTGTCGCGATGTCCCAGAACGCGGCCAACTCACCCGAGGTGGCAAAGCCCAGCCGGTCCAGCGCCGCATTGCATAGCCAGTCAACGGTGGCGGATTCGTCGCACTCCATCGCGCCGGGGTAGAGATGTGTCTCGATCACCCGCTCGGTCAGGTCATAGCGTTTTCGGAACCCGTCGCGCCCGATCACCGTCAACACGCCTGATCGCCAGAGATACTCCAGCGCCGTCTTAGATGGGTGCCAGTCCCACCAGCCGCCCGAGCCCTTGCGCTCATCCTTGCCCACATCAGAGGAGCAGGCCGGTCCATGATCGCGGATATGGGACAGAACCTCCTGGAACTGCTGCTCATAGCCGTCGCGCCGCGCGGCCTGCCAGCGGGATTTCAACGCTTCGGCGTCGCGGCGAAACTTCAGATGCCACTGCGGATAGAACTCCATCGGAATGATCGCCGCATCATGGGTCCAGTGTTCGAACAATTGCCGGTCGCGCTCATAAAGCCGCTTGAGATGCGCCGGGCGGTAGGCCGGGCGGCGGGCATAAAGAATCATGTCATGGGCACGGGCGACCGTGTTGATGCTGTCCACCTGCACAAAGCCCAGCCGCTGGATCAGAGCGTTCAGATCCGCGCCCTTGCCGGGGCCAGCGGGTGTTTCGGCCAAGCCGTGACGGTCCAGAAACACATGCCGCGCGGTGCGGTTGTCCAAGCGGCGCACTGCTATCGCCTCAGCGCCGTTTGAGCGTGTCGCCATAGCTGATCTTGGGGGTCAGGGTGATCCGCGACTCGATCTCTTGCTCGGGATCTTCCAGCCGTGCCGAGATGATCTGCGCCGCCGCGCGCCCAATCTCCAGCCGGCAGGCATCCATTGTCGCCAACTGTCGTGGCAGTCCCTGCAGCAGCTCCACATCGTTGAACCCGGCCAGGCCGATCTGACCCGGAATATCGACGCCCTGTTCGAGCAGATAAAGCAAACCGCCAGCCCCGATCATATCGTTGGAATAATAGAGAAAATCCAGATCGGGTGAGCGTTCCAGCATGGCCTGCGTCATCTCGCGCCCTTTGGCCAGCGCCGAACCGCCGGAATAGAAATCGCGATCCTCGATCTCGACCCCGTTCTTGGCCAGGACCTCTGTGAACCCCTCAAAGCGCTTTCGCGCTCGGTGATCCAGCGGCATCTTCGTGCCCATGAAGCCGATATGTTCATAGCCCGCCTTCAGGATCGCCTTGGCCATCTCGCGCCCGGCACGGCGGTGAGAAATGCCGACCATCGCATCCACCGGCTTGCCATCGGTATCCATGATCTCAACCACCGGAATGCCTGCCGCATCCAGCATCGCACGCGCGGCTTCAGTATGTTCCAGCCCGGCAATGATCACCCCCGAAGGCCGCCATGAGAGCATCTCATAAAGGACCTTTTCCTCTTTCTCCGGCAGGTAGTCAGTGACGCCAACGACCGGCTGCAACTCGGTATCTTCCAACACCTGATTGACGCCGGTCAGAACCTCGGGAAACACCATGTTCGAGAGCGACGGGATGATGACCGCCACCAAGTTGACCCGGCTTGATGCAAGAGAACCCGCGATCTTGTTGGGGACATAGCCCAGCTCTTTGGCTGCCGCCAGAACCCGGGCGCGGGTGGCGTCTGATACGTCGCCGCGATTGCGCAGCACGCGGCTGACGGTCATTTCAGATACGCCGGATGCCTCGGACACATCGCGGAGAGTGAGGGGACGGGCGGTATCTGCGGCCACGGTGTGATCCTGTGCTTGCTTGTTCGCGCTGATGCTAGCGCGAACGGAACGGCCTGTTCAACCACCGCGCCAACCTAATGCGAAGCCGTGGCATAAAAATCCGTCATCAGATTGTCGCTATCCCTGATGGCTGAGCTTTGAACACTGTATCCCGTTCTGCTGCGGATCCTGACACCAGCGGCCTTGGCCGCTGGAGGCGGTTCACCCGGTCCCGGACTGCACAAAGACGCGCGAGGGATGCAACTCACCCGACCGGTAGAGGCCAACAGCCACGGCCTGACCGTCGAGCGAGGCCCAGGCTTCGTCGCCGTATTCCACGTCCGAGGCCAGCACCATGCCGGGATTGCCGTTGCGCAGGCGGGCCGCGCCTTCGGGCGTGCATTTGAGTTCGGGCAGGTCGGTCAGCCCCTCTTCGAGCGGGCGCAGATAGGCGTCCAGATCAGGGCCGTGCGCCATCTCATCGATCTGGTCGATGCTTAGCCCGTCCTCGGCCTCAAACGGCCCCGACCAGATGCGGCGCAGCGATTTGACGTGGCCGTGGCAACCCAAGGCCGCGCCCAGATCGCGGGCGATGGAGCGCACATAGCCACCCTTGCCGCAGGTCATTTCCAGCACAACGTGGTCGGCATCGGGGCGATCCAGCAGCACCAGTTCCTCGACCCAGAGCGGGCGGGCGGCGAGGTCGATATCCTCGCCGTCGCGGGCCAGCTTGTAGGCCCGCTGGCCGTCGATCTTGACCGCCGAGAACTTTGGCGGGACCTGCATGATGTCGCCGAGGAAGGGCTGCAGCGCCTCTTTGATCTCTTCATCGCCGGGGCGCGCGTCGCTTTGCGCGATTACCTCGCCTTCAGCATCGTCGGTATTGGTGGCCTGACCCAGCCCCACTGTAAACACGTAAGCCTTTAGCGCATCGGTGATGTAGGGCACCGTCTTGGTCGCCTCGCCCAGCGCCACGGCCAGCACACCCGTCGCTTCCGGGTCCAGCGTGCCGGCATGACCCGCCTTGCGCGCCTGCAGCGCCCAACGGACCTTGTTGACCACCGCGGTCGAGGTCATGCCAGCGGGTTTGTCCACCACCAGCCAGCCGGAAATATCGCGCCCTTTGCGTTTGCGTGCCATGTCGTCTCTCGGGAATTGTCTAAGGCGCGCGGCCTAGCCGATCGCCCGCGCGCTGTCAATTTGTCAAGCTCTCATGTGTGCAGGTCAAGTTTCTACGCAGGCAGTGACTCGCGTAGTCAACCTATCGCAATGTGCGCAACAGAGCGGGATATCCCTCATGTGCAATGTTCTCCAACTGATCGAACTCGTTCAATGGATACCAGCGCAGCGCCGAGTGTTCTTCGTTGCAGATCGTGGGGTTTCCTGTCCAATGCGTGACAACAAACATGTTAAAAACAAGGTTGCGACCATTCTGCCCAGAATAGCTTAGATCGCACTGATGCACATAAGAAACCGGAACTACGCCGATTTCTTCGCCTAACTCACGTACAAGGGCCTGTGGCGGTGTTTCACCTGGCTCGATGTGGCCTCCGGGAAAGCTCCACAATCCAGCAAATGTCTTGCGCTTGCTACTTCGACGACCCATCAGCACCGTTCCATTCCGCAGCAACAAACCGTTTACGATGCGGTGTGGGCAGCTACTCGGCATCCACCACCACGCCGACAATGGGGCCGAGCGAGAAGCCAGCATCCGACCGCCCGATCTGCGGCGCGTGCATGCGGGAGATGTTGCCGTCGAAATAGAGTGCGTTGGGGGTGTTCAACACGTCGCGAAACAGGCTGCCGAACTGATGGAAGGTGACCGCATTGCGCGAGATGGCGAAGACCACGAGCTGTCCGTCTTCGCTGGTGCCGACCCCATTGCGGATATAGCGCGAGGTGGAATCGGGCAGGAAACGGGGATGCAGTTCGCCATCGATCACCAGCATCGGGCCCGATTGCGTTGCATCGCGGCATTGCGGCTGCTGGTCCTGATAGCTGAGTGTCTCAAACACGTCGGCGCGGCCCGGCCGGATGCAGAAGACACCGTTGGGCAGCAGGCCGAAATTGCCCGGTCCTGCGTTCGGGATCACCCGCATCTCTTCGGTACCGTTTTCGACGTAATGCCCAACCGGCGAGCGGTCATCGTGATACATCCCGGCATTCATCGCGAACGCCAACTGCTTGCCCTGATCGGCCAGCGCGGCATCAACAGACTGGAAATGGCCCAGGATTTCACCCGCCTCGTCGCGCAGGAACAATCGTAGATCCTCGGAACCGGCATCGGCCTCGCAGACCGTGAAACGATTGCCCTCATGCTCGATATCCGAACAGGTCAGCGCTGTGGCAGGCGCAGCCAGCAGCATCAGCAGAGCGGTAGCAAGTCGTTTCACTCGTCCAGATCCCGGCGCACTTCATCCTGATTGAACAGACGGCGGCTTTCGTCCATCTGGTCAAAGGTCTCGTCCAGACGAAACCGCAGATCGGGGGCGAATTTCAACCCCACCTTCTTGCCGATCACCCGGCGCAGCTCGCCCTTGTTGCGGGCCAGCAGCTTCAGCACATCCTCTTGCCCTTTGCCGCCCAGAGGCAGCACAAAGGCGGTGGCGATCTTGAGGTCGGGCGAGGTGCGGACCTCGCCCACGGTGATCGACATGCGGTTCAGATCGGGGTCATGCACGTCGCCGCGGGCCAGCACCTCTGACAGGGTGCGGCGGATCAACTCGCCGACGCGAAGCTGACGCTGGGAAGGTCCGGGGCCATCGTGGAATTTATTCTTTGCCATACCCCCCGATCTAAGGCGAACGAGAGGCTTTGCCAAGCGCCCCCCGAACGGGTAGGAGGCATAAAGCCGATCTGACGCGAGGATAACCAACATGACCCATATTCCCGGCATCGCCATCACCGGAGCATCGGGCCGCATGGGCCAGATGCTGATCCGTACCGTGACCGACAGCGACAAGGCGCGGCTGGTGGGGGTCGTGGAACGCAAGGGCCATGATTGGGTTGGGCGTGACGTGGGTGAGGCCATTGGCGGCGCGGCTTTGGGCGTAACCGTCACCGACGACCCGCTGGAGGCGTTTGCCCCGGCCCAGGCGATCATCGATTTCACTGCGCCTGTAGCAACGCTGGAATTTGCCGCTTTGGCTGCGCAGGCCCGCGCGGTGCATGTGATCGGCACCACCGGCATGAGCGACGAGCAGATCGCCGCGCTTGAGCCTGCCGCGCGCCATGCGGTGATCGTGCGGGCGGGCAATATGAGCCTGGGCGTCAACTTGCTGACGCAATTGACCAAAAAGGTCGCCGCCGCTTTGGATGAGGATTTCGATATCGAGGTGATCGAGGCACATCACCACCACAAGGTCGACGCGCCCTCGGGCACCGCGCTGATGCTGGGTGAGGCCGCGGCCGAGGGGCGCGGCGTGGCGCTGGGTGATGTCTCGGACCGAGGGCGGGACGGCATCACCGGTGCGCGCAAGCGCGGTGATATCGGCTTCACCGCGATCCGGGGCGGTGACATCGTGGGCGAGCATGATGTGCTGTTTGCTGCCGCGGGTGAGCGCATCACCCTGCGCCATGTGGCCACCGACCGGGCGATCTTTGCTCGTGGCGCGCTCAAGGCCGCGCTTTGGGGGCAGGGCAAGCAGCCAGGGCAGTATGACATGGTGGATGTGCTGGGGCTGTAGATGGCCGAGCGGATGCAGATACCGCTGTCCTATGGGGACGCGCGTTCGGTCAATGCCGACCTGAGCAGGCAAGAGGGGCGCGAGCTGGCGCTGATCTATCCGGGGCTCAGATATACGTGCGAGCGTCCGCTGCTGCGGAGCATTGCAGAGGTGTTCGAGCGGCAGGGCTGCGATGTGTTGCGGCTGCAGTTCCGCTATGCCGATGATCACCGGTTTCTGGATGCCGAGGACGACGCGCAATTTACCGAGATCTTCTCGGACGGGCAGGATATTCTGGCCCATGCCCTGACGCTGGGGGCGTATCAGCGCTTCTGGATGATCGGCAAATCGCTTGGGACCCTTTCCATGGCCGGTGCCCTTGCGGCGCACAGGCAGGTCTTGCCGGATGTCCGCGGTATCTGGCTGACGCCGGGTCTGCTCAAGACTCCGCTGGCAGAAACTCTTGCGACGTTGAGCCTGTCCTCGATCATGGTGCTGGGCACGGAAGATCCGTGCAATCTGCCCGAGTTGCTTGCCCCTTATGAGGTCCGGTCCGATATCGATCTGCATCTGGTGGAGGGCATGGATCATGGGTTTCAACATTTGGATGGTTTGCAGGCGGAAGCGGCGGCCATTGCAGAATTGGCCGATCTGGTGACAAACTGGGTTGCTTCGCAGGGCTGAGCCTTTGGCGTGATCAGGCAGCCGGTAGCTGCTGCGTAGCGCAATGGATGCCGCCACCGATCTCGCCCAGTGCATCGACATTCAGGGAGAGCACCTCACGATCGGGATAGTGCCGCTGCAAGGCATCCTGCGCGATCTGGTCGGCCTCGGTGTCGCCGAACTGCGCAGCGATCACTGCGCCGTTGCAGACATAGTAGTTGGCACAAGAGGCCACGAAATCGGAGCTTTCGACCCGGCGGATCCCGGGCTCGGGGATAACTTCGACCTCCAACCCCTCCGCGACAAGTTGGTCATGGGTGTCCAGCGCGGCCATGTGGAACGGATCACCGGGATCGGGATCGTCTGGCAGGTTGATCAACACGCGACCCGGCCCGGTGAAGCGGGCCAGGCTGTCGATATGGTAGTCCGTGATATCCTCGCCCCACACCCCATCGGACCAGATCATCCGCTCGGCACCATAGGCGCGCAGCAAGCGGTCCTCGATCTGGTCGCGACTCATACCCGGATTGCGGTTGTCATTCACCCAGGAGCTTTCATGCGCCATCAACAGGCCGTGCCCGTCCTGTTCGACCCCGCCTGCTTCTCCGACAATGCCGCTCGGGATCAGATCGAAGCCCAGACGCCGCGTGACTTCGGCGGCGATGCGGCCATCACGCTTATGGACCTGTCTGTTGCCCCAGCCGTTGAACCGGATATGGCTGACCACACGCTTGCCCGCGGATGTGGTCGCAAAAAGCGGGCCGGAATCGCGGCACCACAGATCCTCGGTCGGGATATCCCAGAGCGTGACGTCCCGCGTCAGCCGCGCCCGCGCGCCTGCATGCTCAGAGGCATCGGCCAGCATGATGACCGGTTCGAATTGGGCAATCGCGTTGGCGATGTCGGCAATGGTGGTTTGCAGCACCTCCAGAAACGCGCGATCGTGATGGACCCGCCTGCTTGCGGGCCATTGCATGAAGGTCGCCTCATGCGGGGCCTCTTCGGCAGGCACCGCGAAACTGAAATCCGATGCCGCCATGGCAGGCCCTCCGAACAGGCAGAACGCGCCCAGCTGAGCTTGCGTTGTCAGGAAATCGCGCCGCTGCATCTGCTGCGCCTATCGGAACGCGGCGAGGCCCGCCGGTTCGCTGTCGCTTGACGCGTCCTGCTCGACCTGTGCGAAGAGCTGACCAAGGCGCTCATCCCATGTCGGGAATTGACCCGAGACGGCCAGCGCAAGCCGTTCGGCCCCGATGGAAATGCCCAGCGGGGCGGTCTCGCCCGCGATCACGATCTCGCCGATCTCGGTCCAATTGGCCGAGGCAGGGTAGCTGGCCGGGGCGGGTTCATCGATATCGCCGACGCGGTAATAGACCCCCATCGTGACAAAGAAATCCTCGCCGCTCGGATTGGGGAAGAAATAGCCCGACCCATCGCGCGCGGCGAAGGCTTCATCGGCATCGCGCAAGATCACCTTTTCCGAGAATGGCAGCCCGATCTCATCCAGCACCGGGCGCATCTCTTCCGCGGTGGGGACACTTACAAAGGCCAGCCGCGCCGGATCGAGCCCGAATTCTTCGGTCAGCAGGCGGATCATCATACGGGTCTGGTCCGCCTTGCCGAGGCTGTCGGGCGGATGGCAACCAACCTCGTGAAAGATCGGCAGCACATCGGCACGGGTGCGTTCTGCGACGTCTTCGACACGGGCCAGCGGCTGGATCACGAAGCCACCCTGCGGCAGGGCGGATTGGTCGAAATCATGGCGCAGCCCGCCATTATAGGCCGGATTGCCCGACACGATCGAAAGCGGCGCGACCTCCCGCAAGCCCTGCGCGCTGAGCCCTTTCCGCAGGCGCCCCAGAACGTCGCCATAGGAGGCTTCGAAGGCCGCGTTCTGCGGCGTGGCCAGTGCCACCGAAGGCAGGAGCGCGCCAACACTTGCGGCTGTACCCAGCTTTATCACCTCGCGTCGGTCCATGGTCATGATCTGATCTCCCTCCGAATGCGCAATGGCCTGGTCACAGCCTATATAAGACCGAAATTCTCTCCTATCTCAATCTGATGTGAAGACTGTATTGCGGTTTCTTCATGCCGCGCGGGGTCAGAGCGTCTTGATCCTGTCTTGGCGCAGCGGGCAGGCGAGGTAGACGCCGAATTCCCGTCCGATATTGGCGCTGACGCGGGCATGCACGGCCCCCTGTCGGTCGAGGAAACGCTGGCTGTCTTCGACCGGAAAAATCCCCTCGTGCCAGATGCCGGGATGGATATAGAGCCCGCGCGTGCCGTCGCACCAGAAGGCCACGACTTTGTCGGGGGCCAGGTTGTCGCCGGGCAGGGCGGCGGGGATGACAAAGGGCTTGCGGTCGAGTGGATAGAACAACTGCCCGCCATCGGGGTGGTAGTTCATGTGCCAGAGCAGCACCTGATCGCGCGGCGCCGTCTGGGCCTCGGCGCTGGCCTGCTGCGGGTCGGTGGACCAGCCCAGAACGTAGTGGCCGTTCACCGCCTCGTTCTCGCCATAGAGAACGTCGCCCTTCCAGTCGCCCTTGAACGTACCCTCGACCCAACCGCCCTCGTCGCCGGTACCCTCGTCAATTGGGCGCCAGCCTTGTTGCGGCCAGCGGGTGATCTCGATCTCGAACCCGTCGGGGTCATCGACGAGACAGCCATAACCCTTGACGCTGCTCTCGGTGGCGCGGATCAGCGGCACCACATGCCAAGGTAGGGACGGCTTGCTGCTGGCCTCGAAAATGTATTCCGGCGCGCTCATTTGGCACCCATATGCTGATCGACGATGCGCTGCACCATCGGGGCGAAATGGTGGAAGTCAGGCGTTTCCATATCGTCGCGCTTGCCTGCCTCGTCCAGATACCGCACCTGGATGATCTTTTCGAGGTTGGGGTTCTTTTCGAATGCGGCCACTTCCTCGGCGCTCATCGGACCACCTTGCAGGTTCAGCGAATGGATCGAGGCGTCGGACAGCCGTTCGAAATACTCCGGTTTGGTCGCGCAGAGATAGCGCTTGGCGGCCACATGGTAGAGCACGCAATCGGTGACCACGCTGGGAAAGAACGGGGCCAGCACCTCGGCGCCGGCATCCTCATGAAAGCGGTCTTCGGTGTCGTCCATGCTGAACGTGCCAAATTCAGAGGTGAAGTGACCGATATCGTGCAGCAGGGTGGCGACGATGATGTCCTCGGGCAACCCGTTTCGCTCGGCGATGGTGGCGCCCTGTAGCATGTGTTCGGCCATGGTGACGGGTTCGCCCAGATACTCCTCGCCTCCACGCCGGTCGAAAATGTCGGCCAGAAAGGCGACGATATTGTCGCGGGTCAGATCGGGTTGGCCGGTCATTCCGCGGCCTCCGGCTGAGCCATGTCGAGCGCGGCCAGGGTCGACAACAGCCCATCCCGATCAGCGTAACAGCCCTGCAGCCAGCGTGACCCAGCACCGGAATAGCCGGTGCGGGCGTGCAACACGCGGGTGTTGTCGACGATGAAGCTCTCGCCCGGCCCCAGCTTGAAGGCGATGCCCATGGCAGGGTCGTCGATGATGGCGGCGAATTGCCGGTAGGCTTGGTAATAAGCCTCCATCCGGTCAAAAGGGATGTCCACGAAGGGGGCAGACGAGCGGTTGTTGAAACGCACGGCCACCAGTTCGCCATCCGGTGAAAGTTCGATCATCGGGCGGCGCGACCGCAGGCAGACACCGTCCGAGCCGCTATATTCGAACCGCGCCGGATATCCTGCCAGCAGCGCGAACCCCTCGGGGTTCTCCGCGCGCAACCGCTGGGCGGCGTGAAACCCGTCCACCACGATGGAATCGCCGCCCTCTGCCGAGTTTTCCAGGCAATAGAGGATCTGCAATCCCGGCACCGGATCGCGATAGGGGTTGTCGGTATGGGCCTGAAGCCCCAGCCCGGTATAGGCAAGATTGCTCGGGTTGACCTCGGTCCGGACCTCGAAATAGCGGCCATAATTGGTCTCTCGCACATAGCCGAACAGATCGGCGACACGCAGCAGCGCCTCAGGCTCGACCGGACCGCGGGTCAGCCGGGCAAAGCCGTATTCAGCCACCGCCGCCAGCCAGTCGCGTTTTGCGCGCGGATCGGCATGGACCGCGTTCCAGTCGGCATCGGGAGGCGCCAGCGCGCCGTCCCAGGTGGTAATGCCCGGCGCGCTACGACCCGGATCGCTGGGCCGGGTGTGGTCATAAGCGTGATCAGCCAGCCAACGAGCGGGAAAGAGCACGGTTTTGCCTTCGGGTTGGAACGTGACCTCAAGGTCGCCCTGCACAATGCGCGCGGCGCTGATCGTGGTGTCAGCGGGAATATCGCTGATGGTGATCAGCCGCTGTCCGTTGCCCGGCGCGCGGGTCTCGGGATCAAGCGCGTTGTCGCGCAGCCAGATGGCGTGAAAGCGGGTGGCGGCCCCATCATCATCGGTAACGGTGACAATGGGGCCGGAGTGAGTGGCGGTGCGCAGCATATCGGGTCTCTCCTGATCGCATCGCGGGTACGCTTGAGAGAATATCGGGCACGTGGCATTAAGACAATTAATCCTTATTCTATCTGAGGCCTGGAAGATCTAATGAGTAAGCACAAAGTTGGATTGCCACCGCTGGACTGGTTGCGGGTCTTCGAGGCCGCAGGACGGTTGGGCGGGTTTTCCGCCGCCGCGCGTGAATTCGGGCTGACTCAAGCGGCGGTCAGCCAGCGGATCGCCAATCTGGAGGCCTGGCTTGGCCGGCCACTCTTCATCCGCGAGGCGCGCGGGGTGTCGCTGACGGTGGAGGGCGAAAGCTATCTGCCGCTGGTGCAGGACAGCCTGCGCGCACTGGAACGCAATACCGAGAACCTGTTCGGCAAAAGCCCGACCGAGCTGCGCGTTGCCGGGCTCAACTCACATCTGGGCGCGCTGGTGGTGTCGCGCCTGTCCGCGTTCCATGCAGCCCATCCGAAATTGCGACTGGTGATCGACTCGCTGGATCGCTGGTCGGGCTTCGACGAAGAAAAGACCTGGCTGCAACTGCGCTTCGGCAATGGAGTCTGGCCCGGGCGTGCGGCGCATCTGGTCGCGCGCGAGGTGCTGGCCCCGATGGCCGCGCCGGACCTGTCCCGGGACGCGCCGCTGATCGAGCTGCGCGGCCCACGTCCGGGCTGGTCGGACTGGTCGGCAGAGACCGGGGAGGCCCTGACCGGGGGCTGGCTCAGCGTCGATTCGATGGAACACGCGCTGGCGGCGGCGCGGCAGGGCATGGGCATCGTGCTGGGCTCGCTCCCGCTGGCGCGCGACCTGCTGCAGAACGGCGCGCTGCACCGGCTTGAGCTGCCGGAATTGATCACCAGCGAGGGATATTGGCTGACCTGGCCAGAGGATCGGCCCATCAGCCGCAAGCAGCGTCACCTGATCGATGCGTTTCATCAGGCCATATGTATGGAGGAAAAGTGATCCGGCTAGGCAGCCCGTGCGTAAACAAGATATCGTTGTCACATCCCCCGGTGTTGTCATGCTCTTACGACTTGTCTGTTTCACGCTCACCTGCGCGCTTGCGCTGCCGGCCCTTGCAGATTTCACCAAGGTCCAGAACGAGGCTCAATTCAAACAGATTGTGGCCGGAAAGACCCTGACCCGCCCTCTGGTAAAGCTACAGGTTTCGCCCGAAGGAACCATCAGTGGCAAGGGATTGCGCTGGCCGGTCGAAGGCAGTTGGAACTGGCAGAACGGCTATTTCTGCCGCGATCTTTATTGGGGCGGCAGTGAGTTGGGTTATAATTGCCAGGAAGTGCGTGTACGCGGTGGCAAGATCCGTTTCACCTCGGATCGGGGCAAGGGTGACTTTGCCGATTTCCGCTTGCGGTCAGACTAGGTTTTTCGCGCCATTCGGGTGTTGATCATCTGAACCACCCCGCCCAGCAGCAGACCCCAGACGGCTGCGCTGAGACCTATGATGGTAACACCTGATGCGGTGACCAGAAAGGTGATCGCGGCGGCCTGCCGGTAAGAGGCGTCTTCGAATGCCGCAAGTGCCGAGCCGGCAAAGACCGGCAGCAGCGCGACACCCGCAAGCGCGCCCAGCAGCAGCGGCGGGGCAAGTCCTGCAAAGGCCGTGATGATCCCGGCGAACAGGCCGAAGAGGCAATAAAACAGCCCTCCGAACACCGCCGAGAGATAGCGTTTGTCGGGGTCGGGGTGCGACTCGTCATTGGCGCACATGGCTGCGGTGATGGCCGCCAGACAGGTCGCGGGGGCGCCAAACGGGGCCGAAAGCAGACTGGCACCACCGACTGAAGAGATCAGCGGCGCGGGAGCGGGCTGGTAGCCGAAGCTGCGGATGATTGCGAGGCCGGGAATATTCTGTGTCGCCATCGTGACGATGAAAAGCGGCAGGCCGATCCCGATCAGGGATGGGATCGAGAAAACGGGCAGGGTGAAGACCGGCTGGGGGATCACCGTGCCTGATAGCGTGAAGTCGAAGCCGGGCTGGAGCACCACAATCAGCGCTGCCATCACCACGGCGCAGGGCACTGCGATCAGGCGGTTGATCTGGCCTGCGATGAACCATGTGACGATGACCGGCAGGACGACCCATGGCGCTTTCCCCATGGCGCTGAAGGGTTGCAAACAGATTGACAGCAGCACCGCTGACAGCATCGCCTGTGCCAGAGGCGCGGGTATGGCCGAGATCAACCGGCTCAATGGCCGCCAGAACCCGGCGATCACGGTCAGCAGCCCGGCCAACAAGAAAGCCCCCACTGCTTCGGCAAAACCAGCTTCGGGCATTGTCGAGACTGCCAGCAATGCCACGCCGGGTGTGGACCATGCGACGCTGATCGGTATCTTTGTGCGCAAGCTCAGCACGATCCCTGCCAGCCCCATCGCGATGGCCGCCGCCATCAACCCCGAGGCCGCCTCGGCCTTGGAGGCGCCTATGGCATTCAGACCCTGCAGCACAATCGGAAACGAACTGAAAAACCCGACAATAGCAACCACAAGGCCGGTCGAGACAGTCTGCAGGGGAATGGCACGTTGGCGCATGCTAAACTCTTGTGAATGGACGCAGGAATGCAAAGGATGAAAGCAAACGATTCCCGGAGGATAAGTTCATTTAGACAGTGCCGACAAGATCAGGAAGGTGTTCTTGCACCTCACTCATATGATGGCCGCGATTGGGCGATCTTTTGTATGGTGGCATAACCCTTACTTGTTCAATTTGTTGCTCTTCCATACCGTCCCACTTGGTCACAAGTTAGCTGAGGAGTGTGGGTCGCGTGGACATTACCGAATTGAAGCCGATACCTATTCATCGCGAACAGCGGGACGCACGCGGCTATCACGATATTGGTTTCGACGGTTCAGACCCCCGTGCCATGGAAGCATTGGTTGATATTGGGTCACACGGCGTAGAGGTTGTACCTTACTATTACCTCTCAGATGGTTCGAACCCGCCCTATGGAAGAAGGATTGATGGTAGCCTGCCGAACATGTTGTGCAGGGAAAGCCTCGTGCCGATGCTGCAAGAGGCAAATGAAGCTCTTGCAAAATCTGGCTGTGAACTTGTGGTTTATGACGCGTACCGCCCTGTCTCCACGCAACGGGGTTTGTGGAACTGGGCGTTGGAAAAGGTTGCAACAGACCATCCGAGGCTTTCCACATCCGAGTTGGAAGCGTTGACCAGCCAATACAGCTCGGACCCGCGCCGTTTCGATCCAGTCGACCCGACGACTTGGCCGACCCATTCCACGGGCGCCTCTATCGATGTCGTACTGCGGTCGCGCGATACCGGCGACTTGCTGGATATGGGGGCGGCTTTTGACGATCTGAGTGTTGTGGCCCATACCGATCATCTTGAACGAGACTTGTTGGCGGGCCGGGCAGCCCCCGACAATCCTGCTTTGGCGAACCGCCGCTTGCTTTACTGGGCGATGACCGATGCCGGTTTTGTGAATTACCCGGCAGAATACTGGCATTTTGATTTCGGGAACCAGATGTACATACATAATACGCGACCCAAAAACACGCCTACGGGTCCGGCGTGGTACGGCTATTGCCAGCCTTTGGGATGAGCTAACGAGCGACTTTGTTCGCCGGGCGGCGTCACCTCAGAAATCGATCGCCAGCCCTTTCTTTTCCCAATCGCCATAGCGCACGGGTTCCGGCCCGTCGCGGCCGCCCAGTTCCTTGGGCTTGGGTTTGTCCTCGGCGGCGGCAAGGCGGCGGCGCTCTTCTGCCTCGGCCAGGGCGCGTTGGGCTGCGGGGGGGAGGTCTTTGTTGGTCTCGCTCATGCCTTGGGTTCCTTTCCGGTCTGGGCCTTGATATACGCCCGCCTCTGCCCGTGGCAATGCGGGCATGGCGTCACAGATCGGGATCAGGGGCATGAACGACACCGCGACACGGGCGCGCCAGAGCGCGATCTATCTGCTGGATCAGATATTGGGCGAGCATCGGCTGATGTCGGAGTGCCTGGCTGCGGGCGCGCTGGACCGGCTGGCCGTCGAAGACCGCGCACGGGCACAGCGTCTGGCGCTGGATACCCTGCGCGGGTTGGAGCGGGCCGATCGGATGCTGAACAAGCACTTGCAGAAGAAACCGCCGCTGCCGGTGCTGAACGCGCTGCGGCTGGGGGTTGTGGAACTGGCTGGGGGCGAGGCCGCCCATGGGGTGGTCAATTCCATGGTCGAGATCACCGCGCGATCCCGCCGTCACGGGCGACTCAAAGGGTTAGTCAATGCGGTGCTGCGCAAGGTGGCGGTGGATACGTCGAAACACTGGGAACTGTTGCGCGTGCCGCGCCTGCCGAAATGGTTGCGCGCTCCGCTGGTCGAGGCCTGGGGCGCAGAAGCGGTGGCGGGAATGGAGCGGGCACATTTCACCGGTGCGGCGCTGGACCTGACACTGAAACCTGGTGCCACAGCGCCGGACGGGGCCGCGCTGCCGACCGGATCGGTTCGGATTGACGGCCCGGTCCAGGTGACCGCGCTGCCCGGTTATGGGGCAGGGGACTGGTGGGTGCAGGATGCAGCCGCCGCTCTGCCAGCAATGGTGTTGGCCGCACAACCCGGCGAGGCTGTGCTGGATCTCTGCGCCGCTCCGGGAGGCAAGACGCTGCAACTGGCGGCGCAGGGCGCAGATGTCACCGCGTTGGATATCTCCGAGGCACGGATGCGGCGGGTGCGCGAGAATCTCGACCGTACCGGGTTAAGCGCAGACCTGATAGTCGGCGACGCGCTGGAACATCAGGGCCGCTATGACGCGATCCTGCTGGATGCGCCCTGTTCGGCGACCGGCACGATCCGGCGGCATCCCGATCTGCCGTTCGCCAAGGACGGGTCGGAATTTGGCGAATTGATTGAATTGCAAGGGCAGATGCTGGCCCATGCTTACAAGCTGCTGAAACCCGGCGGGCGGCTGGTCTATTGCACCTGCTCGCTGCTGCCGGACGAGGGCGAGGTGCAGGTCGAGGAGATGTTGGCGCAGTTCCCTGATCTGAGTGTGGACCGCGCGGCGCTTGATCTGCCCGGCGTTGATCCCGGCTGGATAACACAGGAGGGCGGGCTGCGCCTGCGTCCCGATTACTGGCCCGAACGCGGTGGGATGGACGGGTTCTATATCGCCTGCCTGCGCAAAGCGAGCCGAGGCTGAGATCACCGGTGACTTGCATTGCCCGAACCGCTAAGCTCTGCGACAAACGCCAAAGAGCGTGAGAGGCAGTGAACATGTCCAGTTCCGATACGATGGCGAGCCGTTGGACACGGTTCCAGAACCGTTTCTACGCGCGGCTGAGTCAGCGGCGCGCGGCGGTAACTGGATTCGTATCGCAACCCGAGCCGCGCACCGTTGGGGTGTTCGCCCGGGGACGGCAATTGCTGGCGGGCAATTTGCTTTTTGCCGGATATCTGGTTGAATCGCGCGACAGTGGGCTGTGGGAGGTCGCCTCGCCCAACCCCTCCTTCGAAGAGGAACGGCACGGGTTTGCCTGGCTCGACGATCTGGCCGCCGTGGGCGACGTTCGCGCGCGGACCAAGGCGCAGGCTTGGCTCTGGGGCTGGATCGAGCATCACGGGCGCGGCCGCGGACCGGGGTGGACGCCTGAGCTGACCGGGCGCCGTGTGATTCGCTGGATAAACCATGCGTTGTTCCTGCTGCGCGGGGTCGAGCCGGACCAAAGCGACGCATTCTTTCGCTCGCTCTCGCATCAGACCTGGTTTCTGTCCCGATGCTGGAAATCCGCGCCGCCGGGCCTGCCCCGGTTCGAGGCACTGACCGGCCTGATCTATGCCTCGCTGGCATTGGAAGGGCTGGAAGAGCTTGCCGATCCGGCAATTCGGGCGCTGGCGCAGGATTGCCGCAGCCAGATCGACGCGCAGGGCGGATTGCCAACTCGCAACCCCGAGGAATTGCTGGAGGTGTTCACGCTGCTGACCTGGGCGGCGGCGGCGCTACAAGAGGCCGGGCGCGGCGTTGGGGCCGATCACGCGGCGGCCATTCTGCGGATCGCGCCCAGCCTGCGAACCCTGCGCCATAGTGATGGCAGCCTGGCCCGGTTCCACGGTGGTGGCAGCGGCGTCGATGGGAGGCTGGATCACGCGTTGGCGGCCAGCCAGACCAAGCCAACACCTTTCGACCGGCTGGCGATGGGCTTTGCCCGGCTCGCCGGCGGGCGCACCAGCGTGATTGTTGATGCCAGCGCACCCCCCTCGGGGCGGGCCTCTTATAAGGCGCATGCCTCGACCCTGGCGTTCGAGTTGACCTCGGGACGCCGTCCGCTGATCGTGAATTGCGGCGCGGGCGACAGCTATGGCCCTGAATGGCGACGCGCCGGGCGGGCGACGCCATCGCATTCAACCCTTTGTCTGGACGGCTATTCCAGTGCGCGTCTGGCCGAGCCCGAGCGTGGCTCCGGCAACGAGGCGCTGATCTCCGGCCCTCGCGACGTTGTCGTGGAATTGTCCGATCTGCCCGACGGGCTGTGCTTTGAGGGTGGGCATGACGGGTATGAGGCGGTGTTTGGTCTGACCCATGCCCGCACGCTGGAGCTGTCCTTTGATGGGCGCGGGCTGGCGGGTGAGGATATGCTGCTGGCGATGAGCGACCCGGCCAAGCGGCGTTTCGATAAGGCGATGGATGCGGCGCAACTGGCGGGAATCGGGTTTGATGTGCGCCTGCACCTGCATCCGGATGTGGATGCGGCGGTCGATCTGGGCGGCGCGGCGGTGTCCATGGCGCTGAAAAGCGGCGAGATCTGGGTGTTTCGCCATGATGGCCAGCATAAATTGACTTTGGCCCCAAGCGTTTATCTGGAAAAAGGTCGTTTGCAGCCGCGCGCGACAAAACAGATTGTTCTATCCGGGCGCGCAATGGGGTATGCGACGCGCATCCGGTGGACGCTGAGCAAGGCGCAGGACACGGCGATTGCCATTCGCGACCTGAACCGGGATGAGCCGCAATTCGACTGATCCGCAAGAGGACCAAGACCATATGACCGACCTTCACCCCGTGCGCCGCGCGCTGCTGTCCGTATCCGACAAGACCGGACTGATCGACCTGGGAAAGGCGCTGTCTGCGCGGGGCGTGGAGTTGCTCAGCACCGGTGGCTCGGCCAGGGCGCTGCGCGAGGCGGGACTGGAGGTTCGCGATGTGGCCGAGGTGACGGGCTTTCCAGAGATGATGGATGGTCGCGTCAAGACCTTGCATCCGATGGTGCATGGTGGCCTGCTGGCGTTGCGCGACAACGACACGCACGTGGCCGCGATGGAACAGCACGGAATCGGTGCGATCGACCTGCTGGTGGTGAATCTCTACCCTTTCGAGGAAACCGTGGCCAAGGGTGCCGATTATGACACCTGCATCGAGAATATCGACATTGGCGGCCCGGCGATGATCCGCGCGGCGGCCAAGAACCATGCCTTTGTGAACGTGGTTGTTGATGTCGAGGATTACGATGCGCTGCTGGCCGAACTTGAGGCCAATGACGGTCAGACCTCTTATGCCTTCCGGCAGGGGCTGGCGCAGAACGCTTATGCCCGCACCGCTGCCTATGACGCTGCCGTGTCGAACTGGATGGCGGGCGCGCTGAACCTTCAGGCCCCGCGCCGTCGCGCGGTGGCGGGTCGGCTGGCCCAGACGCTTCGCTACGGCGAGAACCCGCATCAGGAGGCGGCGTTCTACCTTGACGGCTCTGCCCGCGCGGGCGTCGCCACCGCCCGACAGGTTCAGGGCAAGGAGCTGAGCTACAACAATATCAACGACACCGATGCGGCTTTCGAACTGGTCTCGGAATTCGACCCGGCACAGGGTCCCGCCGTGGCGATCATCAAGCATGCCAACCCTTGTGGCGTGGCGCGCGGCGCGTCGCTGAAAGAGGCCTATCAGAAAGCGTTCGATTGCGACCGCACTTCGGCCTTTGGCGGCATCATCGCCCTGAACATGCCACTGGACGCCGACACCGCGCGCGAAATCGTGCAGATTTTCACCGAGGTGGTAATCGCGCCGGGAGCTTCAGACGAGGCGGTTGAGGTCTTTGCCGCCAAGAAAAACCTGCGCCTGCTTCTGACCGATGGTCTGCCCGATCCGCAGGACAGCGCCTTCACCACCCGTCAGGTCTCGGGCGGGATGCTGGTGCAGGACAAGGATGTCGGCCACCGCGATATGGGTGATCTGAAGGTGGTGACCAAGAAAGCGCCAACCGATGAACAGATGGCTGATCTGCTCTTTGCCTGGAAGGTCGCGAAACATGTCAAATCCAACGCCATCGTCTATGTGAAGGCTGGTCAGACCGTGGGCGTCGGCGCCGGTCAGATGAGCCGTCTGGACAGCGCCACCATCGCGGGCGTCAAGGCGCAGCGCATGGCCGAGGCGCTGGAGCTTCCGGAAAGCCTCGCCAAAGGCTCTGCCGTGGCCTCGGACGCATTCTTCCCGTTTGCCGACGGGTTGCTTGAGGCCGCCGCCAATGGTGCCACCTGCGTGATCCAGCCCGGCGGGTCGATGCGCGATGACGAGGTGATCAAGGCCGCCGACGAGGCCGGTCTGGCCATGGTCTTTACCGGCATGCGGCATTTCCGTCACTGATGCCGGGCGCGCGTATCATATGGGCCGCGCTTGCGGCCTTCCTACTGGACCAGTTCAGCAAATACTGGGTGGTGCACGTGATGGAGGTGGACCGGCTGGGCGGCATCGACGTGCTGCCGCCGTTCCTGAACTTCCGCTATGGCGAGAACCGCGGCATCAATTTCGGTCTGTTCCAGGGCGACAGTGATGCATCGCGCTGGGTGCTGATCGGGTTGTCCTTTGTCATCTGCGCAGGTGTGCTGTTCTGGTTGCGCCGCGCGCCGGGCAACTGGATCACACAGGTCAGCGCCGGGCTGCTGATCGGAGGGGCTCTGGGCAATGTCGTGGACCGGGTTCTTTATGGCTATGTGCTGGATTTCCTCAACATGTCCTGCTGCGGGATCAACAATCCCTTTGTCTTCAATATCGCGGATGTATTCATCTTTGCCGGGGCCTTTGGGCTGATCCTGTTCGATGGCAGTAAGAAATCACCAAAAAAGGCCTCGTGACGCGGTGCGGCAAATGGGCTACAACACCGGCCAAACAGGCAGGAGGTGACCATGCGGGGTCCGCTGGGCGCGATCATGATTGCGAGCGTTTTTGCTCTGGCGGCGTGCTCTGACAAGGGTTTGCGTGTCATTCGCGCACCCGGACCGGGGCCGGATGAATTTGCCGTTCTGCCAGTCAAGCCACTGACCGCGCCGCAGGATTACGCGGTTCTGCCCGCCCCCACGCCGGGCGGTGTGAATCTGACCGATCCAACCCCGGTCGCCGATGCGGTCGAGGCGCTGGGCGGTCGCGCATCGGCGCTGCAGCCGGGCGCGGTTCCATCTTCGGATGCCGCTCTGGTGCGGACTGCCAGCCGCTACGGTGTGCCCGCCAACACCCGCGAGGTTCTGGCGCAGGAGGATGCCGATTTCCGCCGCCGCAAGGGACGTCTGGCCAATATCCGGCTTTTCAAGGTCGATCGCTACGGAGAAGTCTATGACAATCAGGCGATTAACCCCTATGCCACCGAAGAGGCGTTTCGCCGTGCCGGGCGTGAAACCCCCTCGTCGCCCCCTGAAGTTCGTTAAGAAACCTCAATTTTCTGCCATCTCGGCTTGAACAGCCGTCATTGCACCGTAGGTTGTGCGCAAGCTGGAACACATGGCGTGGTCCGGGCGGATGCCGCCCGTGGGTCTGTGCCGGATGGAGGACACCCAATGATACGTTCCCTTGTTGGCGGGGCTGCGATGGTGCTGATGCTGCCGGTCTGGGCAAGCGCCGAAGACGAAGCCGTGACCACCTTTACCCTGGATAACGGGATGGACGTGGTTGTGGTCGAAGATCACCGCGCGCCCGTCGTGCAGCACATGGTCTGGTATCGCGCGGGCTCTGCGGATGAGCCTGTGGGCTCGTCCGGCGTGGCGCATTTCTTGGAACATCTGCTGTTCAAGGCAACCGATACGCTCGCCTCGGGTGAGCTGTCGGCAACCGTGGCGGCCAATGGCGGGCGGGACAATGCCTTCACGTCGTTTGATTACACCGCCTACTATCAGCGTGTGGCGGCGGATCGGCTGGACCTGATGATGCAGATGGAGGCGGACCGGATGCGCAACATCCGTCTGACCGAACGCGACATTGACACCGAGCGCGATGTTATCCTCGAAGAGCGCAACCAGCGTACCGAGAACAACCCCCGCGCGCTCTTTGGCGAGCAGATGCGGGCGGCGCAATTCCTTAACCATCGCTATGGCGTGCCAATCATCGGCTGGCGGCATGAGATGGAAGAGCTGGATATGGACGACGCGCTGTCCTTCTATCAGACCTATTACGCGCCCAATAACGCGATCCTGGTGGTGACCGGCGATGTCGATCCCGAAGAGGTGCGCACGCTGGCGGAAAAACACTATGGCGCGATCCCGGCTAATCCCGACCTGCCGGAACGTCTGCGCTCGCAAGAGCCGCCGCAGACCGCGGCGCGGCGATTGACCTACAAGGACCCGCGTGTGGCGCAGCCTTATGTGCAGCGCAGCTACCTCGCGCCGGAGCGCAACCCCAGCGATCAGAAAACCGCCGCCGCGCTCTATCTGCTCTCGGAACTGCTGGGCGGTGGCACCACGTCTTACCTGAACGAAACGCTGCAATTTGATCAGAAAAAGGCGGTCTATGCGGGCGCGTCTTATGGCGGGGTTTCGATGGATGACACCACCTTCAGCCTGTTTGTGGTCCCGAGCGAAGGTGTCTCCTTGCAAGAGGCAGAAGATGCGATGGATCAGGCTGTGGCCGATTTCATTGCCGCTGGCGTGAACGAGGATGATCTGGAGCGGATCAAGATGCAGCTGCGCGCCGCCCAAGTCTATGCGCGCGACAATGTGGATGGGATCGGCAATCGCTATGGCCGGGCACTGGCCAGTGGCCTGACCGTTGAGGATGTGCAGGAATGGCCGGATCTGCTGCAGGCCGTGACCGGCGAGGAAATCATCGCCGCCGCCCGCGAGGTCTTGCAACCCGAGGCCTCGGTCACCGGCTGGCTGATGCGCGATGAGGAGGTCACCCAATGAGAGCGTTTCTGACAACCTGTCTGATTCTGTTGCTGGCGCTGCCCGCCTGGGCCGAGGTCGAGATCAAGGAAGTGACCTCGCCCAAGGGTATCAAGGCCTGGCTGGTCGAAGATCACTCGATCCCGTTCACTGCGCTGGAATTCCGGTTCCGGGGCGGTACTTCGCTGGATGCGCCTGACAAGCGCGGCGCGGTCTATCTGATGACCGGGCTGATCGAAGAGGGGGCCGGCGATCTGGATGCGCGGGCCTATGCGCGCGAGTTGGAGGCGCTGGCAGCCTCGTTTGACTATGATGCCAGCGACGATACCGTATCGATCTCGGCGCAGTTCCTGTCCGAAAACCGCGAAGAGGTGGCCGATCTGCTGCGCAAGACGCTGCATCAGCCGCGCTTTGACATCGATGCGGTGGAACGGGTGCGCGCGCAGGTGCTGTCGGGGCTGCGCTCGGACGCCAAGAACCCCAATGACATCGCCGGCCTGGCCTTTTCGCAGATGGCCTATGGCGATCACCCGTATGGCGCCAATGGCAAGGGCACGATCGAAAGCGTGAGCGCCCTGACCCGCGACGACATCGTCGCTGCGTATGAGGGCGTCTTTGCCCGCGACCGGCTTTTTGTTGGCGCGGTGGGCGATATCACGGCCGAGGAACTGGGCATCCTGCTGGATCAACTGCTGGCTGACTTCCCCGAAACCGGCGCGCCGATTCCGGGCAAGGCGGATGTGACCATCGATGGCGGCGTCAGCGTGGTCGAATTCGACACGCCGCAATCGGTGGCTTTGTTCGGACAGAAAGGCATCGACCGGCATGACCCGGATTTCTTCGCCGCCTATATCCTGAACCAGATCATGGGTGGCGGATCGCTTGAAAGCCGTTTGATGCGCGAGGTGCGTGAGGAACGCGGGCTGACCTATGGGGTCTATTCCTATCTGGTGCCCAAGGATTTGGCCTCGGTCTATATGGGCTCGGTCGCCTCGGGCAATGATCGGATCGCCGAGGCGATCACGGTGGTGCGCGACCAGTGGGCCGATATCGCCGACAATGGCGTCACCCAGAAAGAACTGGATGATGCCAAGACCTATCTGACCGGGGCCTATCCGCTACGCTTTGACGGCAATTCGCGGATCGCCTCGATTCTGGCCGGGATGCAGATGGACGATCTGCCAATCGACTATATCGCCACCCGTAACGACAAGGTCAACGCGGTAACGCTCGCGGATGTGAACCGTGTGGCCGGTGAATTGCTTGACCCAGAGGGGCTGCATTTCACGGTTGTCGGAAAACCGGTTGGGCTGGACGGATAGAATCGTTCTGCCGCTGTGAAACGCACGGCGCGTGTCAGAAAATAGACGCGCGTCATGCCAAACAGCGAGTTGGTGACAAACGAGGCCTGAATAATCAGCGAGGCCAGATTGAAATGCGTGGTCAGGCTGATGAGCACGCTTACGGCGGCGAGCAGGTTCATCAAGGGATAGATAAACCCCTGTCCCTTGATGAGGCCGAACAGCAACAGGAAATAGGCGCAGATATAAAGCCCGGCCCCGAACACACCGGTGGCCTGCGCGATCTCTTGGGTTGAAAGAATCGGCAGTTAGTCCATTGCGCAGGCCTCGGGATTTCGCGTGGTTAACGGGCGTATTATTAACAATTGAACCGGTTTCGGCAAATCCGGGTGCGGCTGACCGTGCCCGGCCATGTGGCCCCGGATTCTGCCCGTGCGCCTTTTGGTCATGGATATGTGTCCCGCCTGAGTGCGCAATCGCGCGCCCTTTCGGCAAGAATCCCGCATTATTCCGGCCATAAACCGCCGCTAGACCCAAATGAGGGTTTCCCGGTCCAACATGTCGCCCTACATTCAAAGACAGGGCAGGAGCGCAGCTGCGCTTCTTTCCACCACTCACGATGAGCCCGGTTGCCGTGTTCGCTCCGGTGTCGCCTGATCACCCCCCGATCCGGCTGACCCAGAACACGGAACCGGGCGTTCTTCGTCTTGGCCAAGCCTATGGCAGAATCGTGTGGGCCTATGCTAGGTTTAGCGGTATGGCGCATCCGAACCCCAATATCAGCGAAGAGCAACCCGTTATCCGGCAGTTGGATGAAGGCGCAATCAATCGCATTGCCGCCGGTGAGGTGGTCGAACGCCCCGCCTCGGCGGTCAAGGAACTGGTCGAGAATGCCATCGATGCCGGGGCGCATCGGATCGCGGTCGACATTGCCGATGGCGGCAAGACCCTGATCCGGGTGACGGACGATGGGTGCGGCATCACGCCCGAGGATCTGCCGCTGGCGATGTCGCGGCATGCGACCTCCAAGATCGACGGCAGCGATCTGCTGAACATCCATACATTCGGCTTCCGGGGCGAGGCGTTGCCCTCGCTCGGTGCCGTGGGCCGCCTGTCACTGACCAGTCGCGCTGCCGGGCATGAGGCGGCGGTGATCGCCGTATCCGGCGGTCGGACCGAGCCGGTCAAACCCGCCGCGTTGCGCAGTGGCACCGTGGCCGAATTGCGCGATCTCTTCTTTGCCACTCCCGCGCGGTTGAAGTTCATGCGTTCCGACCGGGCCGAGATGCAGGCGATCAGTGACACCGTCAAACGGCTGGCCATGGCCGAGCCCGGCGTGGGCTTCACCCTGCGCGATGTCTCGGGCGGGGGCGAGGGGCGGATCACTTTCCGCGCCGATCGCGAGAATGGCGATCTGTTTGATGCGCTGCATGCGCGGCTGGCCCGCATTCTGGGCCGCGAATTTGCCGAGAACGCGCTCAAGATCGACGCGACGCGGGACGGTATCCGGTTGTTCGGCTATGCCGCCCTGCCGACCTATTCGCGCGGCGCGGCGGTGGCGCAATACCTGTTCGTGAATGGCCGCCCGGTGCGTGACAAGATGCTGACCGGCGCGCTGCGGGCGGCCTATTTCGATTTCCTGAGCCGCGACCGGCATCCGGCGGCGGCGCTGTTCATAGATTGCGATCCCACGCTGGTGGACGTGAATGTGCATCCCGCCAAATCCGAGGTGCGGTTCCGCGATCCCGGCATTGCACGCGGGCTGATCGTTTCGGCGTTACGGGCCGCGCTGGCGGAGGCCGGGCATCGGGCCTCGACCACTGTGGCAGGGGCGACCTTGGGGGCGATGCGGCCCGAGCAACCTGCGCAGGCACGGGTTTATCAAATGGACCGCCCCTCGCCCTCAGCCCGCCGCGCGGCGTATGAGGCGCAGGCACCGGGCTTCGCCGACCTATCGTCAGCCTTTAGCGGACGGATTGCCGAGCCTGCCGCCGTCACGCCAGCGCCGGTACAGGGTGAACCGGTGGAAGAGCATCTGCCTCTGGGCGCGGCGCGCGGGCAGGTGCATGAAAATTACATCATCGCCCAGACCGAGGATGGTATCGTCATCGTCGACCAGCATGCTGCGCATGAGCGGCTGGTCTATGAGAAGCTGAAGCACCAGATGGCGGAGAACGGCGTTGCGGCGCAAGCCCTGCTGATCCCCGAAATCGTGGAACTCAGCGCCGGTGACTGTGCCCGCTTGCTGGAAGCGCGCGAACAGCTTGCAAAGCTGGGCCTGACGATCGAGGCCTTTGGCGGCTCGGCGGTGGCGGTGCGCGAAACCCCGGCCATACTGGGCGAGGTCAATGCCGAGGCGATGCTGCGCGACATTCTCGATGAGCTGGCCGATCAGGGCGAGAGCCAGATGGTGCAGGCCAGGATCGAGGCGATCCTGAGCCGGGTGGCCTGCCATGGCTCGATCCGGTCGGGCCGCCGGATGCGGGGCGAAGAGATGAACGCGCTCTTGCGCGAGATGGAGGCGACGCCTCATTCCGGCCAGTGCAACCATGGCCGCCCAACCTATGTCGAACTCAAACTGGCCGATATCGAACGGCTGTTCGGACGCACATGATCGAGATCAACGGTACTCAATATTCTCTGGATGACCCGGCTGTGCTGGCTGCGGGAGGAGGGGCAGCGCTGGCTCTGCTCATGATCGTGCTGCTGTTTTTGGCGCTGCGCGCCGCCAACCGCTCGGCCCGCATGGCAGCCCCCCTGTCGCAGCAAATGGCGGTGCTGGGTCAGCACGTGCAGCAACTGGGTCAGGGGCAAGAGCAGTTGCGCGGCGGGCTTAGCCATGTCTCGGACGCGCAGGCCAATGCGCAGGTGCAGGTGATCCAGACGGTCGAGGCGCGGCTGTCCGATGTACAGCAGCATATGAACGACCGGCTGGCCGACAACGCCATGCGCGCGCAGCGGGCCCTGACCGAGATGCAGGAGCGGATGAAGGAAACGCTGCATGGTTCGTCGAAACAGACGGCCACCTCGCTCACGCAGCTACAGGAACGGTTGGCGACCATAGACAAGGCGCAAGACAATATCACCAAACTGTCCGGTGATGTGCTGTCACTGCAGGATATCCTGTCGAACAAGCAGACCCGCGGGGCGTTCGGGGAAATTCAGCTGAACGACATTGTGTCCAAGGCGCTTCCTGCCGACAGCTATGCGCTGCAGCACACGCTGTCGAACGGCAAGCGCGCCGATTGCCTGATCCGCCTGCCGAACCCGCCGGGACCTATCGTGATCGACAGCAAATTCCCGCTGGAGGCCTATGAGGCGCTGCGCGCGGCCGAGACCCAGACGCAATTGCAGGAAGCGGCACGGATGATGAAGACGGCGCTGCGCGCCCATATCAAGGCTATCTCAGAGAAATATATCATCGACGGGGAAACCGCCGATGGCGCGCTGATGTTCCTGCCGTCAGAGGCGGTGTATGCCGAGTTGCACGCCAATTTCCCAGATGTGGTGCGCGAAGGGTTCGACAAGCGGGTCTGGATCGTCTCACCCACCACCTGCATGGCGACGCTGAACACGATGCGCGCCATTCTGAAAGATGCCCGTATGCGCGAACAGGCGGGGGCGATCCGCAAGGAACTGGGGCTCTTGCACAAGGATGTGGAGCGGCTGGGCGACCGGGTTGGCAATCTGGACCGGCATTTCGGGCAGGCGGCCAAGGATATCTCGGAAATCAAGATCAGCGCCGAGAAGGCGGGCCGCCGGGCGCAGCGACTGGACAACTTCGATTTTGAAGAAATCGCTGCTGAGGATACGTCCAACGTTGTCCCTTTGAGCCAGTCAGACGTTTAGAGGGCCGGTGCCGGAATGATCGATCACGTGAATATTCCGGTGCGGCACCTAGCGCGTGCCCGCGCATTCTACGAACCGGTGTTGGATGCATTTGGGTATCGTTTCTTGTTGCAAGACGGTCCGGTCATTGGATTTGGTGATACGAGCTGGGTCTTTGGCCTCGCCGAAACCGAGGCAGACATCGCGCCGTTGCACTTGGCGTTTTCTGCGCGCTCCAAGGGGCAGGTCGACAAATTCCACTGCATCGCCCTTGCAAGTGGCGGAACCTGCAATGGTCCGCCAGGGCCGCGCGATCACTATGGGCCGGGATATTACGCGAGCTACGTGATTGATCCGGACGGTCACAATATCGAGGCGGTAATGCGCAGCCAGAGGGCTCTGGATGCCCCCAAAGGCACCGGTCAGTAATTGAACCGGTTATGTCGGCTTTCTGAAGCAACCCGGTTCTGCCGAGCCGGTCAGATCCGCAGGAATGGCTGCACCAGCTTCGGGATCAGGCTGTTGAACTTCAACGGCGCGTCCGTCACCGCGAGGCAGATGCAGTCGGCCGAGATATCAGCCACCGGCATATGTTCAAGATCTTCATCCGCGATCTCGACATCGCCTCGGGCGAACCGGTCGATCTCGTCCGAGAACGCCCCCTGCAGCACCATGGTCAGTTCCATGCCCTTATGCCCGTGATCCGGCATGGCGGCTCCGGCGGGGATGAACAGCAAACGCGCAGAGGCTGCGGAGGAGGTCGGCAGGATGGCCTGTTTCACCCCCATCCCCACGGGCTTCCATCTGATGTCCGAGACGCCGCCGCCGACATAATCGCGCAGTGGGGCAGGAAGCACGTCACAGGAGGGGTGAGTGGGCGCGTCAGGCGCTGGGCCACCGGCAATAAGGGCCAAAGTCGCGTCAAGCGCGCCATCGGCCATATCAACGCTGTCCGGCGCGTCCTGCAACATACAGCCCCCCAGCGCGTCATAGCTTTCGGCCTGCGCGCGGCAGGTGTCGCAGAGCGACAGGTGAGTGGCGACCATGAGGTTGAAGGCCTCGGGCAATGTGCCCGCAGAATAGGCCATCAGCAATTCGTCGGTCAGATGATGTTTGATCTCATTGCTCATCTTCGTTCACTTCATCGCATGGCGCAGTCGGTCCAGCGCCAATCTAATCCGAGACTTGATCGTGCCAAGCGGCAACCCGGTCTGGGCGGCTATTTCGCGATGGCTGAGATCGCCGAAATAGGCCTTTTCGATCAACTCCCGCTGCGCCTGCGGCAAGGCTTTCAACGCCTCGCGCAGATGCGCGGTTTCCTGTTGCAGGGAGACGATATCGGCCTGGTCCGGCTCGGCCTCGGGGCCCCAGGTCAGATCCTCGGGCTCGGGCCTGCGTTCCTTGCGCAACAGATCAATCCGGCGGTTCCGCGCGATCGTATAGACCCAAGTGGCCACGGACGCGCGGGACGGATCGAACAGATGCGCCTTGTGCCACAGGGTGGCCATCACCTCCTGGGTGCATTCCTCGGCCTGGCTCGGGGTCGAGCCGGACTTGATGAGAAACGCTTTTACCCGCGGGGCAAAGTGCCGAAACAGCTCGGCAAAGGCGGTCTTGTCCTGCGCGCTTCGTATGCGCAGCACATGGGCCACCCACTCCCCTTGTGGTTTGCAACCATCGTCTTCCCTGTTCACCGCTGCTTTTCCCTTGCGGACACTCGTTTTCCTTTTCCGCATAACCTGCTGGACGGCCTCAGCCGCGCCACATGTTTCAACGGTTTCCACTTCGGCGAACATAAACAGGTTACGCAAGCGAGCCCAAGTCGGATCACAGGCGCGGATAAAAAAGATTTTCTTTTCATCCGAAGCCGTCGATCAATCGTAATGCTCACAAGGAACGGAATAGTGTCGGAGAAACACATAATATGCCATTTGAACACTCTGCGGGCGCCCCCCGGAAGATCGCCGTCATCGGCGGTGGTATCTCGGGGATGGGCGCGGCCAACCTGTTGGCCGATACCCATAACGTCACGCTCTATGAGGCCGAAGGGCGATTGGGGGGCCATGCCCGAACGGTCATTGCAGGCAAAAACGGAGACCAGCCTGTCGATACCGGCTTTATCGTGTTCAACCGCGCCACCTATCCGCGCCTGATCGGTCTTTTTGGCAAGCTGGATGTGCCGGTTGCCGAGAGCAACATGAGCTTTGCCGTTTCGGCGCGGGGCGGTGCGGTGGAATATGCGTTGCACGGGGCGGATGCGATGTTTGCCCAGCGGCGTAACATGGCGCGGCCCGGCTTCCTTCGTATGGTGCGCGACCTGTTCCATTTCAACGCCAATGCCGCGCGCTATGCGCAGGACCGCGACATTACCGTTGGTGAGCTGTTGCAACGCCTGGGCACCGGCGAGTGGTTCCGCAAATATTACTTGGAGCCCTTCTCGGGCGCGATCTGGTCGACGCCGAAGGACAAGATTCTGGATTTCCCGGCTTGGGCGATGATCCGGTTCTTCGAGAACCACGCGCTGCTGAACTATGACGGGCAGCATCAATGGTACACGGTGCGCGGCGGCTCGGTCGAATATGTCCGCCGCCTGCAACTTGCCATGCAGCGCAAGGGGGTGTCGCTGCGTCTGGGCGCGCCCATTGACGGGGTGCGCCGCAGCTCGCTTGGGCCGCTGGTCAAGACAAGCGGCGCAGAGTGGGAGCTTTATGACGAGGTGGTCTTTGCCACCCATTCCGATGACACGCTGGCGCTGCTCGCGGATGCGACGCCGCGTGAGCAGGCGGCCTTGTCCGCGATCCGCTATCAGCCCAACCATGCGGTGTTGCATGCCGATACTTCTCTGATGCCGCGCCGGCAAAAATGCTGGGCCAGTTGGAACCATACCGAGGACGCGAAGCCGCAATCTGATCGCATCGACCTGACCTATTGGATGAACCTGCTGCAGCCAATCCCGAAGGAGGACCCGCTTTTTGTGACGCTGAACTCGCGTCGCCGCATCCGCGAAGAGCTGATCTATGAAGAGGCTACGTTCCGCCATCCGGTTTTTGATACCGCGGCTCTTGCGGCGCAGGAAAAGATCGCCGGGTTCAACGGGACGGCGGCCACCTGGTTCTGTGGTGCCTGGATGCGCAACGGGTTCCATGAGGACGGTCTGGCCAGTGCGGTCAATGTGGTCGAAGGCATCAACCGTGTCGCGATGACACCCATGGCGGCGGAATGACCGGGGCTGTCCAACATATCCCGGCCCATACCTTTCATGGGCGCAAGGGCGCGGTGCAGAACGGGTTCCGGTACTCGCTGGATTACATCCTGCTGAACCCCGAACAGGATCAGCTTGCCCCCGTGCTGTTCTCACGCAAGCGCCCCAGCCTGATGGGCTATCGCACCCGCGACCACGGCGGCGCGCCCAAGCGAGGCGAGGGCGCTATATGGCTACGCCGCGTGTTCGGGGAATACCAGTTACCGCAGCCCAAACGGATCGCGCTGCTGACGCATCCGCGCGTGCTGGGCTATGTGTTCAACCCAGTCAGCTTCTGGCTGTGCTATGACGATCAGGACGATCTGACCGTCGTGGTGGCCGAGGTCACCAATACGTTCGGGACCCGCCACAGCTATCTTTGCCACAAGCCCGATCTGTCGCGGATCGCGCCCAGCGACCGGCTGACGGCAACCAAGCTGCTGCATGTCTCGCCCTTCCAGCCGCGCGAGGGCGGCTACACGTTCCGGTTCGACATCAGCGATGCGCGGATTGGTGTCTGGATCGACTATGGCCGCGAGAAAGGCGGGCTGATTGCCACGCTGACGGGTCGATGCCAACCTCTGACCAACCGGGCGATCCTGTGGTCAGCTGTGCGCCGCCCGTTCGGCGCGCGGCGTGTGATGGCGCTGATCCATTGGCAGGCGATCAAGCTTTGGGTCAAACGCGCGACCTTCCGGCGCGAGCCGGAACCGCATCAGCCGAATGTGAGCCGGGGATGAGCATGGCGCGCACGGATATCCAGGGGTCAGAGCGGCTGGGGGCCTATGCCCTCTTTGCTGCGCTGCTGTCGGCGGCGGGGCTGCCGCTCTATATCCATGCGCCGAAGTTCTTTGTCGACAGCTATGGCGTGAGCCTGACCGCGCTGGGCGCGGTCCTGTTCGGATTGCGCCTGCTGGATGTGGTGCAGGACCCGGCGCTGGGCTGGCTGGCCGAACGGCTGCGGCATCACCGTCGGGTTGCGGTGGCCGTGGGCGTGGCGGCGCTGGCGAGTGCGATGGTGGGGCTGTTTGCGGTCACCCCACCTTTGGCGCCACTCTTGTGGTTCGCGCTGATGCTGACGATTGTATTCTCTGCCTTCAGCTTTCTGACCATCTGTTTCTACGCCCAGGGCGTCAGCAAGGCGGATCATATGGACGGGATGGGACATATCCGGCTGGCGCGTTGGCGCGAGACCGGTGCGCTTCTGGGCGTCTGTGCCGCTGCCATCGCGCCGGTCGGGCTGGCGGCGGTGACAGATCAGCCTTTTGCCGGATTTGCGCTGGGCTTTGCGCTGCTGGCCTGCCTTGCGGGCTGGGCGATGCGCACCGAATGGGGTGCTGGACCACTACGCAAATCCACCGGCTTTGCCCCGGTACTGCGCGACCGCATCGCGCGACGGTTGCTGGTGATCGCGTTTCTGAACGCGGCCCCGGTGGCGGTCTCTTCGACGCTGTTTCTGTTCTTTGTCGAAAGTCGGTTGGCGGCACCGGGCGCGGAAGGCCCGCTGCTCTTGCTCTTCTTCCTCTGCGCCGCCTGCGCCGCGCCGATCTGGGGCAAGCTGGCCGAGGCCTGGGGCGGCAAACGCGCGTTGATCGCGGGCATGTGCCTGTCGATCCTGTCTTTCGGCTTTGCCATCACTTTAGGGGCCGGGGATGTGACGGCTTTTGCAGTGATCTGTGTCTTCTCGGGCGCGGCTCTTGGCGCGGATCTGACGCTGTTGCCCGCGCTTTTTGCCACCCGGATGGCAAAAATCTCGCCCACCGCCGCCGAAGGGTTCGGCCTGTGGGCATTCGTGTCGAAATTCTCGCTGGCCATCGCAGCTGTCGCGCTGCTGCCGGCGCTCGAATATGCCGGGTTCCGCTCGGGCATGGACAACACCGACGCGGCGCTGCGCCTGTTGTCGCTGTTCTATGCCGGGCTGCCCTGCGTCCTCAAACTGGCCGCGCTGGCGTTGCTGGCGGCCACCGATCTGAAAGGAAACTGATGATGGAGGCGATCCTCTATATGGTGCTGGGCGGCGCGATTGTGCTGGCGCTCGGCTTTGCGAAACGGCGTTTCATGTCCTTCCTGTCGCAAAGCCCCGATGATTATATCTCGCAAGGCCCCGATTTTGATCTGCGCCAACACCTCAACGGTCCCATTCAATGCGAAGGCGTGATCTATGGGCCGACAGGGCGCGTGACCTCTCGATTTGTGGGGGATTTTGATGCCAACTGGCAGGGCAATCGCGGCGTGATGCGCGAACATTTCCGCTATGACAGCGGCAATACGCAGGACCGGGAATGGTCGCTGGAACTGGACGAGGATGGCCGCATCCGCGCCACAGCGCCCGATGTGATCGGTGTCGGCGAGGGGCGGCAGAGCGGTTCTGCCGTGCAGTTGCGCTATCGCATTCAATTGCCCGAAAGCGCCGGGTCGCATGTGCTGGACGTGGTGGACTGGATGTACCTGGCCCCCAACGGCACCATCGTGAACCGCTCGCAATTCCGCAAATTCGGCATTCAGGTGGCAGAGTTGGTCGCCACGATGCGCCCTCTTGAGATCCAGATAGAGGAGCGTGACGCCGCGTGAGAGAGTGGGCCGGAAAACGCTATTGGCTGGTGGGTGCCAGCGAAGGGCTGGGCGCGGCGCTGGCCGGGATCATGAGTCGCAGCGGCGCGCATCTGATCCTGTCGGCGCGCTCAACCGACCGGCTTGAGGCGTTGGCTGCGGGCCTGCCTGGTCCAACCGAGGTGGTACCGGTGGATGTCTCGGACGATGACAGCGTGCGCAAGGCCGCTGCTCAGATCGGTGAGATTGATGGCGTGGTGTTTCTGGCGGGTGTCTACTGGCCGATGGCGGCGCAGGACTGGGACTATCTTCAGGCCAATGCGATGGCGGATATCAACTTCACCGGATTGGTGCGGGTGCTCGGCGTGACCGTGCCGCCGATGGTGGCGCGGGATGCGGGCCATATCGTGGTGACAGGCTCGCTTTCGGGCTATCGCGGCCTACCGGGCGCGGTGGGCTATGCGGCGTCCAAGGCGGGGACCATGGTGCTGGCCGAGGGGCTTTATGCCGATCTGCGCAAGACCGGCATTGATGTGCAACTGGCCAATCCCGGTTTCATCCGCACCCGGCTGACCGAAAAGAACGATTTCGCAATGCCTGCGATCATGGAGCCTGAGCGCGCCGCGCAGATCATGTTCGATCACATGAACACCGATCATTTCCAGCGCGCCTTTCCGGTTCCCTTCGCCTGGCTGTTCCGGCTGGGACAACTACTGCCCGACTGGCTCTATTTCCGCCTATTTGCGTAAGATCAAAGACCGCGTGGCGCGTCCCTGATTGGAATCGATCAGATCACGCGGACAGGAGAGCGATGCAGATGTTGGAAATTTCAGCGCGCAAGGTGGCGCAGGTGGCAATGATGGCGCGCGAGCTGGGGCGTGCCGAGGGTGAGTTGCGGGCCTTTATCGACCGGATGGGCGAAGATGAGCAGGCCGAACTGGTCGCGATCATGTGGATCGGGCGCGACAGTTTCGATGTTGAGGAACTGGGAGAAGCGATCCGCACCGCCAAGGCAGAGGCCTCTACCCCCTGTGCTGACTATCTGATCGGAACACCGCACCTGTCGGATCATCTGGAGAATGGGCTGGATGCGCTCGGCATCTCTGCCGAAGATGTCGAAAATGATCTGATGTGACGGCGGGGTGCGCTACAGCGCGCCCAGATGGTGCCGGAACGCCTGTTCCGCCCGCCCCCAGACCCCTGTGTCGATCCGGTCAAGCGCCAGCAGCGATGGCAGCAATTGCGCAGCGTAATCCTCCGAACTCTCGACCGGCAGCATCGAGGGCAGGTTGTCGATCGCCATCACATCCAACACAGGATCGAGTGCGACCCTTAGCACCGGCTGCTCCCAACCGGTGGCGCGGTTATAGACCGGCACCGGGTTATAGTCGCTGTCGGGATCGCAGGCGATATCGCCGATTGCGCTCAGGCGGCGCGGGGCCTCCAACGCTGCGCGCGGCACAAAGACCGGCGTGCCGGGCCGCGCGAATATGCAGTTCAGGAACAGATCATGATCGAGGATTTCGGGAAATGGCCCGCCACTGGCGGTTTCCGCCATATCCCACCGCGTGACCTGCACCCCCATCGCCTCGCAGAGGTCAGCCGCCCCGCTGCCGACCCGGCCAAGCGCGCCGATCACAATGGCCGAGGGGCGCGGCTTACCGGTCGCCTCCAGCTCGGATGACAATGCTGTGCTTAACGCATCCTTGCTATGATAGGTGCCGACCGGGCCGCAAATCGCGCCGTGCTGTTGTGCCGCCCATGCCTTGAGCGTGACCGCCGCCCCGGCATATCCGGCCCAATAGCCAAAGGCGGCAACGCGGCGGCCATCCTCATCCACCAGATATTCCAGATCATAGAGCGTGCCGCCGCCCGCCTTGAACCGTTGCAGCAGGGCGCGGCCCGCGCCCTGGCCCTTGAACGCATGGCCAAACATGATGTGGCGATGGGGCAGAGCCGTGCCATCTTCGGGCAGTTCTTTGAGTCCGAAGATGATCGCGTCCTGCGGTGCCTGCGGCCAGCTATGGGCCGCAGCAATGGCGCAGCCCGCCTGCTGGTAGCCGTCGATGGGGATCGCGCGAGTGTCGCTGGCCTCGATGGTGACCTCGATCCCGGTTGCGATCAGTGCCGCCGCGCCATCGGGGGTCAGCCCTACACGTTCCTCATTTGCGCGCTGCTCGGCGCGGACCCAGAGATGTGTCATGGTCAGAGCATTCCGGCGGCGGTGACGGCCTGCACCGAAGGGCGGGCGGCCATGGCGTCGCGGAACGCGGTGATCTTGGGATAGGCGGAGGCCTCGACGCCATCCCCCTCAAGCCAGCTGCACACCACATAGAGGTAACAATCGGCAAGGCTGACATGCTCGCCCAGCACGAAAGGCCCGCGCAGCCCGTTGGCCTCGATATAGGCGCAGCAGTCATTCATGGTCTGAGGCACCTTGGCCTTCATGTCTTCCCAACTGCTTTCCTGATCGGCCCAGCGATGGCCACGCATTTTGTGGGCGTGATTCACATGCATGGTCGAGGCCAGGTAATACATCACCTCGCGCATCCGGGCGGCCAGAACCGCATCGTCGGGCACCAGCCCGGCCTGCGGTGCCAGCGCGGCCACATAATCCAGCAACGCGCCGGTTTCGGTCAGGATGCCACCCTCGACCGCCAGCGCCGGCACCCGGCCTTTGGGGTTGATCTGCTGATAGGCGGCCCCGGTCTGTTCGCCCCCCGCGAAATCCAGCTTGATCGCCTCATAGGGCAGACCAGCTTCTTCCAGCGCGATGGCCACAGCCACCGAAATGGTGCGCGGCGCGTAGTAGAGTTGCATGTCAGCGACCTCCTCAGAGATGGGTCTGCGCATATTGCCGATCCGGTGCTTCCAGATGCGGAATGGCGTTGAACAGAACCGGGCTCAGATCCGGTCCGATCGTGTGCAGACGATGCAGCGAGGTGTTCATGATGGCAAGAGCCACCCGCGCCATCGATCGGGTATCCAGTCCCAGCACCTGCCGCATCGCCATCGAAATCAGGCCCCCGGAGGTCACCACAATGGCCGGGCCGCTGCCCTGGCTGATCTCGGCCAGCACGCTGCGCACCCGGGTTTCGAATTCGGTAAAGGTTTCGGGCGGACTGTCGATCTCATCGTTTTCCCAGGCGGCGAAGGTCAGTGGCAGGTGATCGACAAAACCCTCGCGATCTTTCGGGACGACCACGCCTTTTTGCTCTTCCAGCAGTTTTGCAAGAGTGAAGTACTCGATCTCGTTCAACCGCACATCCCGAACCGGGTCGGCGACCCCCATGCTGGCGGCGGTTTCGATATGGCGGACCAGCGTGCCGCAATAGACCCGGGGGTAGTGGTTGCCCGTATCACGCAGATGCGCGCCCAGCCAACTGGCTTGCTGATGGCCCAACGGGCTGAGCTTGTCATAGCTGACTTCGTCGCGGGCTGCGGTGTTGGCCTGCCCGTGACGGACGAGGGTGATATGAGACATGGTTGCGGCTCTCCGGTTTGGCCCGTCTTAGGACAGCCGGGCGATTTGCGCCATATGTGATCTGCGTCCGATACGCATTGCATCGCACGGAAAGGGCGTATGTCAGTTCAGCCCGTTCTTTCTATTCGGAGAAGTGAGAGGTTGGACATCGACCCAAGCGGGGCTCGTTGTGGCTGCTTCCTTCCGGACCTGACCAGGTTGGCGAGGCGCTCGCCCGCGCCAACCTCTCAAGCGCCGATATAGGCGCGTTGGGCAAGGTTGGCAAGCCCGTGTCTCTGCTGTGCAGGGGTGGTTTTTCAGGGCCGCTATGACAAACCCGTTGCTCTTGACGGGCAGAAGTGGCAGCCCTGTCGCTGATCTCGATCAGGAAGACACATCATGAAACATGCCGAACAGGTGACCTTTGGCGGGTCGGGCCTCAACCGCTCCGCGCATCAGCGCACGGACCCGACAGCGCTGGCAGATCTGGCGCGGCATGCGGGCGCACGGTATCATCTGCTCTGGCGTGGCAAGGTGTTGATGCAGCCCGACGCAGAGCAGGTCCTGCCGCATGTAGATCCGGATCATGCTCTGATATCAACGGCTTCGACGCCGTCGATCTTTCTGGGCACTGCCGAAGATGACACGCCGCATTTCGCCTGTGACATCTCGGACTGGGCACCGGACGCGGCAGAGATGGAGACAGTTGGCGCCTTCCATGACCCCAGCCAGCAACAGCATCCCGATTTGCCCGAGGGGCAGGTATTCTGCGAATTGCGCCGGATGATGACCGCACTCAACCCGCGTGAGGCGGAGCTGGCGGCCACTGCGCGGGCGCTGTTCAGCTGGCATGAAACGCATCGGTTCTGTGCCCGCTGCGGCGCAGAAAGCGAGATGGTGCAAGGCGGCTGGCAGCGCACCTGTCCGGCCTGCGGCGGTCATCACTTCCCGCGCACCGATCCGGTGGTGATCATGCTGATCACCCATGGGGATTCGGTGCTGATGGGGCGCTCGCCGGGGTGGCCGGATGGCATGTATTCGCTGCTTGCGGGCTTTGTGGAACCTGGCGAGACGCTTGAAGCCGCGGTGCGCCGCGAGGTCGCGGAAGAGGCGGGCGTGCCGGTGGGGCAGGTGTCCTATCTGGCAAGCCAGCCCTGGCCCTTTCCGGCCTCGCTGATGATCGGTTGCGCGGGCGAGGCGCTGTCGCGGGAGATCACCATCGATCCCACCGAGATCGAGGATGCGATCTGGGTGTCGAAATCGGGGATGCTGCAGGTCTTTGCCGGAGAGAGCCCGGAGATCAAACCCGCGCGTGCAGGCTCGATCGCGCATTTCCTGATCCGTAACTGGCTTGCGGATACGCTGGATTGAGGCAAGACTCGGCGAAACCGGAACTCAGCAGGACCCCGTATGCAGATCACAGGCACCGAGGATATTGCAGCACCCATCAGCGATGTGTTCGACATGCTGTCGGAGTTCGATACGTTCGAGCGCAACGCGATCCGGCGCGGGATCGATGTGCGGCGGCTGAACGATCACTCGCGGGTGATGCGAGGACTGGAATGGCAGGCGGCGTTCCAGTTGCGCGGCAAGCCACGCAATCTGCATCTGGTGCTATGCCGGTATGACAGGCCGAATCTGATGCAGGTTGATTCCTCGACCAAGGGCATCGAAAGCACCATGCTGGTCGAGCTGATGCCCCTGTCCCCGCAGCGGACCCGCCTGCATCTTAAGCTGAAGCTGCGGCCAAATACGCTGCCCGCGCGGCTGTTTGTACAGTCGCTGAAACTGGCCCGCCGCAATCTGAACCGGCGGTTCAAGAAACGGTTGGGTGAATTTGCCCGGGATATGGAAAGCCGACAGACCCGGTTCCAATGAAATCCGGATCAGATGCGCTGGCGGGTGGCGGGGTAGACGCCCAGAACCTCAAGCTCGGCGGTGAAGTAGGTCAATTCGTCCAGCGCCAGTTGCACGTTTGGATCCTCGGGGTGCCCTTCGATATCGGCATAGAATTGAGTCGCGGTAAAGGACCCGTCGACCATGTAGCTTTCCAGTTTGGTCATGTTCACGCCATTGGTCGCGAACCCTCCCATCGCTTTGTAAAGCGCGGCGGGGATGTTGCGGACCTGAAACACGAATGAAGTGATCATGCCGTGATCGCCGCGGCGTGTCATGTCAGCCTCGCGCGACATGATCAGGAACCGGGTGGTGTTGTTGCCCTGATCCTCGATATGGCGGGCCAGCACATCCAGCCCGTAAATCTCGCCGGCCAACTCGCTGGCCAGTGCGGCAACGGCCGGTTCGCCGCGTTCGGCAATCTCGCGGGCGGCGCGGGCATTGTCGGGGCTGACTCGGCCGGTGATCCGGTGTTCGCGCAGGAATCCGGCGCATTGCGGCAGCAGCACCAGATGGGAATGCGCCTCGCGCACCTGATCCAGCGTTGTGCCGGGCACTGCAAGCAGGTTGATATGGACCCGCACAAAGGCCTCGTCGATGATGCGCAGACCGCTATGGGGCAGCAGCCGGTGGATATCGGCCACGCGGCCATAGGTGGTGTTTTCAACCGGCAGCATGGCCAGGTCGGCCGCGCCGCCGCGCACCGCTTCGATCACGTCCTCGAAGGTGCGGCAGGGCAGCGGTTCCATGTCAGGGCGCGCGTCTCGGCAGGCCTCGTGGCTATAGGCGCCGGGTTCTCCCTGGAAGGCGATGCGATTGGTCATTTGATAGGCTTCCATGCAACAAGCCCGCGAATTGGGCATTTGGTCGCGCTGTCTATACCTTGCCTCTTGCGAGGGGAAGCCTTAGACACCTGCGCAGACAGCTGAAATGGACTCGCGATCAATGTTCGACACGATGACAGTTACAAAGGCCGCTGCAGGCTTCTTTGGCGCCTTCCTGGTGTTTCTTCTGGGGAAATGGGCCGCGGAAGAAATCTATCATGTGGGTGGCCATGGCGAGGCCGCCTATATTGTTGAGCCGCTGGAAAGCAACGACACCGTCAGCGAGGCCGAAGAGGTCAATTTCGACGAGCTGATGATGGCAGCGGAAGCCGACAAGGGCGCGAACGTATTCAAGAAATGCCAAGCCTGCCACAAGCTGGAAGATGGCGCCAATGGCACCGGTCCTTACCTTTACGGTGTGGTGGGTCGCCCGGTCGCATCGGCTGCTGGGTTCGGATACTCCTCGGCGATGCAGGAAAAGGGCGGTGATTGGACCGTGGAAGAGCTGGATGCGTTCCTGGCTAACCCCAGAAGCTCCGTTTCAGGTACGTCGATGGCCTTTACAGGCCTGAAGAAGCAAAGCGATCGTATCAATCTGATCGCTTATCTGGACAGCCTCGACAACTGAGCCGGGATACATGGATTTTTTTGGGGCCGCTGCCGTTGCAGTGGCCCTTTTTCTTTCATTAACGCTTCTTCACGAAGCGTTCACATGTTCTAAACTTGCAACTTGAATCGCTGGACCATTTTCTAGCACAAGCGAGATTGGCCCTTAACGCCAACCAGACCGGAGAGGATGAGCCGATGAAGATCCCCAAAGCTGCAGCCCGTGTGGGTGTCCTTGATGCAAGGCTAAGGTTTGCTGGTGTTCTGGGACTGTCGGTCGCGTTATTCTTGGGTGGGGCAACGTTGTTGCGGGCCAATGACGAGGTCGTGCGCAGCCATGGCTATTCGTATTTCGGCAATCTCGACTACCCCGAGGATTACCCGCATCTGAACTATGTGAACCCCGAGGCCCCGAAAGGCGGCGAGATGTCGCTTGCCGCGTCGGGCACGTTTGATTCGCTCAACCCGTATTCGCGCAAGGGCCGCCCGGGGGCGTTGACCTCGATCCAGTATGACAGCCTCATCGAAAGCAGCAGCGACTCGGTCGGGCAATACTACGGCGTGCTGGCTGAGAGCCTGGAGTATGACAAGGACCGCAACTACGTGATCTTTCACATGCGGCCCGAGGCGACATTCTGGGACGGCACGCCGGTGACGGCCCATGACGTGGTTTACAGCCACAAGCTTTTCATCACCCAAGGGCTGCCCTCTTATGCGCAGGCCGTGAGTCGTCTGGTCACCGGGGCCGAGGCGCTGGATGATCATACGGTGAAATTCACCTTCAACCCCGAGGTCAGCCGCCGCAGCCTGATTGAAACAGTGGGCAACACAACCGTGTTTTCGAAGGCCTGGTTCGAAGCCGACGAGACGCGCCGTCTGGATGAGCCGCGGCTGGAAGTGGCCGTCGGCTCCGGCCCCTACAAGCTGGACAGCTACGATATCAACCGCCGCATCGTCTACAAGCGCCGGGACGATTACTGGGGCCAAGACCTGCCGTTCAACGTGGGGCGCAACAATTTCGACACAATCCGTGTCGAGTATTTCGCCGATCAGACGGCCGCGTTCGAGGCATTCAAGGCCGGGGTCTACACCTACCGGATCGAAAGCGACCCCAAGATCTGGGCGACCAACTATGATTTTCCCAAGGTCCAGAACGGCCAGGTGGTCAAGGACGAGATCCCCGATCGCAGCCCGCCGACGCCATCGGGCTTTGTGTTCAACCTGGGCAAGCCGCAATTTGCCGACAAGAAAGTACGCGAGGCCCTGGCGCTGGCGTTCAACTTCGAATGGGCAAACGAATCGCTGATGTTCGGTCTGAACACGCAGCGGAACTCGTTCGTGCAGGGCACTCATCTTGAGGCGACCGGCACGCCTGAAGGGGACGAGCTGGCGTTTCTGAAATCGCTGGGCGATGTGGTGCCCGAGGGCATCTTCACTGAACCCGCCCTGCTGCAACATGAATCCCGAGCGGCAAGGCTGAATGACCGCAACAACTTGCGCAAAGCCTCGCGGATGCTGGACGAGGCCGGATGGGACGTGGGTGCGGGCAACCTGCGGCGCAATGCCGAAGGCCAGACGCTCAAGGTCGAAATCCCGTACCCTTCCAGCCTGCCTACCTCGATCACGACGATGATCGAGACCTATGTGCAGAACTTGCAGGCGCTGGGTGTGGATGCCAAGGCCGACAAGATCGACCCCGCGCAATACACGCTGCGCAGCCGCGAGCGCGACTATGACATGATCTATTCGAACCGCTACGGCGCGTTCCTGTCCACGGGCGGAGGGCTGAGCCAGATGTATGGTTCGAAAGAGGCCGCGTTCAGCCTGTTCAATCCGGCAGGTCTGGCAAGCGAGCTGGTCGACGCGATCATCGAGGCCTCGTTCGACACCACCGACCAGAACCAGCAGGACGCCGCGCTGATGGCGCTGGACCGGGCGCTGCGCCATGAGTTCTTCGTGATCCCCGATGGGTATGTGGCGAATTACTGGGTGGCCTATTACGACATGTATGAATATCCGGAAATGCTGCCGCCCTTTTCTCTGGGTCACCTCGACTTGTGGTGGGTTGATGAGGAAAAGGCCGCAAAGCTGAAGGCAGAAGGCGCGCTGCGGTAACATGGGTGCCTATATCCTAAGACGCCTGCTGCTGGTCATTCCGACCCTGCTGGGCATCATGATCATGAACTTCACTCTGGTGCAATTTGTGCCGGGTGGCCCGATCGAACAGATCATCGCGCAGATCGAAGGGCAGGGCGACGTCTTTGCCGGCTTTGCAGGTGGCGAGGGGTCCAGCCCCGAACCGCAGGGCGGGGATGAGCAATATATCGGCGCGCGCGGGTTGCCGCCAGAATTCATCGCGGAGCTGGAAAAGGAATTCGGCTTCGACAAACCGCCGTTGGAGCGGTTTCTGGGCATGATGGGCAATTATCTGACGCTGGATTTCGGGCAGAGCTATTTCCGCTCGATCAGCGTGATTGATCTGGTGCTGGAAAAGATGCCGGTGTCGATATCGCTGGGGCTCTGGTCGACGCTGATCGCCTATCTTATCTCGATTCCGCTAGGTATTCGCAAGGCGGTGCGTGATGGCAGCAGTTTCGATACCTGGACCAGCGGTGCGATCATTGTGGCCTATGCGATCCCCGGCTTTCTCTTTGCGATCCTGCTGCTGGTGCTCTTTGCTGGTGGCTCTTATTGGCAGATATTCCCGCTACGCGGCCTGACCTCGGACAATTGGGACAGTCTCAGCCTGACCGGCAAGGTTCTGGATTATTTCTGGCATATCACCCTGCCGGTTCTGGCATCGACCATCGCTGCCTTTGCAACGCTGACGCTGCTGACCAAGAACTCGTTTCTGGACGAGATCAAGAAGCACTATGTCATGACCGCCCGCGCCAAGGGGTTGAGTGAGCACAAGGTGCTTTACGGCCATGTGTTCCGCAACGCGATGCTGATCGTGATCGCCGGATTCCCTGCGGTGTTCATCGGCGTATTCTTTGGCGGCTCGATCATCATCGAAACCATCTTTTCGCTTGATGGCCTTGGGCGGCTGGGCTTCGAGGCGGCTGTGGCGCGCGATTACCCGGTGATCTTCGGCACGCTCTTCATCTTTGGTCTGATGGGGCTGGTCGTCGGCATCATCAGTGACCTGATGTATGTGCTGGTCGATCCGCGCATCGATTTCGAAAAGCGGGAGGGGTAAATGGCGCTCTCTCCTCTCAACCAGCGCCGCTGGCGCAACTTCCGCCGCAACGGAAGGGCCTATTGGTCGCTGATCATCTTTTCGGTGATCTTCGGGATGTCGCTCTTTGCCGAGTTCATCGCCAATGACAAGCCGATCCTGGTACAGTATCGCGGCGAGTACTATGCCCCGATCTTCAAGTTCTATCCCGAAACCGCATTTGGCGGCGATTTCCGAACCGAGGCAATCTATAGCGATCCCGAGGTCAAATGCTTGATCGACAGTGGTGGCCTGGAGGACTGTTTCGACGATCCCGAAGGTATCCTCGACGAGATCAAGGCGGGTACGTTTGAGGCCGAGGGGTTCGAGCGCGGCTGGGCCATCTGGCCGCCAATCCCCTATTCCTTCAACACCTCCGTTGATCGCCCCGGCGCGGCCCCGCTGCCGCCCAATGGTCAGAACCTGTTGGGCACCGATGACACCAAACGCGACGTGTTGGCGCGGGTGATCTATGGCTTCCGCCTGTCGATCCTGTTCACACTGCTGGTCACCGGGGTGGCCAGCCTGATTGGCATCTTTGCCGGGGCCATTCAGGGCTTCTTTGGCGGCTGGCTCGACCTGATCTTTCAGCGCATTATCGAGATCTGGTCAGCAACGCCGTCGCTTTACGTCATCATCATCATGTTCGCCATTCTGGGACGAAGTTTCTGGCTGCTGGTGGCGCTTATGATCCTGTTCTCGTGGACAGGGCTGGTGGGGGTGGTGCGGGCCGAGTTCCTGCGGGCGCGGAACCTGGAATATGTGCGCGCGGCCAAGGCGCTGGGCGTGGGTAATATGACCATCATGTTCCGTCACATGCTACCCAACGCGATGGTGGCGACGCTGACCTTCCTGCCCTTTATCGTGACCGGCACGATCGGTGGACTGGCCTCGCTGGACTTCCTGGGCTTCGGCCTGCCATCCTCGGCGCCGTCGCTGGGAGAGCTGACGTTGCAGGCGAAACAGAACCTGCAGGCGCCGTGGCTGGGCTTCACCGCGTTTTTCACCTTTGCCATCATGCTCTCGCTTCTGGTCTTCATCTTCGAAGGCGTCCGCGATGCGTTTGACCCGAGGAAGACCTTTTCATGAGCCTGCTGGATGTAAAGAACCTCAAGGTCTCGTTCCAACAGGACGGGCAGGTTTCGGCGGCGGTCAAGGGTGTCTCCTTCACCGTTGATCGCGGCGAGACCGTGGCGCTGGTGGGCGAATCCGGGTCCGGCAAATCGGTCACCGCGCTCAGCACCGTGTCGCTGCTGGGCGATAGCGCCATCGTCGAAGGCTCGGTTACCTATGACGGGCAGGAGATGATCGGCGCCTCGAAACAGCGTCTGATGGATGTGCGCGGCAACGATATCAGCTTCATCTTTCAGGAGCCGATGACCTCGCTCAACCCGCTGCACACGATCCAGAAGCAGATGGCCGAAAGCCTCGCCCTGCATCAGGGCGTGACCGGTGACGCGGCGCGGGCGCGGATCGTGGAATTGCTGAACAAGGTCGGGATTCGCGATCCCGAGGAACGGCTGGACGCCTATCCGCATCAGCTTTCGGGCGGACAGCGGCAGCGGGTCATGATTGCCATGGCGCTAGCCAACAAACCCGACATCCTGATTGCGGATGAGCCGACCACGGCGCTCGACGTGACCATTCAGGCGCAGATTTTGGAATTGCTTGCGGACCTGCAAAAGGCCGAGAATATGGGGATGCTGTTCATCACCCATGATCTGGGCATTGTGCGGCGCATCGCCGACCGGGTCTGCGTGATGAAGGATGGCGAGATCGTCGAGACCGGCGCGACCGTCGAGATATTCGACAACCCGCGGCACCCTTACACGCAGAAACTTCTGGCCGCAGAGCCCTCGGGTTCACCCCAACCGGTTGACGCAAGCGCAGAAGAGATCGCGCGCACCGACAACCTCAAGGTCTGGTTCCCGATCCAGCGCGGCTTTCTCAAGCGCACCGTGGGCCATGTGAAGGCTGTCAATGACGCCACGATCACCGTCCGCGCTGGTGAAACGCTGGGCATCGTGGGCGAAAGCGGCTCGGGCAAGACAACGCTGGCGCTGGCGATCATGCGGCTGATCGGCTCTGAAGGGGCGATCACGTTTCGTGGACAGGACGTGCGCAAATGGTCGACGCGAGAGCTCAGGCGACTGCGCAAGGATATGCAGATCGTGTTTCAGGACCCGTTCGGCTCGCTCAGCCCGCGCATGACCTGCATGCAGATCATTTCCGAAGGCCTCGCCATTCATCAGGTCGACCCGCATCGCGCACCGCGTGATCTGGTGGCTGAGGTGATGGAGGAAGTGGGCCTCGACCCGGAAGCGATGGACCGCTATCCGCATGAGTTTTCCGGCGGCCAGCGGCAGCGGATCGCCATTGCGCGGGCGATGATCCTGCGGCCCAAGCTGCTGGTTCTGGATGAGCCGACCTCAGCGCTGGACATGACGGTGCAGGTGCAGATCGTGGAGTTGCTGCGGAACCTGCAGCAGAAATACGGGCTGGCCTATCTGTTCATCTCACATGACCTCAAGGTGGTGCGGGCGATGTCGCATCAGGTTGTGGTGATGAAACAGGGGGATGTGATCGAGACGGGTGCGGCCGAGTCGCTCTTCGAGAATGCGCAGACCGAATATACGCGTGAGTTGATCGCGGCGGCGGGCTAGAGCGCAATCCGAAAACGGGGAACCGGTTTTCGGAACGAATTACGCGCAAGCAATGAACGGCCAAGCGGTTTCGAAACCGCTTGCACAGCGTTTGCAAATGCCTTGTTCCCGCAACGGGAAAGATCAGGCGTTGGCCATCTTGTCTTTTGCCGACTTTGGTGCAGGCCCGCGCAATTCCTCGTAATGGTCGAAATCCAGCTGCGCCCAGCCTGTGCCACGTGTGGCGCTGGCGATCGAGCGGTGCAGCTCGTCCTGTGCCACCGCAGGCAGCAAGGCGTTGAAAATCTCCCAGCCCGAGGCGTTGGGATTGCCCTCGAACCCCAACACCTGTCCGTGAAGTGCGCTGATCGTGGGCACCAGATCGCCCACGAATTGCGACGGCAGGTGAATCTCGGCTCTCAGGATGGGTTGCAGAACGACCGGTTTGGCCATCGTGAGCGCTTCACGAACAGCGGCTTTGCCAGCGGTGCGGAACGCAAAGTCGGAGCTGTCCACCGAATGATGCTTGCCATCTTTCAGCGTCACTTTCACATCGACCACCGGGTGGCCCTGCGGCCCCTCTGCCAGCGCATCCTCGGCCCCGTGTTCGACGGAGGGGATATGGTTGCGCGGCACGGTGCCGCCTTTGACGACCTCGCCAAACACGAATCCCGACCCGCGCGGCAGCGGAGCGATCGAGATCACGACATCCGCGAACTGCCCCGCACCACCTGACTGCTTGCGATGGCGATAGCGGTGTTCGACCGTTTTCTGGATCGTTTCGCGATAGGCGGTTTCGACCTGATCGGTGGTGATCTCGATCCCGAAATCCTCGGCCAGTTTCTCGGTCACCCGGCGCATGTGCTGCGGGCCTTGTGTGCCCAGCACAGGATGGCCCGAGGTCGCATCCTGTGACAGGCTCAGCCCCGGGTCGATTTCGGCCAGCCGTGACAATGCGTTTGACAGGCGCACATCGTCGCGCTCATGGGTCGGGGTCACCAGTTGGCGGTGGCCAGGCGCATGGCACTGCGCCCATTCCGGCAGGGGGCTGCTGCTGGCGCTGTCATAAAGCAGGCCGGGGTTGAGGTGATCGGATTTCACCGCCAACCCGATCTGGCCCGCTTCCAGCGCGCCGATCTGTGTCTTGGCGTCCAGCGCGGTCATGCTGCCCACGGTTTCACCACCCAGCGCCTCATGCGCCTTGACGCCCTCGCCCAGCCCGCGCAGCACGGTGATCTTGCCGATATGTTTCTTCACATCGGCAAAGCCTGCAATCGCGCGCGCCTTTTCGCCTGCCTCGTCGCGGTTGGCCGCGATGTCGAACTCGGGCGCTTCATGGCGCAGCGCCTTCATCATCCGCGTCAGGCCGTTGCCGTGCATTGCAGCCCCCAGATAGGCCGGGATCAGTTGATGGTTCTGCAAGACCTTGGCGGCGATGTCGAACACCTCGTCATTGGCCGGGTGCTTGTCTTCGATCAACTGCTCCAGCAACGCGTCGTCAAAGTCCGAGAGGGTTTCGAGCAGTTCGGTGCGCGCCTCCTGCTCGCGATCCTCAGTGGATTGTGGCAGCTCGATCAGGGCCGAGGGCTGGCCCTCCTGATACTTCCAGGCCCGTTCCGAGATCAGGTCAACCGCGCCTACGATCTGATCGCCTTCGCGGATGGGAACCTGCCGCAAGGTGATGTGGTGGGTGCAATAGCTCTGTAGACCCGAGACGATATCTCGGATGCGACCATTGGGGTTGTCCATCCGGTTGATGAACAGGAAACAGGGGATGCCCGCCTCTTCAACTAACCTCAGATACGGCGCACACAGCACCGCCGCATCAGGGTCGGGCGGGACCACCACCACGGCGGCATCGGACAGTGCCATCGCCGGGCCCACATAAGCAAGCGCATCGCCGCCGCCATCCACGTCGACGGCGCACCACGGCTCGCCCAAGTAAGAAAAACCGTGCAGGTGCACGGTTCCGGATACATCGAATTTGGTGGGCCGGTCATCGAGGCGGCTGATCGCCTCGACGAGCGTAGATTTGCCGGATTGGGTAGGGCCTAGGACCGTAAAGACGCGCATGGTGAGTTCCCTCTCGGTGTGCTGCAGTATTTATGTTTGCTGCACGGTTAGGGCCGAACGAATGCGGGTTCGTTCGCTTGCGCTGTATGTCTGGCCTCTGCCTCGGTGCGCGGGGATCAAGACCCGGCGCACTCTTCCCTGAGTGTGAGAAATCAGGGGGTCGGACGTCAAGCCCCTTGCGTGCGGGACGGCTGTCTTCGGCGGAATGCAGGGTCATGGGGCGCGCGGATCAGACGGCCGAACTGTGGCCCGCCTTGCTGAGGTCATAGGCGTCGAAGTGCCGGGCGATCATGCGCGTCAATGGCCGAGCGGGCTGTGGAATGAAAAGCCCGTCATCGGTGATCTGCAACAGACCGTCAAAGGCGGCGTCGGCGGCCTGGAACATGCTTTCCAGTTTATCTTTGGGCAGCACAAAGGTGCTTTCGATCTCTTGGCGGTCGATGCGGAAATCGCACATGAGGGCTTCGATCAGGCGCCCGCGCAGCTTGTCCTCGCCGTTGAAGCTGTGGCCACGTGCGACTGAAAAGCGTCCCTCACGGATCGCGGCGGTATGCTGTGCCGTGGCCGAGGCATTTTGCGCGTAGCCCTGCGGAAACTTCGAGATCGAAGAGGCCCCGACACCGATCAGCACATCGGAGGGGTCGTCAGTGTAGCCCTGGAAGTTACGGCGCAGGTGTCCTTTGCGCTGGGCATGGCTCAGCCCGTCTTCCTGCGTTGCGAAATGGTCGATGCCGATCTCGTTGTAATTGTCCCAGATAAACAGCTGCCTTGCGGTTTCGAACAGGCCAAGCCGTTGTTCGGGGGTGGGCAGTGCATCCGAGGGGATCATCTGCTGGCGCTTGGCCATCCAGGGCACATGCGCGTAGCCGTAAAGCGCAACGCGGTCGGGGTTCAGCGACAGCAGTTTCTGGACACTTTCGGTGATCCGCGCCGTGGTCTGATGCGGCAGGCCATAGAGGATATCAGCGTTCAGGCTATGAATGCCGCGCGCACGCAGCATTTCGGCGGCGTCGCGGGTCACATCATAGCTTTGCAAACGGCCGATGGTCTTCTGGATGTTTTCGTCGAAATCCTGCACCCCGATCGAGGCGCGATTCATGCCTGCCTCGGCCAGCGCGTCCAGCCGTTCGGCGTCAATTTCATTCGGGTCGATCTCGACCGAGAATTCTGCGTCTTCGGCAAAGGGGGTAACATCGGCGATGGCACCCGCCAGGTCGCGCATCATCTCGGGTGATAGCAGTGTCGGTGTGCCGCCGCCCCAATGCAGGCGCGACAGGGTCACATCTGAAGGCAGATGTTGCTGCAGCAGCCGCAGCTCCGCCTTGAGCGTTTCCAGATAGGCCGCGACGGGGGACGCGGTTTTGGTCCCTTGCGTCCGGCAGGCACAGAACCAGCACAGGCGTCTGCAGAAGGGCACATGAATGTAAAGCGAGATGGAACTGCCCGGCGCGATCCCCGCGATCCACTTTCCGAAGCGATCAGCCCCCACGTCATTATTGAACTGCGGCGCAGTTGGATAGCTGGTGTACCGAGGCACCCTTGCGTCAAATAGGCCTAGGCCCGCCAAATTCGGTTTCGTATTCATGTCACCTCTGTATTATCGGGTCTCAGTTCGAGGCTTTGACCCAGATCAATTAGGACGAATTATGACCAAGCATGCAAAATTGGCGCCCTCAGCCTGCGGTGAGTGTCCGATTCGGCATCGTGCCGTTTGTGCCAAGTGCAATGCGGACGAACTGGCAGAGCTCGAAACCATAAAATACTACCGCAGCTACGAGGCGGGTCAGACGATCTTGTGGGCGGGCGATCATATGGAGTTCGTGGGGTCGTTGGTATCGGGGGTTGCGACCCTGACCCAGACAATGGAAGACGGCCGGACCCAGATGGTCGGGCTGCTGTTGCCATCGGATTTCGTCGGGCGGCCGGGCCGCGATTCGGCGGCTTACAACGTAGTGGCCACCTCTGATGTTGTGATGTGCTGTTTCCGCAAGACGCCATTTGAGAACATGATGGCCAGCACGCCCCATATCGCACACCGGCTGTTGCAGATGACGCTGGACGAATTGGATGCGGCGCGGGAATGGATGCTGGTTCTGGGCCGCAAGACGGCGCGCGAAAAGATAGCCAGCCTGTTGTCGATCATCGCCCGCCGTGATGCCACACTGGGCATGGGAGTTGCCACGGGCCGCGTCGTGTTTGATCTGCCGCTGACCCGCGAAGCGATGGCGGATTACCTTGGCCTTACGCTGGAAACCGTCAGTCGTCAGATCTCGGCCCTTCGCAAGGACGGTGTCATCGTGCTGGAAGGCAAACGCCATGTGACCGTGCCGGATATGGACCGGTTGATGGACGAGGCTGGTGACGACAGTGATGGTGGGCTGCTGGCCTGAGTCCTCGACTGACGCAGCAGGTATATCCATTCGAGCGTGACCGCGGCAGATTTCCGTGCTCTAGTGTGACTTTCGAAACATGTCTCGGGAGTTCGGAATGGAGTTCGGTAGCCTTTTGGCAATGCTGTTTATCGGCGCAATCGCGGGTTGGCTGTCAGGCAAAATCATGGAAGGTCGCGGATTTGGCCTGATCGGCAATATCATTGTCGGGGTGGTCGGGGCCTTTCTGGCCGGAACGATCTTTCCGGCGCTTGGCTTTGCCTTGGGCGGGGGGCTGTTTTCCTCGATCTTCTTTGCAACCGTGGGGGCTGTGATCCTGTTGTTTCTGATCGGGTTGATCAGACGTGGCTGAAACGCCTCAAGCCGCCCTTGGTGGGCGGCTTGGATCTGCGGTCGCTCGCGGCTGGATCAATGGGCGAGAAAGATCGGGACTTTCGCGACCTCCAGCATGTTGCGTGTCGCGCCGCCCAGAATGGCCTCGCGGAAGCGCGAATGCCCATAGGCCCCCATCACGATCATATCTGCCTCCTTGTCGTCGGCGTGCCGGTTCAGGATATCCGACACCCGCGTCATGGATTTGTTCAGCACGTCGATCTCGCATTTGACCCCGTGCCGCGCCAGCATTTGCGACAGCAGCCCGCCCGGGTCAGAGCGGTCGGGCCCGTGGGTTGGGGGCGCAATTGCGACGATCCGCGCGATGTCCGCTGTTTTCAGAAACGGCAGAGCCAGACGGATCGCGCGCATCGCCTCGACGCTTTCGTTCCAGCCGATCAGAACCCGTCGCGGTATCGCTGGTGAAGTGTTGTCGTCCGGCAAGACGATTACCGGGGCGTGACCCTCGAACATGGCGGCCTCGACCACCGGTTCGGCCTCGGTTCCGTGGTTGGGACCATAGGGGCGCGGCAGCACGACCAGATCGGAAAACCGGGCGCGATGCGCGACATGACGCCCGATATCAGCCATCTGCGCGACGCCTTCCTCGACCGACCAGCGAATTCCCGACGGGCTGAGGATAGACTCTGCCAACTGCCGGATCTCAGCCGCTTCGGCGGTGGCGCGGGTCAGGGTTTCCTGCAGGATCAGCGCATTTGCCCCGGCGTAATAATACCCGGTCTGGGTGCGGTCGACCCCAAGGCACATGACCTCGACATGCGCGTCTAGCTCCTGAGCGAGAGTGGTGAGGTGGTTGAGCACACCGCGCGCCTGCTCGGTATCGGTCAACACGGTCAAAAGGGATTTATACGACATCTGCTCCTCTTACTGACGAAAGGTCGCACGCAAGACGGGAATCTGCGTCCCGTTGAGGATATGACTGCCATGGAATTCGGGTTATCGTCTTGACACAGATCAAGGAAAAGAACCTGTGCGAGATGCATTCAAGCGCCCAGTAAAACAGACCCGGCGCATGTAGGATTCGCAACGGGTTTAGTAAAGGGACGCGAAATGCTGAATTATATCAAGCTCGTAGTGCTTGGTCTGATTGCCTTGTTTTCGATGATGGCAATCAACTATGCGCGCGATGAGGCATACATGGTTCATGCCATCATCGTTTTGCTGCTGTCCGGCGGAATGTTCTTGTGGATATTGCGCAAGACCGATGAGCCAGACATTCCAATCGACTATTCCGGCGAATATATGGATGGGGTCATTCGATACGGTGTGATTGCCACCGCCTTCTGGGGCGTTGTTGGCTTTCTGGTCGGTGTGTTCATCGCCTTTCAATTGGCCTTCCCGGCGCTCAACTTCGAATGGGCGCAGGGATATGCCAATTTCGGACGTCTGCGCCCGCTACACACCTCGGCGGTCATCTTCGCCTTTGGTGGCAATGCCCTGCTGGCCACGTCGTTCTATGTGGTGCAGCGCACCTCGGCCGCGCGCCTCTGGGGGGGCAATCTGGCGTGGTTCGTATTCTGGGGCTATCAGCTGTTCATCGTTCTGGCCGCGACCGGCTACCTGCTGGGCGGGACGCAATCCAAGGAATATGCCGAGCCGGAATGGTATGTCGATATCTGGCTGACGATCGTCTGGGTGGCTTACCTCGCGGTCTATCTCGGCACGATCATCAAGCGCAAAGAGCCGCATATCTACGTGGCAAACTGGTTCTATCTGGCCTTTATCGTCACCGTGGCGATGTTGCATCTGGTCAACAACCTGACCATCCCGGTCAGCATCTGGGGTTCGAAGTCGGTGATCCTCTGGTCCGGGGTTCAGGATGCGATGGTGCAGTGGTGGTACGGGCATAACGCCGTGGGCTTCTTCCTGACTGCCGGGTTCCTGGGAATGATGTACTACTTCATCCCGAAACAGGCCGGACGCCCGGTCTATTCCTACAAGCTGTCTATCATCCACTTCTGGGCGTTGATCTTCCTGTATATCTGGGCGGGTCCGCACCACCTGCACTACACCGCGTTGCCGGACTGGGCCTCCACCCTGGGCATGGTGTTCTCGATCATCCTGTGGATGCCGAGCTGGGGTGGCATGATCAACGGTCTGATGACCCTGTCGGGGGCTTGGGACAAGCTGCGCACCGATCCGGTGATCCGGATGATGGTGATCTCGCTGGGCTTTTACGGCATGTCCACCTTTGAAGGGCCGATGATGTCGATCCGCGCGGTCAACAGCCTGAGCCACTATACCGACTGGACCATCGGCCACGTGCACTCCGGTGCCTTGGGATGGAACGGCATGATCACCTTCGGCGCGCTCTACTATCTGGTGCCGGTGCTGTGGAAGCGCGAGCGTCTCTATTCGCTCAGCCTGGTTAGCTGGCATTTCTGGCTGGCAACGATCGGGATCATCCTCTACGCGGCATCGCTTTGGGTGGCGGGTATCACTCAGGGTCTGATGTGGCGCGAAGTTGATGCCAACGGTTTCCTCGTGAACTCGTTCGCCGACAGCGTCTCCGCCGTCATACCGATGTATGTGGTGCGGGCGATCGGCGGGGTGTTCTTCCTCGTTGGTGCCGCGATCATGTGCTACAACCTGTGGATGACCGTCCGTCGGGCACCGGCCAAAGAGGCCAGCCTGACCGTCGCGGTCCCGGCTGAATAAGGAGGGCCGGAGCAATGGCAATTCTCGACAAACATAAGCTCATCGAGACCAACGCGACCCTCCTGCTGGTTCTCAGCTTTCTGGTCGTGACCATTGGTGGGATCGTGCAGATCGTACCGCTGTTCTATCTGGAAAACACCATCGAGAAGGTGGAGGGCATGCGCCCCTACACCCCTCTCGAATTGGCCGGACGCGACATCTATATCCGCGAGGGCTGCTATGTGTGTCACAGCCAGATGATCCGGCCCATGCGGGACGAGGTCGAACGCTATGGCCATTACTCGCTGGCAGCGGAGTCGATGTATGACCACCCGTTCCAGTGGGGTTCCAAGCGGACCGGGCCTGATCTTGCCCGTGTCGGTGGGCGCTATTCGGATGAATGGCATGTGGACCATCTGCGCAATCCCGAAGCCGTTGTGCCGGAATCGGTGATGCCGAAATACGCCTTCCTCGAAGATCGCATGATCGATGGCAAGTATATCGGCGATCTGATGGCGACGAACGCGTTCGTGGGCGTGCCCTATACCGAAGAGATGCTGGAGGCCGCACAGGCGGATTTCCGTGCGCAGGCCGATCCCGACAGCGATTATGACGGGCTGCTCGAACGCTATGGCGACACGGTCAGCGTGCGCAATTTCGACGGTCAGCCGGGGATCTCGGAGACCGATGCACTGATCGCCTATCTGCAGATGCTGGGTACGCTGGTCGATTTCTCGACCTTCACGCCTGACGCGAACCGCTGAGGAGGGTGAGATGGAAGAATACACTCTGCTCAGACAATTCGCGGATAGCTGGATGCTGTTGCTGCTCTTTCTGGTGTTTGTTGGGATCATATTCTGGGCGTTCCGCCCGGGCAGTTCCAAAACCCATGAAGACACCGCAAATATCCCGTTCCGACATGTTGACGCTCCCATAAGCGATGACACCGAAGCCCGAGCGCAAGAAGACAAAGCCGCCACAAACGAGGAGGCAAAGACATGACCCAGCCAGAGGACAACAAACGCGCCTCCTCCCACCAGCCGGGCGATCCCAATACGACCGGCCACACATGGGACGGGATCGAGGAATTCGACAACCCGATGCCGCGCTGGTGGTTGTGGACCTTCTACGCGACCATCATCTGGGGCGTGATTTACACCATCGCCTATCCGGCCTGGCCGCTGGTCAGTTCGGCAACGGCGGGGGTTCTGGGCTGGTCGACACGGGGCGATGTCGCCTCGGAAATTGTGGCCGCCGAAGAGGCAAACGCCGAGATTAACGCTCGGCTGGCGGCCATCAACATGGAAGACATCGCCGAAGATGCCGATCTGCGCAACTATGCGGTCTCTTCCGGGGCTGCGGTGTTCCGGACATGGTGCGCGCAGTGCCACGGATCGGGGGCTGCAGGTGCCGTCGGCTATCCCAACCTGCTGGATGATGCCTGGCTTTGGGGCGGGGATATCGAGAACATCCATCTGACCATTGCCCACGGCATCCGCAACGAAGACGACCCGGATGCCCGCTATTCCGAGATGCCCGCCTTTGGCCGGGACGAGTTGCTGACGCCGGAAGAGATCGATCAGGCAGTGAACTATGTGATGTCGCTGTCGGGCACGCCGCAGGATGCCTCTCTGGTCGAGGCTGGCTCGGTGGTCTTCGCCGACAATTGCGCGTCGTGCCATATGGAGGACGCCACCGGCGATCCCGAACAGGGTGCGCCCAACCTGGCGGATGCGCTCTGGCTCTATGGCGGTGACTACGACACCCTGACAGAGACGGTGACCAACAGCCGTTTTGGCGTCATGCCATCCTGGACCAATCGCCTGACCGAGGCACAGATTCGCGCCGTCGCGACCTATGTGCACCAGCTCGGCGGGGGTGAATAAACAGAACACCTTCGGGCGGTCATACGCCCGAAGGTCCGGTGTCGGCTACTCGATCTGTTCGCGCGTTTCCTGAGCAGCCGACACCACTTTTTGCGAAAATAGAACCTGGACGCGTCTCGGTCCAGTCCGCGATTGTCGCGCCAGATCAAAGATCGTTCAGATCGACATCGCGCGACGTCTGCACCCACCAGTGACCCTTGGGCAACCACCGCCGCCGTGATTTGGCTTTTGGTTTCGGCAAATCGCGAATTGTCGGTTGGTTGACGCGGGTCGCGGTCATGAAGGATTTGGCAAAGACGGTGAGCATGATCTGTCTCCTGTGCTGCGTGCCCTCTACTTTCAAGATTGCGATTCGGCGCCAGAAATGCGACTCAATTCCCATTCGGTGATGTAATCAGAGGTTACATATGGATTGGATGAAGATACCCCCACTGGCCTCTCTTAGAGCCTTTTCAGCATTTGCGGAAACGCGAAATGTGACACAGGCGGGTGAGGCGCTGAATGTAAGCCATGCCGCGATCAGTCAGCAATTGCGGGCGCTCGAAAGCCATCTGGGGGTTTCGCTGCTGGATCGCAGTGGCAAAGCCCTGAGTTTGACGGCGGATGGCGAGCATTTGGCGCGCGCGCTGCAACTTGGCTTCGCCGCGATCGGCGCGGCGATCGATGATCTGACACGATCCGGTGCGGACCGCCCGGTGCATGTCTCGCTGACCTCGACCTTCGCGGCCTCGTGGCTGATGCCGCGGCTGCCCGCCTTTCGTTGCGATCACCCCGAGGTCAGCCTGATTCTGGAACCTTCGCCCGACGTGGTCGCGCTGCGCCCCGGCGGTGTTGATGTGGCAATCCGATACGGAGCGGGCGGATGGGCCGGGGTTCAGTCGCAGATGCTGCTGGAAACCCCGATGGTCATTGTCGCCGCGCCTGAGCTGTTGGGCGGCAAGGCCGATTGGTCCCCTGCCGATCTGGCGCATCTGCCTTGGCTGGAAGAGATTGGAACCACCGAGGCCTCGACCTGGCTTGCTGGGCGCGGTGCGGCGATGGACCCGGCGGCGGGACGGATATCCTTGCCAGGGAATCTGGTGCTGGACGGTCTGCGCGCCGGGCAGGGGGTCACCATAACAGTGCGGCATTTCGTCCAGCAGGACATCCTGTCGGGGCGCCTTGTCGAGCTCTACGTGGAAACCGATAGGCGCGGATATCATATCGTCACAGGGCAGGCAGCGCTGCGTCCGACGGTGAAGACCTTCGTTGCCTGGCTCAAGCGGCAGGCGGGCTAAAACCGAGCAAAGGTGATTATACGATGCGCGTTTTGACCCATATCAAAGTCCGATCTGTTATGATCTGTGAGAAGGCGCAAAACCCCATCCTCTCTTGACCGGAGCATTTGTGTGAACGACCCCCAGCCCGCCCCCAGCCTCTATGCTGCCAGGGAACCGATCTTTCCCCGCCGCGTCTCCGGCACGTTCCGCAATCTGAAATGGGTCATTCTGGTGGTGACGCTGGGAATCTACTATCTGACGCCCTGGATTCGCTGGGATCGCGGCCCCAGCCTGCCGGATCAGGCGGTGCTGCTGGATATGGCCAACCGGCGCTTCTATTTCTTCTGGATCGAAATATGGCCGCATGAATTCTACTTCGTTGCCGGTCTGCTGATCATGGCCGGTCTGGGCCTGTTCCTGTTCACCTCGGCGCTGGGCCGGGTCTGGTGTGGCTATGCCTGCCCGCAGACTGTCTGGACCGACCTTTTCATTCTGGTCGAGCGCTGGATCGAAGGCGACCGGAACGCGCGGCTGCGGCTGCACCGACAGAAAAAGATGGATCTCCGCAAGGCGCGGCTACGGCTGACCAAATGGGTGGTCTGGCTGTTGATCGGGCTGGCCACCGGCGGGGCCTGGGTGTTCTACTTTGCCGATGCGCCGACGCTGGTGCGCGATCTGGTCACCGGTCAGGCCCATCCGATCGCCTATACGACCATGGCGATCCTGACGGCCACCACCTTCTTTTTCGGCGGGTTCGCGCGCGAACAGATCTGTATCTACGCCTGTCCCTGGCCCCGCATTCAGGCCGCGATGATGGATGAGGACACGCTGGTTGTCGGCTATCGCGACTGGCGTGGCGAGCCACGCGGCAAAGGCAAACGCACCGCCGATAGCGAGCTGGGTGATTGCATCGACTGCATGGCTTGCGTGAATGTCTGCCCGGTGGGAATCGACATCCGCGACGGCCAGCAGATGGAATGCATTACCTGCGCACTCTGCATCGATGCGTGCGACGATATGATGGAAAAGATCGGCAAACCGCGCGGGCTGATCGACTATATGGCGCTGTCGGACGAGGCCAATGAGCGCGCCGGCAAACCGCCTCGCAACATCTGGAAACATATCCTGCGACCGCGCACGATCATGTATACGTCGCTGTGGTCGCTGGTCGGGGTCGGGCTGCTCTTTGCGCTCTTTATCCGCTCGGATATCGATCTGACTGTGGCACCCGTGCGCAACCCGACCTTTGTCACTCTCTCTGACGGCTCGATCCGCAATACCTATGACGTGCGGTTACGCAACAAGCATGGCGACGATCGTCCCTTCCTGGTGACGGTGAAAGGGGACCCGGCAATGCAGGTCGAGCTTGAGGGCGTGCCAGAGGGTTCGGTCACCGTCCCGGCCAATACTGCTCTGCTTCAACGGGTCTATATCGTGACACCAAAAGACGCGGCACCATCGGCACAGGCCAATACCCCGGTTCGGATCTGGGTTGAGGATCTGACCAATGGCGATCGGGCTCACAAAGACACGACCTTTAACGGGCGGGGGAACTGATCATGGCGGAACGCAAGTTTACCGGCAAACACGCAGCGGCGGTCTTTATCGGAGCATTCGCGGTCATTATCTCCGTGAACCTGGTTCTGGCCTTCAGCGCGGTCCGGACCTTTCCGGGGCTTGAAGTCAAGAATTCCTACGTGGCGTCGCAGCAATTCAACGAAAAGCGCGACGCGCAGGAGGCATTGGGCTGGACCGTTGCCGCCGAGGCGCAGGGCGGGCTGTTGGTGCTGTCAATCACCGACAGCAACGGGCATCCGGTCGAGGTGTCGGAGCTTGAGGCCGTGCTGGGCCGCGCCACCCATGTCAAAGAGGATATGGCGCCTGAGTTTCTGTTTGACGGGTCCGCCTATGTGGCCAAGGCCGAACTGGGCAAGGGTAACTGGAACATCCGCATGGTGGCCAAGGCCGCAGACGGGACGGAATTCAGCCAGCGCGTCGTGCTGCGGGTGAAAGGGTAACCGGTGACCGCTCAATTGCGCCCAACCGCTGCGGCCTGTCCGGCTTGCGTCGCCGCCCCTGCGCAAGCGGTCGAACCGGCGCCGCAGGAGGCGCGGATCGCGCTGTCGCTGCCCGGCATTCACTGTCAGGCCTGTATCGCAAATGTTGAGCGCGCTCTGAACGCGGTGCCGGGGGTCGACAGCGCGCGGGTGAACCTGACGCTGAAGCGCGCCATGGTCGAGGCCGCGCCGGACATGCAGGCCGCCGATCTGATCCCAGTTCTTGAGGCCGCCGGATATGAGGCGCATGAGCTTGATCCGGGCGCAATCTCGGCCACGCAGACCGATCGGGCGGGGCGCGATCTGCTGATGCGGCTGGCGGTGGCGGGGTTCGCCTCGATGAATGTGATGCTGTTGTCGGTGTCGGTCTGGTCCGGGGCCAGTGACGCCACACGGGACATGTTCCATTGGATTTCGGCGGCGATTGCGCTCCCGGCGATTGCGTTTTCGGCCAAGCCGTTCTTTGTGAACGCCTGGAGCGCGCTGCGGGTGCGGCGGCTGAACATGGATGTGCCCATCGTGCTGGCCATCCTGTTGGCACTGGCCACGTCGCTTTGGGAAACCTCACTGAGCGGCGAACATGCCTATTTCGACGCAGCGCTGACGCTGACCTTTTTTCTGCTTGCAGGCCGCTATCTCGATCACCGCACCCGCGCGGTGGCCCGCTCTGCCGCCGAAGAACTAGCCGCGCTGGAGGTTCATCGCGCGATCCGGCTGACCTCAAAGGGCGAGGAACAGGTACCGGTAGCCGAACTGGTGCCCGGCGATCTGGTGCTGGTGCGGCCCGGCGGGCGGATGCCGGTGGATGGCGAGATCATCGAAGGGCGCTCGGAACTGGACCGGTCGCTGCTGACCGGGGAAACCCTGCCGGTCTATGCCGAACCGGGGTTCGCCGTCAGCGCGGGCGAGGTCAACCTGACCGGCCCGCTGACGGTGCGCGCTACTGCCGTAGGTCAAGAGACCTCGCTGCACCGTATGGCCGATCTGGTGGCCATCGCTGAGTCGGGGCGCTCACGTTACACCTCGCTGGCTGACAGCGCTGCCAAGCTTTACGCGCCCGGCGTTCATATCCTGTCGGCGCTCAGCTTTCTGGGCTGGTACATCTATTCCGGCGACCTGCGCACCGCGCTCAATATTGCCGCCGCCGTGTTGATCATCACATGCCCCTGCGCGCTGGGACTTGCCGTGCCTGCAGTGACCACCGCTGCCTCGGGGCGTCTGTTCCGCAAGGGGATGCTGATCAAGCACGCCACAGCACTGGAGCGGCTAGCCGAGATCGACACGGTGGTGTTCGACAAGACCGGCACGCTGACCGCCGGAACTCCGCAGCTTGTGAATCTCGGCGATGTTCCCCTGCGGGACGCGCAAATCGCGCTGGCTCTGGCGCAGGCCTCGTCACATCCGCTCTCTGCGTCGATCAGCGCCGCCGCCAAGGAGGCAGGGATCGCGCCGTCGAACGTCACGGAGATCGAAGAGGTTCCGGGCTTCGGCACGCAAGGCGTGTACCAAGGCCAGCAGGTCCGGCTGGGTCGCGCCGCCTGGGTCGCGGCGGAGCCCGGTGCACAGACCGCCGCCTGGCTGGCTGTCGGCACTGAAACGCCGCGCGCGTTTCTGTTCCATGACGCGCTGCGCCCAGGTGCCGCCGAGGCGGTGACAGCGCTGCAGCAGGCAGGCAAGGATGTGCGGCTGATCTCCGGTGACACACGCCCTGCTGTCGAGGCGCTGGCCGATCGTCTGGGCATCAATACCTGGCAGGCCGAGGCGCTTCCCGCAGACAAGGCGCTGCGGGTGCGCGACCTGACCGATCAGGGCCATAAAGTGCTGATGGTGGGCGACGGGCTGAACGACACGGCCGCGCTGGCCGCGGCGCATGTATCGATCTCGCCGGCCTCGGCACTGGATGCGGCGCGGGTGGCCTCGGATATCGTGCTGCTGGGTCATGACCTGTCTCCGCTGGCAGACGCCTGCGCCACGGCCGTGAAAGCCACACGGCGCATCCGCGAGAACTTCCGCATCGCGACGGTCTATAACGTGATCGCCGTGCCGCTTGCGGTGGCGGGGTTTGCGACGCCTCTTATTGCCGCATTGGCGATGTCGGCTTCGTCGATTACAGTATCGCTCAACGCGCTGCGCCTGAGGTAAGTGATGAATATCCTGACCTATCTGATCCCGATCTCGCTGCTTCTGGGCGGTGCTGGGTTGCTGGGCTTCATCTATACGGTGCGCTCTAACCAGTATGACGATCCCGAGGGCGACGCACGCCGCATCCTGAACGACGAGTGGGATGACAAGCCCAAACCCTGACATACCTGCGTGATGGGCCGCATGCAGCCCTTGAAATCACCGCAATGCCCGGCTATGTCCCGCCCATCCGCTAGCAGAGAGACGTGTGCCACATGGCTATCACCAACCCGATCCAGTTCATCCAGCAGGTCCGCGCCGAGGTTTCCAAGGTCGTCTGGCCGACCCGCCGCGAGGTGCTGCTGACCACGGTGATGGTGTTCATCATGGCCGCCCTGACGGCTGTTTTCTTTGCGCTGGTTGATCTTGGCATCCGCAGCGGGCTGCAGGCGATCCTGGGCGCGTTCAACTAAACCAGACCCGGTTTCTTCGCGATCCCTCTTGCGTATCGGGGGCGCTCGGAGTAGGTCAGCCTCGGCCTTCGGGACGGGCGTGCGGCGATTCGAGTTGCGCGCCGCTTTTTGTTCCGGCGGGCGCGGCTGTGCCGCATAAGAGATTTCAATGACAGATGCGGTTCGGCAGACGGGCGCATCGCAAACAGGACAAGGACGGCAAGTTCATGGCGAAACGGTGGTACTCGGTCAGCGTTCTCTCGAATTTCGAGAAGAAGATCGCAGAGCAGATCCGCACCTCGGTCGCTGAGCTTGGGCTTGAGGACGAGATCGACGAGGTTCTGGTGCCCACCGAAGAGGTGATCGAAGTGCGCCGGGGCAAGAAGGTCACGACCGAGCGCCGCTTCATGCCCGGTTACGTACTGGTGCATATGGAAATGTCCGATCAGGGCTATCACTTGGTCAACTCGATCAACCGCGTCACCGGATTCCTGGGCCCGCAAGGCCGCCCGATGCCGATGCGCGATGCCGAGGTGAACCAGATCCTGAACCGCGTACAGGAAGGCGAAGACGCGCCGCGCACCCTGATCACCTTCGAGATCGGCGAAAAGGTCAAGGTCAATGACGGCCCGTTCGAGGATTTCGACGGCATGGTCGAAGGCGTCGACGACGACAACCAGAAACTCAAGGTCACCGTCTCGATCTTTGGCCGCGAAACCCCGGTCGAGCTGGATTTCACGCAGGTGACCAAGCAGAGCTAAGAAGCGTCTCAGCAGTATTTGTAACGCCGCGATGCCACCTGCACGCGGCGTTTTTGCTTTTGTATGTCCGCTCAGTGAGTGCGGAGAGGACATTGGTTGAAAGCTACCTTGCTGCGGATGAATCAAGACTGCAGGCATAGCCCATCAAGTCTAAATCTTTGTAGCAAAACCTTATTTGAATTTCAGCGCGGGTTATTGGCAGACACCTCTCCGAGTGTTGCCGAGCTAAAGAAAAACCTGACACAAGTCCGGAAAACGGTCCAGTATGGCAAGCAGAGTATCCGCTGAGTTTAGTGTTTAAGTCGGCGGTCCAGATTACCTCGTCACCCAGCTTTGAATAGTTTTGGAGACCCAAATGAAAAAGATTTCGAACTCGACCTATGAAAAAGAGCTCGCGCGGCTTCAAATCGAGCTGGTGAAGCTCCAAGAATGGGTCAAACATACTGGCCATCGGGTCGCAATAGTCTTCGAGGGACGCGACGCCGCTGGCAAGGGTGGAACCATCAAGCGTATCACCGAGGCGATGAACCCCCGAATTTGCCAGGTCGTTGCGCTTCCAGCACCTACGGAGCGGGAAAAGGCGCAATGGTATTTTCAAAGATATGTCGCCCACCTGCCTACAGCAGGCGAGATCATCATTTTCGACCGCTCCTGGTACAATCGGGCTGGCGTCGAACGCGTGATGGGTTTTTGTACCGATGAAGAGTACAAAGAGTTTATGCGAAGCTGTCCGGAATTCGAACGAATGCTGGTCCGCGCAGGAATACAGCTGATCAAATATTGGTTCTCTGTCAGCGACGAAGAACAGGAACGCCGTTTCCAAAAACGCCTCACTGATCCAACAAAGCAGTGGAAGCTAAGCCCGATGGATTTGGAAAGCAGGAAACGCTGGGTGGATTACTCGAAAGCAAAAGACGACATGTTCTCTCATACGGACATCAAGCAAGCGCCTTGGTATGTGGTAAATTCCGATGTGAAGAAACATGCCCGTTTGAACTGCATCAGCCACCTCTTGTCACTTATCCCCTATGAAGAGATCGAGCGCGCGCCAGTAATACTTGAAGAGCGCCCGGCGCAACGCGGATACGTCAGACCACCTATGGACGATCAGACCTTTGTGCCGGAAGTTCACGCGACGTTGCTTTAAGATTTCCGAATTGCCCCACCCGTATTGGCCCCTCGAGCAATCCGAGACCCTCACGATGCGGGGCGGGATGGACCCAAAGCGATCGCTTCGGGCAACGGGGTCGGCCACTTGCCAACCTCTCATTTCCGCTGTACATGCCGCCTCTATCGCCTTCGGGCGAGATTCTCTCGTGGGAGATTATAGGGATCGCGGTCCCGGATCGGACCACGCAACATAATCTAGGCGAAACGCGTTTCGCCTAAGTTGAAAGGAAATCCAAATGGCCAAGAAGCTTGCTGGTACAATGAAACTGCAGGTTCCTGCAGGTCAAGCGAACCCCTCTCCGCCGGTTGGTCCGGCGCTGGGTCAGCGCGGCATCAACATCATGGAATTCTGCAAGGCGTTCAACGCCAAGACCGCAGATCTGGAGCCCGGCGCGCCGTGCCCGACCGTGATCACCTATTATCAGGACAAGTCCTTCACCATGGACATCAAGACGCCGCCCGCGTCTTACTACCTGAAGAAGGCTGCCAAGCTGAAATCGGGTGCCAACAACCCCAGCCGCGAGATCGTCGGTTCCGTGACCTCCAAGCAGGTGCGCGAGATCGCCGAAGCGAAGATGAAAGATCTGAACGCCAACGACATCGAAGGCGCAATGCAGATCATCCTGGGCTCTGCCCGCTCCATGGGCATCGAGGTGAAGTAAGATGGCAAAGCTCGGAAAACGCACCCGCGCCGCGCGCGAAGCTGTGGCTGGCAAGGACAACCTGTCGGTCGAAGAAGCTGTTGCCCTGGTCAAGGCCAACGCAACCTCGAAATTCGACGAAACCGTCGAGATCGCTCTGAACCTTGGTGTTGATACGCGCCACGCGGACCAGATGGTGCGCGGCGTTGTCGGCCTGCCCAACGGCACCGGCAAAGCGATGCGCGTTGCTGTCTTCGCACGTGGCCCCAAAGCCGAAGAGGCACAGGCCGCAGGCGCGGATATCGTTGGCGCCGAGGACCTGATGGAAACCATCCAGGGCGGCACCATTGAATTTGACCGCTGCATCGCCACCCCGGATATGATGCCGATCGTCGGCCGTCTGGGTAAGGTTCTGGGCCCCCGCAACCTGATGCCGAACCCCAAGGTCGGCACCGTGACCATGGACGTGAAAGCGGCCGTGGAAGCAGCCAAGGGCGGTGAGGTTCAGTTCAAGGCGGAAAAAGGCGGCGTCGTACATGCCGGTGTTGGCAAAGCATCCTTCGACGAAGGCAAGCTGGTCGAAAACGTCCGCGCCTTCATCTCGGCTGTTGCCAAGGCCAAGCCAGCGGGCGCCAAAGGCACCTACATGAAGAAAATCGCGCTGAGCTCGACCATGGGCCCCGGCGTGACCCTCGACGTGGCCAGCGCCTCGGGCGAGTAAGCCGAAGGCCATAAAGTCAAAGATATGATCCCCGGAGTGTCACGAGCGCTCCGGGGATTTTTTATGCACGGCAACGGCGGTATCAGCCCGCCGAGACGGGTACGGTCAGGGCCAAGCGCAAGCGGCGGCGCAAGTGCTGCGATCTTTGGGCCTCGAACTCTGTCGGCTGATAGCCATCCCCGGACACTTCCAGCCAATCCTTCAGCAGTCTTGCCCGGATGCAGAAGTCCAGAACATCCATGTCGATCGGGTGGCGGTAGCGGCGAAAGAACATGTCCTTGTTCACCTGGAGGATACCGCTGCGGTCCAGTTCCTGCCCGCTTACGTCGCGAAACACATCCGCCTTCAGGAAATCGACGATGTCGTAGACTGCTGGTTTCTCGATCACCTCGGTGAAGTCCAGCCCGATCATAGCCCCTTGCCCGAGGATCAGGTTCAAGCCGTGAAAATCGCCATGCGAAAAGACGCGCAGAACGGGTTTGCCACGCAGCCGCCCTGCATCGGCGCGCATGATGTTCATCATCGCTTGAGTGTCATCGGCAATATCGGGACCGGCAGCCCTGATCGATTCCCGGATGCCTTCCATCATCCATTGCGGCCAGAACGGCATTTGTGTGGGGTCCTGAAATCCGTGCAGGTCATGCAGCCAGGACCCGGCCCGGCGATAGACCTGTGCGACCTTGCTGTCATCGGGAGAGTTGTAGATCAGATCAACCGCCGTCGGTCGGTCGATGAACTCCGTAACGAAAAAGGCATTTCCCGGCGCGTAGTAGACCGGGCGTACGACTTGGGTGCTTTCGTTGGCCTGAAAATATGCGGACAACTCCCGCAAGACACCAAACTCGGCTTTCAGCCGCCCGGTGGCGGGGGATTCGGTATCGATCTTCAGCGCATAGGCCTCGCCCCCGTCATCCACTCGCAGGACCAGACGTGTCTGGGGAAAATTGCTTGAGCGATAGATGCAGTCGAAACTGGGGGTCGCCCCGTCAAGGCAGACCCGCGCGAACTCATCCACATAGGCCGAAGCAAGATGCGTTTCTTGTTGGGACAGGGTCGGCATTTCTGATCCGTGCTGCAAGCCGTGGAGGGGAGACCGCGGGCTGTGCCGCTGCCGCCGGGGCAAATGGACAGGAGGCTCGGCGTGATGTCAATCTTGGCTGGAGGGATGAAAGTGGCTCAATATCGGCCTATTGGCTTTTCGGCCCGGACGAAGCGATGCAGGGTGGGGAGAGACACGCAACGCAGGCGACCAATCGGAGGACATCATGAGCAAAGACACCCATCTGGAAGAGGTGCGATCCTTCTACGACAGTCATCCGATCAGCTTGCCGCAAATCCTGGAAAAACTGGACAGGGACGGGGTCGATCTGCGGACCCTCACCGAGGATACGCTTCAAGCCTACGATCAGGACCATTATTCCGGCGTGGCGGCAAATGACGCTCTGGCGGAATTGGCGGATCTTGCCGAAAGTGATCACGTTCTGGATATTTGCTGCGGGTTGGGTGGGCCGGCGCGGTATATTGCGCGTCACTATGGCTGTCGCGTGACGGGGGTGGATTTGACGGGGAGCCGGATCGAGGGGGCTGCAGAACTGACCCGGATGACAGGGCAGGCGGACCGCGTAACCTTTCTTTGCGCTGACGCGATGAGCATGCCCTTGCCAGATGATGGATTCGATGTGGCCATTAGTCAGGAGGCATTCTGCCATATCCCGGACAAGGACAAATTGCTGCAGGAAACGGCACGGCTCATGAAACCAGGTGGGCGACTGGCCTTCACCGATATCGTGGGCACCGACGCGATCTCGGATGCAACGCGCCAGCGGTTGGAAAGGGAACTGGCCTTGGCCGGGCTCTGCACGATCCCCGAATACTGTCAGCGGCTCGAAAGGGCGGGTTTTGCGGTGCAGAAGGCCATTGATCTGGGCGAGACGTGGCGTGAGATTCTGATCGAGCGTCTGGCGATGTATCGCAGTCTGAAGGACCAGACGGTTGAACGTTTCGGCCAGGCTCATTTCGACAATTGGGACAGCGCCTATGCGTTCTTTGTCGATCAGTACAGAACCGGAGATCTGAGCGGCGTGCGGCTGCTGGCCACCCGACTCTGAAATATCCCCTCTGTCAGGGTTACCCGGCGATCTGCCGCTCTGCTGGGTTCGTGCGCAGGCAGGTCATTTTTTTGGGGGTGATCTGTGCGATGTCGAGATATCTGTAAGGTGGGGCCCGAGGGTAGCACATCCAGTCAGGGCCAGGATGTCAGTTTGTCGATGACGTGGTCCGGTAAAGTGCTGCAGCGGAAGTTGCGAGAAGAATGTCTGAAGTAACTTGCAAGACCTGCGTCTAATGCGATTGAAAAGCAGGCAGATCCGTCACTTTACCCCTTGGAAACCCCGCCGCTCTGTCCTAAATAGGGCCGCGGAATAAAGCGTGCGATTCGTCGTGCGCTTTATTTTGTTTCGTCCAAGACGGTGGGTGGCCCTGCGAGGGGTCTTAATTTCCTGCCTGAGACGGGTAAAGACCAATGAGATCGAGGGCTAGACCTTCGGGCGAATTTTGGCTCAACCCCGTAACAACGGACCTGAACGCCGGGGCTTTGGCCGCGGCAAATATGAGCCGGGATGTCTGACATCCCTAACTTGGAGAGAACTGTGGATAGAGCCCAGAAAGAGAAAGTGGTCGAGGAACTCGGCCAGATCTTTGAAAGCTCTGGCGTCGTGGTGGTTTCTCACTACGTCGGTCTGACAGTTGCTGAAATGCAGGATCTGCGCGCGCGTGCACGCGAAGCGGGTGGATCTGTGCGTGTTGCCAAGAACAGGCTCGCCAAAATCGCCCTTGAGGGTAAGCCGTGTGAAAGCATCGCTGACCTGCTGACGGGGATGACCGTTCTGACCTATTCCGAGGACCCCGTGGCAGCAGCCAAGGTGGCCGAGGACTTCGCCAAGGAGAACAAGAAGTTCGCAATCCTTGGCGGTGCAATGGGCGAGAACGCTCTGGACCGTGCCGGCGTCGAAGCCGTGTCGAAAATGCCGTCGCGCGAGGAGCTTATTGCTACCATCGCGGGCATGATCGGCGCACCTGCTTCGAACATCGCTGGCGCAATTGGCGCACCTGCAAGCAACATCGCAAGCATCCTTTCGACCATCGAAGAGAAGGCGGAAGCTGCGTAAGCGGTTGGCACTGAATGACCGGCGTGGGGTGCACACCCTGACGTTGGAACACACACTGTAAAACGGAAAGAGCTGATACAATGGCTGATCTGAAGAAACTGGCAGAAGAGATCGTTGGTCTGACCCTGCTGGAAGCACAAGAACTGAAAACCATCCTCAAGGACGAGTACGGCATCGAGCCCGCAGCTGGCGGCGCCGTTGTCATGGCTGGCCCTGCTGACGCCGGTGGCGCAGCCGAGGAAGAGAAGACCGAATTCGACGTCGTTCTGAAGAACGCCGGCGCTTCGAAAATCAACGTGATCAAAGAAGTCCGCGCGCTGACCGGTCTTGGCCTGAAAGAAGCCAAGGAACTGGTCGAAGCCGGTGGCAAGATCAAAGAAGGCGTTGCAAAAGACGAAGCCGAAGAAGTCAAAGGCAAGCTGGAAGCAGCTGGCGCCGAAGTCGAGCTGGCCTAAGTCAGGCGACTGGCGCATTCATTGCGCCACAAAATTTGGCTGGGCCCGGAGAAATCCGGGTCCAGCCGAACCTGTCTTAGAAAGGGCTTTGCCCGCAAAAGCGTTTTCTAAGGCAGGGTTTTCGGATCGGGAGGCCGCCACTCGGGACGGTGGCCATGAATTGATCTGGACCTGCTGTCTCGTAGGGGCAAGCTACCGGGGCCCGACGGTAGTCTTGACCGCTGAGAACCTGAAAGGTGACATCTGACATGGCTCAAACGTTCCTTGGCCAGAAACGTCTTCGTAAATATTACGGCAAAATCCGCGAAGTTCTGGATATGCCGAACCTCATTGAGGTGCAGAAATCTTCCTATGATCTTTTCCTGCGCTCCGGCGATGCCGACCTGCCGCTTGACGGCGAAGGCATCAAGGGTGTGTTTCAGTCGGTCTTCCCGATCAAGGATTTCAACGAAACCTCCGTGCTGGAGTTCGTGAAATACGACCTGGAAAAGCCGAAATACGATGTCGAAGAGTGCATGCAGCGCGACATGACCTATAGCGCGCCGCTGAAGGTCACTCTGCGCCTGATCGTGTTTGATGTCGACGAGGACACCGGCGCCAAATCGGTCAAGGACATCAAGGAACAGGATGTTTTCATGGGCGACATGCCCCTGATGACCCCGAACGGCACCTTCATCGTGAACGGCACCGAACGGGTGATTGTCAGCCAGATGCACCGCTCGCCCGGTGTGTTCTTTGACCACGACAAGGGCAAGACCCATTCCTCGGGCAAACTGCTGTTTGCCTGCCGCATCATCCCGTATCGCGGCAGCTGGCTGGATTTCGAATTCGACGCCAAGGATATCGTGTTCGCCCGTATCGACCGTCGCCGCAAACTACCGGTGACGACCCTGCTCTATGCGTTGGGTCTGGATCAGGAAGGCATCATGGATGCCTATTACAACACCGTGCCCTTCAAGCTGGAGAAGAAGAAAGGTTGGGTCACCCCGTTCTTCCCCGAGCGTGTGCGCGGCACTCGTCCGACCTATGATCTAGTCGATGCGAAATCCGGCGAAGTGATTGCCGAAGCGGGCAAGAAAGTCACCCCCCGCGCGGTCAAGAAGCTGATCGAAGAGGGCGCGGTCACCGATCTGCTGGTGCCGTTTGACCACATCGTCGGCAAGTTTGTCGCCAAGGACATCATCAACGAAGAAACCGGTGCGATCTATGTCGAGGCCGGTGATGAGCTGACGCTCGAATATGACAAGGACGGCGAGCTGATCGGCGGTACCGTCAAGGATCTGATCGACGCCGACATCACCGACATTCCGGTTCTGGACATCGATAACGTCAATGTCGGCCCCTACATGCGTAACACCATGGCGGCGGACAAGAACATGGGGCGCGACACTGCGCTCATGGATATCTACCGTGTGATGCGTCCGGGCGAGCCGCCCACCGTTGAGGCCGCCTCGGCGCTGTTCGATACGCTGTTCTTCGACAGCGAGCGCTATGATCTGTCCGCCGTTGGCCGGGTCAAGATGAACATGCGTCTGGCGCTGGATGCCGAAGACACGCAACGCACCTTGCGCAAGGAAGACATCGTCGCCTGTATCAAAGCGCTGGTCGAACTGCGTGACGGCAAGGGCGACGTGGACGATATCGACCACCTCGGCAACCGCCGTGTGCGTTCGGTCGGCGAACTGATGGAAAACCAGTACCGCGTCGGCCTGCTGCGCATGGAACGTGCGATCAAGGAACGCATGTCCAGCGTCGAGATCGACACCGTCATGCCGCAGGATCTGATCAATGCGAAACCGGCTGCGGCCGCGGTGCGCGAATTCTTCGGTTCCTCGCAGCTCAGCCAGTTCATGGACCAGACCAACCCGCTGTCCGAAGTCACCCACAAACGCCGCCTCTCGGCGCTTGGGCCGGGCGGCCTGACGCGGGAACGTGCAGGTTTTGAGGTGCGCGACGTGCACCCGACCCATTACGGTCGGATGTGTCCGATTGAAACGCCGGAAGGGCCAAACATCGGTCTGATCAACTCGCTGGCCACCTTTGCTCGCGTGAACAAGTACGGCTTCATCGAAACACCCTATCGCGTCGTGAACGAAGGCAAGGTGACCGACGAGGTTCACTATATGTCGGCGACAGAGGAAATGCGTCACACCGTGGCGCAGGCCAACGCGACGCTGGATGGTGAGGGCCGGTTCATCAACGAGATGGTCAACACCCGTCAGGCCGGTGACTATACGCTGGCGCCGGTTGACGCGGTTGACCTGATCGACGTCAGCCCGAAACAGCTGGTCTCGGTCGCGGCCTCGCTGATCCCGTTCCTCGAAAACGACGACGCCAACCGCGCTCTGATGGGCTCGAACATGCAGCGTCAGGCGGTTCCGCTTCTGCGGGCCGAGGCGCCGCTGGTCGGCACCGGGATCGAAGAGGTTGTGGCGCGTGACTCGGGTGCTGCGATCATGGCGAAACGCGCAGGCATCATCGACCAGGTCGATGCCCAGCGTATCGTGATCCGGGCGACGGAAGATCTGGAACTGGGCGATGCCGGTGTGGATATCTACCGCATGCGCAAGTTCCAGCGCTCGAACCAGAACACCTGCATCAACCAGCGTCCGCTGGTGAAGGTGGGTCAGACGGTTCAGAAGGGCGAAGTTCTGGCCGATGGCCCCTCCACCGATATGGGGGAACTGGCGCTCGGCAAGAACGTGGTCGTCGCCTTCATGCCGTGGAATGGCTACAACTACGAAGACTCGATCCTGATCAGCGAACGTATCGCGCGCGATGACGTCTTTACCTCGGTCCATATCGAGGAATTCGAGGTTGCCGCCCGTGACACCAAGCTGGGCCCGGAAGAGATCACTCGCGACATCCCGAATGTCGGTGAAGAAGCGCTGCGCAACCTTGATGAGGCTGGCATCGTTTACATCGGCGCGGATGTGGAGCCGGGCGATATTCTGGTCGGTAAGATCACTCCGAAGGGCGAAAGCCCAATGACCCCTGAAGAAAAGCTGCTGCGCGCCATCTTTGGTGAAAAAGCATCCGACGTGCGCGATACCTCGCTGCGCGTCAAGCCGGGCGACTTCGGGACCGTGGTCGAGGTGCGTGTCTTCAACCGCCACGGCGTCGAGAAAGACGAGCGTGCGCTGCAGATCGAGCGTGAGGAAGTCGAGCGTCTGGCCCGTGACCGGGACGACGAACTCGCCATCCTTGACCGCAACATCTATGCGCGTCTCAAGGGCATGATCCTGGGCAAGAAAGCCGTCAAGGGGCCGAAAGGCGTCAAGGCGGGGTCCGAGATCAACGAAGAGCTGCTGGATACCCTGACCCGTGGTCAGTGGTGGCAGCTGGCGCTGGAAGACGAGCAGGATGCACAGGTCGTCGAGGCTCTGAACGAGCAGTACGAAGTGCAAAAACGTGCTTTGGATGCCCGCTTCGAGGACAAGGTCGAAAAGGTCCGCCGTGGCGACGACCTGCCGCCGGGTGTGATGAAGATGGTCAAAGTCTTCATCGCCGTGAAGCGCAAGCTGCAGCCGGGCGACAAGATGGCCGGTCGTCACGGGAACAAGGGTGTGATTTCCAAGGTTGTTCCGATGGAAGACATGCCGTTCCTTGCCGATGGTACACCTGTCGACTTCTGTCTGAACCCGCTGGGTGTGCCGTCGCGTATGAACGTTGGTCAGATCCTTGAAACCCATATGGGTTGGGCCGCGCGCGGTCTGGGTCTGAACATCGACGACGCCCTGGGTGAATACCGCCGGTCCGGCGATCTGACCCCGGTGCGCGAAGCGATGAAGCTGGCCTATGGCGAGGATGTCTATGAAGAAGGCATCAGCGGCATGGAAGAGGATCGTCTGGTCGAAGCGGCGGGCAACGTGACCCGTGGTGTTCCGATCGCAACCCCGGTCTTCGACGGCGCCAAAGAGGCCGACGTCAACGACGCGCTGGTGCGCGCGGGCTTCTCGGAAAGCGGTCAGTCGGTTCTGTTCGACGGTCGGACCGGGGAGCAATTCGCGCGTCCGGTGACCGTGGGCATCAAATATCTGCTGAAACTGCACCACCTGGTGGATGACAAGATCCACGCGCGTTCGACCGGGCCCTACAGCCTCGTCACCCAGCAGCCGCTGGGCGGTAAGGCGCAGTTTGGTGGTCAGCGCTTTGGTGAGATGGAGGTCTGGGCCCTGGAAGCCTACGGCGCTGCCTACACCCTTCAGGAGATGCTCACCGTGAAATCGGATGACGTCGCCGGCCGGACCAAGGTCTACGAGTCGATCGTCAAGGGCGAGGACAACTTCGAGGCGGGCGTTCCCGAGAGCTTCAACGTTCTGGTGAAAGAAGTCCGCGGCCTCGGCCTGAACATGGAACTCCTGGATGCGGAGGAGACGGAATAAGGGCTTTGCAAAGCCCTTGGGAAGGCGTTTCGAAACGCCTTCCTCGTCCCACACATCCGCACGAATTTGAGGTAAACAAATGAACCAGGAACTGACCAACAACCCGTTCAACCCGCTGACCCCGCAAAAGGTCTTTGACGAGATCAAGGTCTCGCTGGCCTCGCCAGAGCGGATTCTCTCTTGGTCCTATGGTGAGATCAAGAAACCCGAAACCATCAACTACCGCACGTTCAAGCCCGAACGTGACGGACTGTTCTGCGCGCGTATCTTTGGCCCTATAAAAGACTACGAATGCCTCTGCGGCAAATATAAGCGCATGAAATATCGCGGCGTTGTCTGCGAAAAATGCGGTGTGGAAGTCACCCTGCAAAAGGTCCGCCGCGAGCGGATGGGCCATATCGAACTGGCCGCGCCCGTTGCGCATATCTGGTTCCTGAAATCGCTGCCCAGCCGCATCGGCCTGATGCTGGACATGACGCTGCGCGATCTGGAACGCGTGCTCTACTTTGAAAACTATGTCGTCATCGAGCCCGGTCTGACCGACCTGACCTATGGCCAGATGCTGACCGAAGAAGAGTTCATGGACGCCCAGGATGCCTATGGCATGGACGCGTTCACCGCCAATATCGGCGCCGAAGCCATTCGTGAGATGCTGGCCCAGATCGATCTGGAAGCCGAAGCCGAACAGCTGCGCGCTGATCTGGCCGAAGCCACCGGTGAGCTGAAGCCCAAGAAGATCATCAAGCGTCTGAAAGTGGTCGAAAGCTTCCTGGAATCCGGCAACCGCCCGGAGTGGATGGTTCTGACCGTGATCCCCGTGATCCCGCCGGAACTGCGCCCGCTGGTGCCGCTGGATGGTGGCCGTTTCGCGACGTCCGACCTGAACGATCTCTATCGCCGCGTGATCAACCGGAACAACCGTCTGAAGCGTCTGATCGAACTGCGCGCGCCTGACATCATCGTCCGCAACGAAAAACGGATGCTGCAAGAGTCGGTGGATGCTCTGTTCGACAACGGCCGTCGTGGCCGCGTGATCACCGGTGCCAACAAGCGTCCGCTGAAATCGCTCAGCGACATGCTGAAAGGCAAGCAGGGCCGCTTCCGTCAGAACCTTCTGGGTAAGCGCGTCGACTTCTCGGGCCGTTCGGTCATCGTGACCGGTCCGGAACTCAAGCTGCACCAGTGTGGTCTGCCCAAGAAGATGGCGCTGGAGCTGTTCAAGCCGTTCATCTATTCGCGCCTTGAAGCCAAGGGTCTGTCTTCGACCGTGAAACAGGCGAAGAAACTGGTCGAAAAAGAGCGCCCCGAAGTTTGGGATATCCTCGACGAGGTGATCCGCGAACACCCTGTCATGCTGAACCGTGCGCCGACGCTGCACCGTCTTGGCATCCAGGCGTTTGAACCGGTCCTGATCGAAGGCAAAGCCATCCAGCTGCACCCGCTGGTCTGTTCGGCCTTCAACGCCGACTTTGACGGCGACCAGATGGCTGTGCACGTCCCGCTGAGCCTTGAGGCCCAGCTGGAAGCCCGTGTTCTGATGATGTCGACGAACAACGTTCTGTCGCCTGCAAACGGTGCGCCGATCATCGTTCCCTCGCAGGATATGATCCTGGGTCTCTACTATGTGACCCTGGAACGCGAAGGCATGCCGGGTGAAGGCAAGGTGTTTGGCTCGATCGAGGAAGTTCAGCACGCGCTGGACGCGGGTGAAGTGCACCTGCACACCAAGATCACCGCGCGGATCACCCAGATCGACGAAAACGGTCTGGAGGTGCAGCAGCGCTTCGAAACCACACCGGGCCGTGTCCGTCTGGGCGCGCTGCTGCCGCTGAACGCGAAGGCACCGTTTGAACTGGTCAACCGTCTGCTGCGGAAGAAAGAAGTGCAGCAGGTCATCGACACCGTCTACCGCTATTGCGGTCAGAAGGAATCGGTCATTTTCTGCGACCAGATCATGACCATGGGCTTCCGCGAAGCGTTCAAGGCGGGCATTTCCTTCGGCAAGGACGACATGGTGATCCCCGATGACAAATGGGGCATCGTCGAAGACACCCGCAGCCATGTGAAGGATTTCGAACAGCAGTACATGGACGGCCTGATCACTCAGGGTGAAAAGTACAACAAGGTTGTCGATGCCTGGTCCAAGTGTAACGACCGCGTCACCGATGCTATGATGGGCACGATCTCGTCCTCGGCTCGGGACGAGAACGGGGCCGAACAGGAACCGAACTCGGTCTACATGATGGCCCACTCCGGTGCCCGTGGCTCGGTCACGCAGATGAAGCAGCTGGGCGGGATGCGCGGCCTGATGGCGAAGCCGAATGGCGACATCATCGAAACGCCGATCATCTCGAACTTCAAGGAAGGTCTGACCGTTCTTGAATACTTCAACTCGACCCACGGCGCGCGGAAAGGTCTGTCCGATACCGCGCTTAAGACGGCGAACTCGGGCTACCTGACCCGCCGTCTGGTGGACGTGGCGCAGGATTGCATCGTGCGGGCGCATGATTGCGGCACCGATCGTGCCATCACGGCTGAGGCTGCGGTGAACGATGGTGAGGTTGTGTCCTCGCTCGCGGATCGCATTCTGGGCCGTGTGGCTGCCGATGACATCCTCAAGCCCGGTACCACCGATGTGCTGGTCGCTGCAGGCCAGTTGATCGACGAACGCATGGCGGATTCGGTTGATGAGGCTGGCGTTGTCAGCGCGCGTATCCGCTCGCCGTTGACCTGTGAGGCCGAGGAAGGCGTCTGCGCCATGTGCTATGGCCGTGACCTTGCACGCGGCACCATGGTCAATACCGGTGAGGCCGTCGGCATCATCGCGGCACAGTCGATCGGTGAACCCGGCACCCAGTTGACGATGCGGACATTCCACATCGGCGGCGTCGCCCAGGGTGGTCAGCAATCCTTCCAGGAGGCCGGTCAGGACGGTGTAATCGTCTTTGAAAACGCTCAGATTCTGGCGAACTCGGCAGGTGAGAACCTGGTGATGGGCCGGAACATGAAGCTGATCATCAATGACGAGCATGGTGAAGAGCGTGCCAGCTTCAAGCTGGGCTATGGCTCCAAGCTATTCGTCAAGGATGGCGACAAGATCGCGCGTGGCGACAAGCTGTTCGAATGGGACCCCTATACCCTGCCGATCATTGCAGAGAAGTCAGGTACCGTGAAATATGTCGATCTGGTTTCGGGCATCGCTGTCCGTGACGAGACCGACGATGCGACCGGCATGACCCAGAAGATCGTGATCGACTGGCGCGCAGCGCCGAAAGGCAACGATCTTAAGCCAGAGATCATTCTGGTGGGCGAAGATGGCGAGCCGGTGCGCAACGATCAGGGACATCCGGTGCATTACCCGATGTCGGTCGATGCGATCCTGTCGATCGAAGACGGTCAGCAGATCGAAGCCGGTGACGTTGTCGCGCGTATTCCGCGCGAAGGTGCCAAGACCAAGGACATCACCGGCGGTCTGCCGCGTGTGGCCGAACTGTTCGAGGCCCGTCGTCCCAAGGATCACGCAATCATCGCCGAGGCAGATGGTTACGTGCGCTTTGGCCGCGACTACAAGAACAAGCGTCGCATCAGCATCGAACCGGCAGACGAGTCGATGGATGCCGTCGAATACATGGTGCCCAAGGGCAAGCACATCCCGGTGCAGGAAGGCGACTTCGTGCAGAAGGGTGACTATATCATGGACGGCAACCCCGCTCCGCATGACATCCTGTCCATCATGGGTGTCGAGGCGCTGGCAGACTACATGATCGACGAAGTTCAGGACGTCTATCGCCTGCAGGGTGTGAAGATCAACGACAAGCACATCGAGGTCATCGTGCGCCAGATGCTGCAGAAGTGGGAGATCCAGGAATCTGGCGACACTACGCTGCTCAAGGGCGAACATGTGGACAAGCAGGAGTTTGACGCGGCCTGTGAAAAGGCGATCGCCAAGGGCGGCCGTCCGGCACAGGGTGAGCCGATCCTGCTGGGCATCACCAAGGCCTCGCTGCAGACCCGCTCCTTCATCTCGGCGGCCTCCTTCCAGGAGACCACCCGCGTGCTCACCGAGGCTTCGGTTCAGGGCAAGAAGGACAAGCTTGTTGGTCTGAAAGAAAACGTCATCGTGGGCCGACTGATCCCTGCCGGGACCGGTGGTGCCACCCAGCGCGTGCGCCGCGTGGCGCAGGACCGCGACAATGTCGTGATCGAAGCGCGTCGGGAAGAGGCCGAAGCCGCCGCAGCCTTGGCCGCGCCGGTGATGGAGGACGACTTCATCAGCGACGATTTCGACACGCTGGTCGATACACCGGAAAGCCGCGAATAAGACGAGCGCTTCCGATGGATAGGGGGCTCCGCTGCAAGGCGGGGCCCTTTTCTTTTGTCATATCTGATGAGGCGGCGGGATGCGCGCTTGATTTTCGCACTCCGGCCCGGTTGCATCCTTGGGATGACGCCTGGAAAGCCGAAGCGGAGGACTCATGCGCAACTTCTTTGCACGCCTGAAAGACCGAACGATCTGGAGTTGGGCAGGGCTGGCCGTGACCTGGCGCGAGGAATATTCGTTCCGCAGTTGGGTCTGGGCCAATCTCATATCGGCGGCCCTGGCACTCTGGCTGCCGCTGAGCGCCGGAGAACGCGCGCTGATCGTGGCGCTTGGCCTGCTGGTTCTGGCGGCCGAGCTATTCAACACCGCCATCGAGCGGGCGGTGGATTTCACCTCGACCAAGCACCACGAGTTGGCCGGTCAGGCCAAGGACGCCGCCAGCGCCGCCGTCGCCCTGACCGCGCTTGCGGCCGGGGTCGCTTGGCTGGTGGTGATCCTGGGGCTGATCTGAGGCGCAGACGGAGTTTCCTGAGACTGCGCCAGATCTTCGGCCAGCACCGCGCGGGTGCCGCGCACCCGGTGACTGGCGCTTTGGACCTCATGCGTGTTGGGCAGGATCTTTGAGTTCGTCATGGCTACCGTTTGGACCTACAATTCGTCATTTTAAACGTGGAGCAGGGAGCGCTGGGCTGTAAGTTTGAAGTGTGGGGTGACGAGTAGAACGGGTGATTTCACCAGTCATTTTGCATCATCGAAAAAGATAGATGCGAGCAGCCATCCTACGCTTGCTGAGTGGTAGCTCATCGACCTAACTTACACTTCTAGATTTGAATGTTCGAGAAGGCAGTTTATGACGGATTCCGCTAACTTCATACATAAAGGCGACGATTTTGTTGTAACGAAGAGTCTGTTCCTATTTTTGAAAGACTACTATCGCGTAGTAGATCACTTCTTTTTTCAAATGAACCTCGCGATGTATGCGGACAAGGTTTTTGAAACATCGACCAAGGCCCTAATTAAGAGCTCAATGGATGAGCAGGATACGGCTGAACTAAAAAGTAAGCTGGAAGAAGGTCAGCGTAGATCCTTTTCGAAACTCGAAGAGTTCGGCGGTTTGAATAGTCGAAACATAACGAATAATATCGTAGATGCTTTTTTATGGTATCTGTCTTCAATTATTCAAGACTGTGCCAGTCGGCGCCCCGAAATTATTACTTCAAGCCAGACGGTAAAAGTAGCGGAAGTTCTTCAGTTTAGGAGGAACAGGGATCTTGTATCTTATCTGGTGGATAAGAAAATAAACCAATTGGCATACGGCGGTATGGATTCAATTGCGGAATATATTAGCAGCACTCTCGGATGCGAGCTATTTGACGATAAGGATGTGAAATCCAGTGTTAGATATTTCATCGAAGTAAGAAATATAAATTCACACAACAGAGGCTTCGCAAGCAGAATTTTCTTAGACCGAACACAAAAGCTCGGATTCGAAGTTCAGAAAGAGGGGAAAAGGGTGCATCTTGATTATGACGAGTTGACAGAATTAAGTGAAGCTGTTGTGGAAACAGCGACACGGCTTGACGTACAGCTTTCAAAAAAATTCAAAATAAAGCGGTCGAAATTTTCGACCTGGAACGCAGACAGAGCGAAGTGATTCACCTTTTCCTCCGCTTCACATTCCCACCCCGCTGCCCCGGCCTGCCAGCCGTTGACCGCCCCCGCGATTTCACCGCGTCTTCCGAGGCCTTCTCGACCGCCCATTGACGCGCCATGGGGTCGTCGGCGACGGCGAGATCGACTGCTTCTAGACGTTTGATCTCATCCCGGATGTTGGCGGCCTCTTCGAATTCCAGGTTCTCGGCGGCCTTGCGCATCTGGTCGCGCAACCCGTCCAGATGGGCCTCCAAATTCGCGCCATGCATCGGTTTGTCTATCTTGGCCGTGACGCGGTTCATGTCCACGTCGCCCTGATAGAGACCGGCGAGAATATCATCGACATTCTTCTGCACCGTCTCGGGCGTGATACCGTGTTCCGCGTTATAGGCGATCTGCTTGGCGCGGCGACGGTTGGTTTCGCCAAGCGCGCGTTCCATGCTGCCGGTGATCTTGTCGGCATACATGATCACCCGGCCATCGGCGTTGCGCGCTGCGCGGCCGATGGTCTGGATCAGCGAGGTTTCCGAGCGCAGGAAGCCCTCTTTATCCGCGTCCAGAATGGCCACCAGCCCGCATTCGGGGATGTCGAGGCCTTCGCGCAGCAGGTTGATGCCGATCAGCACGTCGAAGGCCCCCAACCGCAAATCGCGCAGGATTTCGATGCGTTCCAGCGTGTCGATATCCGAGTGCATGTAGCGGACCTTGATGCCCTGTTCGTGCAGGTATTCGGTCAGGTCCTCGGCCATGCGTTTGGTCAGCGTGGTGACCAGCGTGCGATAGCCATCGGCGGCCACTTTGCGAACCTCGTCCAGCAGATCATCCACCTGCATCTCGACGGGCCGGATTTCGACCTCGGGGTCCAACAGGCCGGTCGGGCGGATCACCTGCTCGGTGAAGACACCGCCGGATTGTTCGATCTCCCACCCGGCGGGCGTCGCCGAGACAAAGACCGATTGCGGGCGCATGGCGTCCCATTCCTCGAACTTGAGGGGGCGGTTGTCCATGCAGGACGGCAGGCGGAACCCGTGTTCGGCCAGGGTGAACTTGCGCCGATAGTCGCCCCGGTACATGCCGCCGATCTGGGGCACGCTGACATGGCTTTCATCGGCGAAAACGATGGCGTGGTCGGGGATGAATTCAAACAGCGTCGGGGGCGGCTCGCCCGGCGCGCGGCCGGTGAGGTAGCGCGAATAGTTCTCGATCCCGTTGCAGACGCCGGTGGCCTCGAGCATTTCCAGGTCGAAATTGGTGCGTTGTTCCAGACGTTGCGCTTCCAGCAGCTTGCCTTCGCCCACCAATTGGTCCAGCCGGATGCGGAGTTCCTTTTTGATCTCGATGATCGCCTGCTGCATCGTCGGTTTCGGCGTGACATAATGGGAATTGGCATAGATGCGGACCTGCTCCATCGTGTCGGTTTTCTCGCCGGTGAGCGGGTCGAACTCGGTCAGGGTTTCCAGTTCCTCGCCGAAAAAGCTGAGTTTCCAGGCGCGGTCCTCCAGGTGGGCGGGCCAGATTTCCAGGCTGTCGCCGCGCACCCGGAACGAGCCGCGCTGAAAGGCCTGATCATTGCGGCGGTATTGCTGGGCCACCAGATCGGCCATCACCTGTCGCTGGTCATATTCCTTGCCGACTTTCAGATCCTGCGTCATCGCCCCGTAGGTTTCGACCGACCCGATCCCGTAGATGCACGAGACGGACGCCACGATGATCACATCGTCGCGTTCCAGAAGCGCCCGCGTGGCCGAGTGGCGCATACGGTCGATCTGCTCGTTGATCTGGGATTCCTTTTCTATGTAGGTGTCAGAGCGCGGGACATAGGCTTCGGGCTGGTAATAGTCGTAAAAGCTGACGAAATACTCGACCGAGTTGTCGGGAAAAAAACCCTTGAACTCGCCGTATAACTGCGCCGCCAACGTCTTGTTGGGCGCCAGAATGATGGCCGGGCGCTGGGTTTCCTCGATCACCTTGGCCATGGTGAAGGTCTTGCCGGTACCGGTGGCGCCCAGCAGCACCTGGTTCCGCTCGCCTTCGCCGACCCCCTGGGTCAGCTCCGCGATCGCCGTGGGCTGATCACCGGCAGGGGAAAACTCGGTCTGCATAACGAAACGCCGCCCGCCTTCCAGCTTGGGGCGGGCGCGGACGTCTTCTGTGACAAGCTGGGATCGGTCGGTACTGGCATAAGGCATGGGCTAACTCCGAGTCAGACCCCTAGATTTGTTCTTATTTTGTCCACTTGCAAGGGGGAGGCGTATAGAACCCGCTTGCATCTGGATTTGCTGCCGAGCCGATTGCATATTTGGCTTGGACGCAGAAAGTTGCAACTTGTCCGCAAGGTCGCGCTAGCGCATAACGGTCCGGGACGAATTGATCGACGGAGACGGCAATGCGCGCACGCATCTACCAACCTGCGAGAAACGCAATGACATCGGGGATGGCAAAGACCCGGAAATGGGTGCTGGAATACGCCCCTGCGTCAGAGCGCGAGATCGATCCGCTGATGGGCTGGACCTCGTCCGCCGATACGCAAAGCCAGGTGCACCTGCAGTTTGACAGCAAGCAAGAGGCGCTGGATTACGCCAAGGCGCACGGGATCGACGCGCAAGTGACAGAGCCTCATACACGTAAGCCCAATATCCGTCCCATGGGCTATGGCGAGAATTTCGCAACCAGCCGGCGCACCCCCTGGACCCACTGAGATGGGCGCTGATCTGGTGATCGCCCGCGATGACGTGTGCGCGGCAGATGTGCGCGACCTGCTGCTGCGCCATTTTGCGCTGATGCGCGACAGCTCGCCCGAAGAAAGCTGCCACGTCATGGAGCCCGACGCGCTGCTGGAGGCAGATGTCACTCTGATCAGCGCGCGGCAGGCGGGCACGGTTCTGGGCATCGGGGCGCTGAACGAAATCGCGCCCGGCCATGGCGAGCTGAAATCCATGCACACCGCTGCCGAGGCGCGCGGGCGCGGCATTGCCCGCGCCATCCTGCAGGCATTGATTACCGAAGCGCAGAACCGCGCATTACATCAGTTGAGCCTTGAGACCGGGTCTGACCCGATCTTTGCCCCCGCCCGCGCGCTTTATGCCGCGCATGGGTTCCGCGAATGCCCGCCTTTTGGTGATTACCGGCCCGACCCGCTCAGCACCTTTATGACCCGGTCGCTGGAGGCGTCCTCGAATCTGACCGGATGAGACCTTGCTCCGCGAAGATGCGATGTTGCCTGCAAGCAGTGTCATGGCCTGCGATCAAACCATCTGAAGATAACGGCACTGACACCTCGCGCTAGACGCTCAACGTATCAACCATACAGGTTGACCTTCGCCACCAGGGCCGCCCGAACCCGGCGTTCAACTCACCAGCAGGCGCAACCCCTGGGTCACATCAGAACGTACAGCCAAGCGCAGCCCCGGCTCATCACCCGCCTTCAGCGCCGCAATGATCAGGCGGTGATAATGCGGCGGATCGGTCCGGCGCAGACGGCCATAAAGCGCCCGCATGGTCGGCCCAAGTTGCAACCAGACCGTTTCGGCCATAGCCAGCATGGCAGGGGCCTGTGCCCGCAGATAAAGCGTGCGGTGAAATTCCAGATTGGCGCGGATATAGCCCACCGCATCGCGTTTGCTGACCATCTCGGCAACAGAACCGTTGATGGAAACCAGCCGGTCAATCAGTGCGATATGGGCGCGTGGCAGGGCGCGGCTTGCCAGTTCCACCTCAAGCAGCGCGCGCAGCGCGGCCAGTTCCTCGATCCGATCGTTGCTGAGCTCCGGGGTCGAGACGCGACCCGAATTGGACAGGAACAGCGCACCCTCAGCCACCAGCCGCCGCACCGCCTCACGCGCAGGCGTCATCGACACATCATATTCTTTGCCGATCCCGCGCAGCGTCAGCGCCGCACCCGGTGCAATCTCACCATGCATGATGCGGGTCCGCAGGCTGCGGTAGATGCGGTCATGGGCAACCGCGGCATGATCGGGTGCGCGTTGTGTCAGCATGCACCCATGTGATCACATCCGCGGAGGAGGTCAACCTTCGTCCCTCTCAAACCGGAACCGGTGCAGCGCACCCCCCTGTTCGCGCAGCCATCGGCGCGGCGCTTCGTAAGGGCCGTGGATGCGGTCGACTTGCGCCCAGAACCGCGCCGAATGGTTCATCTCGGCCAGATGTGCCACCTCATGCGCCGCCACATAGCGCAGCACCGCAGATGGCGCGAGGATCAGGCGCCAGGAGTACATCAGCGCACCTCCCGAAGAACACGACCCCCAACGCGACCGTGTGTCCCTGAGTGTGATCCGGGCATACCCGCGCCCCAACGCCTGCGCATAATGATCGGAGGCCGCCACCAGCCTGTCGCGGGCCAGTTCCTTGAGATAGCGCTGCAGCCGCCGCGCCTCAGCCCCCGAAGGCACCGCGATCTCATCCGGGCGCAGCACCACCCGCCGCCCCGGTGCCGCAACGATGGTGCGCAAAACGCCCTCGATCGGTATCTGCGCGCCCGGTGCCAGCAGAACCTGATCGGGCCGCGCGCTGATGTGATCACGAATCCACCCTTCCTTGGAGCGGGCAAAATCCAGTGCCTCGCGTTCAGGCACACCTTTGGGCAGGGTCAGGGTGACGCGCCCGTCCAACTGCGAAATCCGCAGGCTGATCCGCCGCGCCCGCGCCGATCGACGCAGAAGCAGCGGCACCGGCGGCGCGCCGGGAAGGTGATGATCGGCCATGTTTGCGCCCCTTGCCCTCAAAGGCTTTGACAGTCCCTACAGCATATGGCAGGTGACCGGAATCGTCATACGACTCACGTGATATCAAGGGGATTTTCTATGCCCAAGGAAGAATGGGGCGTAAAGCGCGTTTGCCCAACCACCGGCAAACGGTTTTATGACCTGAACAAGGACCCGATCGTCAGCCCTTATACGGGTGAGGTCGTGGAATTCGACACCGGCAAGAGCCGGATGATCGCCGCCGACGCCGAGGATGCGGCCTCGGTCAAGGCCAAGCAGAATGCCGACGGCGACGACGCCGTTCTGGAAGATGACGACACTGTCGACATCGAACTGGAAGACGATCTGCTGGATGATGACGAGGAAGAGGACAACGTCCCCCTCGAAGAGATTGCCGACGTCGCTTCCGAAGACGACGATTCCTGACCCGTCACCGCCGCGCCCGGTTGCACGGCGATGGCCAAAAAATGCTGACCCCGACGATTTTGCACTTGCGCTCGGGGCCAGCCTTTCATAAACGTCCGCCACCGTTTGATCGGTACAGGATCGGGGCCTTAGCTCAGTTGGGAGAGCGCTTGCATGGCATGCAAGAGGTCAGGGGTTCGACTCCCCTAGGCTCCACCATCCCGCACTTTGGGGTTGAAAATTCCGCTAACACCTTGAAAGGAAGGGATGTTTTGGCGGTTCGATAGCCTTCATTCCGGTTGTAGCGCAGAGGCTCTGCAAAGGCCAGTTTCAGCACTGTGCGCTTGAGGGACAAGCCACTTTTCATGTAAAGATTCCAAGGACTTGCCAGAAAATCCATCACGGGTTCGATAAATGTGTTCTGGTGCCCTTGCGGTGGCACGATTTGCGCCGCCTGATCGTCCAATCTGATCTTCTGGCGTTCCAGTTTTTCGATCTTGGCTTCATAGGCTTTGACCACGGAGGCGTTGCTGGCTTCAACGATACGCTCCAGAAACGTCTCAATCTGGCGTTCTATTTCCGCCACTTCCGCCTCCAGCGTTTCCTTGGCGCTGCGAGCCTCCAAGAGGCGCATATCCCATACATCCTTGAACATGACCCGGGCCAGCGCAAAAATCTGCTTGGCGGGTTGCAGAGTGCGCAGCAACGCCTCTGCCCCATCTTCGATCTTGGCGCGTGGGATTGAACGGCGCTTGGAAGCGCAATCCGGCGTATCGCATAGATAATACGGGTAGTGCTTGTTGCGCCCTTTGGACCAGCAGGACGTCAGAGGCTCGCCGCAGTCGTCACACAGCACAAAGCCACGTAGCGGGAAATCCTCACTGATATCCTTACGCGCAGGCGCATAGACGGCCCCATTCAGGATTTCCTGAATGCGTTCATGCGTTTCAAAACTGATCAACGGCTCATGATGCCCCTTGCGCAGGGACACGCCCCAATGCGGCGCAGAGACGTAGCCCGCATAGATCGGCTTCATGAGAATGTCTTTGACCTTGGTGGGATGCACATAGCCGCTTGCCCCGCTCTTCGGGAAGTCCGGCTGGGACTCCAGAAAGCGTTTCACTTCGGCTTGCGACCCGAAATGACCGGAAGCGTAGCCTTCCAAAGCTTCGGCCAGGATTGAGGCCATCGGCTCATCGCGCACCAGCAGCTTGCCGTGCGTCTTGTCCTTGGCATAGCGATAGCCCACAGGCGGTGGAAAGACCCAATAGCCTTTCTCAATCCGTGCCGTCATTTTCTGAACCACCTGACGGCTGTTCTGTTCCCGCTCAAGCTGCCCTTGCGCCGCGAACATGGTTTCCACGAAACGGCCTTCGGGCGAGTTTTCAAATTTGAAATTCAGGCATTCGACGCTCGCGCCGCGCGCATCAAACTGCTCACGCAAATCCCAATGGAAGCGCGTATCACGGGCGAAGCGTTTGAGATCGTCGAAGATGACCACATAGTTCTGATCCTGATTGACATCGAGATAGGCCAGAAGCGCTCGCATGGCGGGCCGTTTCAGGAAATCCCCGCCGCCCGTAAAATCGTCCGTGAAGACCATCTCTACCGATAACCCGCGCTCTTCGGCATACTGACGGCAGCGGTGTTCCTGGCTTTCCAGACCGTGACCATCGGTTTTTTGCTTCTTGTCCGAGACGCGGCAATAAATCAGCGCGATCTTCGCCTTGTCGGGTTTCAAATGCCGTTTTGTTGTCATCTTTCCTGCCTTTCGTTGTCGACCCGGAGCGTTATTCTCGCTCCGGTGCCGTGTTGAACGTGCCTTTCAGCGCAGTGTCGCTGGATTTTACCACATCCGAATCCGGCTTATCGGCTGGATCAAGCTCTTTTTCGGGTTGTCCACAGGCTTGTTGAACCGGATGGACACCAAAACCGAGTTCGACAAAGGCGACGATGATGGTCCACAGCGCCTCAATGATCTCCTCCCGCTGCGTATCACTGAACGACTACCGACTGACGTCGGTAGGATCGGCGATGTGGTTTTCGAGGTATTGCGGCTTTGTTGCACAAATCTGGGTTTGAGGGCACTTCCCCCTTCCCCGGACGGAGTTATCCTTCGGGCATTGTGAGAGGTATGCCAAGAGCGGTGTAGCGGTTGAGCACCGCGATCCGGATCTGGAGCTCAGCGACTTGCCGATCGAAGTCGCGGGCCATGAGGTGTTGGCCAAGGAGTTTGACGCAGTGCATTTTTGTTTCTGCACGGCTTCGGCGGTGA
>NZ_JBGRUO010000013.1:0-135743 GCF_041537905.1 Ruegeria jejuensis | reverse complement strand
CCAACAGACCACATTCGGCGCTCGGAAATCTGACGCCGAGAGAATTTGCTGAGAAAACAAACATGGACAAACTGGCCGCGTAAGGACATCAACCAAACCCCAAGGACTCTCAGACAGATGGAGGAAACTTGGGGCTCAGGTCAGCTTTTGTGTCAGTTGAGCAGTAGTTTGCAGGCCTCCTCGCTATCGGCAACGTCAGCTTTCTGCGATTTAGGGCCTGTGGTGCCTGGTGCAGCATTTGGGATGGTTAAGATTTTTTGATTCGGGCCGGGGCGTGACGGTTGTGCTTGGTGCTCGGGCGGCCCGGGTTGGGAAATCTCCCAAGGTGGAAGCCGCGTGGGTCTTGATGAGACTATGAGTAAAGTGCGCGGGCAATTGTCGCAACGGCGTTCTCGGCGGACCGTTTGGCGCTTTTTACGGCGCTGGACAGGAGAGGTTCACGGCCCTGCTGCCCTGACCTGCTGGCGGAGCTTGGTTGAATTGTGTTCTGCAACCGCGCTGACAACCAATCGGCGCAACAGGCTTGGGCCGGTGCTGCGTCGTACAGCCAGCATGGGTTGATGATCTTTGGCGGTCGTTCGGTCATGCGGCCTGTTCCCGTGGTGGCGCGCGTGACATCGGTTTCTGTCCGCGACGGAAGATCTCGATGATGCGCATGAGTCCGCCGCAACAGGGGCATGGTTCGCGCGGAGTGGGCGGGGAGGCCTCTGGCGCAGTGTCTTGGACATCTGCCTGATCTGGCAGCTGGACACAGAGCAATGAACGGATTTTGGCGATGTTGGTCTTGCGGACACCGCTGGCCAGCAGGCCGTAGTGGCGGATGCGGTGGAACCCGTCGGCAAGATATGGATCAGGAACCGGCGGATGAACTCGGGCGTGGCAAGACGCATGACCTTCTGGCGGTCGCTGTTCTTGACGCGATAGTCCTTCCAGCGGAAGGCGACGGTGTCGGCATCGGCGCTGACCAGGCGGTGGTTCGAGATGGCGACGCGGTGGGTGTAGCGGCTCAAGTAGGCCAACACGGCCTCGGGCCCACCGAAGGGTGGCTTTGCATAGACCACCCAGTCGGATTTGCGCAACGGCGCAAGCCATTCGGTGAAGGCATGGGTATCGGCCAGTCCCGCATGGTTGCTGAAGAACCTCAGATCCCCGACACGGTGCAGGGCCATCAGGCCTTCGACAAACAACCGCCGGAACAAGCGCGACAGCACGCGCACATGCAGGAAGAACCCGGGTTTGCAGGCGACCCACTTCGTGCTGTCTGCTGACAGTCCCCCGCCGGAGACGATCATGTGGCTGACCGTGTCCTTGATCGTCTTTGTGGCGACGTGGGTGTACTGCGCCGTTGTCGTCAGCTTGGCGTGGCCCAGCAGCACCTGAATGACGCGCACGTCAGTGTTCGCTTCCAGCAGATGCGTCGCGAAACTGTGGCGCAGCGTGTGCAAGGTCGCTGGCTTGCTGATCCCGGCCATGTGCTTGGCCGACGTGAAGACCCGGTTCAACTGGCGTGATGAGATTGGGTTGATCTTGGGTTTGCCGGGAAAGAGCCACCCTTCGGGCCGCGCTTCCTTCCAGTACTCCCGCAGCAGGCCAAGCAGCCCGGGTGACAGCATCACCTTGCGGTCCTTCCCGCCCTTGCCCTGATCGACGTGGATCAGCATTCGGTTGCTGTCGATGTCGCTAATCTTGAGGTTGCATACCTCCGAGGCACGCAGGCCCGCACCATAGGAGATGCTGAGGGCGGCCCGATACTTCAGCCCGGGCCCCGGTGTCGCCATCAACAGGTCCGACACCTCTTGCACGCTGAACACCACTGGCAGCTTCTTGGGCTGGGTCTTGAACTGCATGAAGCGCTTCATGTCCTCGCGCCCGCAGGTGATGCCGAAAGAGAACCGCAGCGCCACGATCCGCGTGTTGAACGTGGATGGCGTCACACCGCTGTCCATCATGTGAAGCTGATAGGCGCGCAGTTCTTCCGGTGTGGAAGTGTCCGGAGAATGGCCAAGGAAGGCCGCAAAATCCTTGATCGCCCGGATGTGTGACTTCTGAGCCTTGTCGCCCATCCCTCGAATGCGCATGTCTTCCATCATCCGCGCACGCAGCGGGCTCATCTTCTCCTCTGTCATTGGAACCTCCTGTTATCAGATTGAGAAACCTCAATCGTCAGACAGGTTTGGCAGCTCTCAAAACATGGCCAGATCCAGTATCACTCGAAACACTCACCACAAGCGCCATCGCCGCGCGAGCGCCTTAGTCCATGGGCTCTGAGCGGACCCGATGCGCTTAGCTATCGCGCCCCGGATCAGACCTCACGCCAAAACCCCGATCCTATTGATCGTCCGCCCCCAGAACCGCGTCATCAGCAGCACCGCGGCGCAGGCGAGGCCGAGGACGAGCCCGCTCCAGACGCCGACGCCGCCCCAGCCCATCTGAAATCCCAGAATGTAGGAGGCCGGGATGCCGACCAGCCAGTAGCTGAGCGCCGCGATCACCATCGGGCCGGTGGTGTCCTGCACCCCGCGCAGCACGCCCAGCGCGATCACCTGTGCGCCATCCACGGTCTGGAACAGCGCCGCCACGGCCAGCAACCCGGTGCCGATCAGCAGAATCTGCCCGCGATGCGGGTCGTCGGATTCCATAAACAGCGAAATCAACTGCTCTGGAAAGACCAGGAAAACCATCACCGCCACTGCGGAAGTCGCGAGCGACATGATCGTGACGACCATGGCCCCACGCGCCAGATGGGCGCGGTCCTTGCGGCCATAGGCATTGCCCGCCCGGATCGTCGCAGCGTTACTTAGCCCCAGATGCACCATGAAGGTGGCCGAGGCCAGTTGCAGCGCGATGCCATGCGCGGCCAGCGGTATCGCTCCCAGCCAGCCCATCATCACGGCGGAAGAGGCAAACATCGTCACCTCGCTCAGCATGGTCAGGCCGATGGGCACACCCAGCCGGAAGACCCGCGCGAACATCTCCCAGTCCGGGCGCCAGAAACGGCGGAACAGTTCATGTTCGGGCAGGACCCGCACCGCATAGATCACCACTGCCAGTAGCGACACCATCTGGGTGACGACCGAGGCTATGGCGGCACCGGTCACGCCCAGCTCGGGCGCCCCCCAATTGCCGAAGATCAGCGCATAGTTTGTCACGGCATTTGTGACGGCAGCGACAATGGTGATCCAGAACACAACCTGCGTGCGTTCGAGCGCCGCCAGATATGATTTCAAGACCATCACCAGCAATGCAGGCAGCAAGCCCCAGCCCGCAACCCGCAGATAGGTTGCGGCGGTCTCGGCCACCGCGGGCTCTTGCCCCATCAGCAGAAGGATCGGATAGGACCACCACAAGAGCGGCAAGGCGAGGACAAAGTACAACAGCGACAGCCACAGCCCCATACGCGTGACCCGGCGGATGCTGGTTTCATCCTCCTCGGCGGCGGCGGTGGCGACCATAGGCATCACGGCCATGGCAAAACCCGCGCCCAGCAGGAACAGCACGAAGAAATAGCTGCCGCCCAGCGTCACGGCGGCCAGCGCCTGCACTCCGTACCAGCCCAGCATGACGGTATCGGTCAGGCCGATGGCGAATTGCGCCAGATGCCCGCCGATCAGCGGCAGCCCAAGCAGGGCAATCGCGCGGACATGGCCGCCATATGTCATTGTGGGACTCATCCGACAGCCATATGGCGGGCCTTTGCCACTTGCAAGAGACAGGATGACGCCCGCACAGTCGGATCAGCATTTGACCGCAGAGACCCGAGGCCCCGATGTCAGACCCGTTCAGCACGCTCATTCCCGACGCCCGCCGGTTTCTGTCGGAACTGGCCGACAACAACACCCGCGAGTGGTTTCTGGACCGCAGGCCAAGCTACGAGGAAAAGCTTAAAGCGCCTGCGACGGCCCTGCTCGATATCATCGCTGCCGATCTTGGGCCGGGGACCGAGACCAAGCTGTTCCGTCCGCATCGCGACGTGCGCTTTTCCAAGGACAAGACGCCCTATCACACCCATCTGCATATGCTCTGGTCCCTGCCCACGGACAGCAAGCCGCGCCCGGCGCTCTTCTTTGGGATCGGGCTGGATTATGTCAGTGTCGGGGTCGGTGTCATGGGGTTCGACAAGACGGCCCTGCCAGTCTGGCGGGCCGCTGTGGATGGCGATCTCGGCGCGGATCTGCAGGCCGAACTGGACCGTCTCTCATCCTCTGGCATGCGGGTCGGTGAGCCGGAACTCAAGCGCGTGCCCGCCCCATACGACAAGGATCACAGTCACGGCGCGCTGCTGCGTCGAAAATCCCTGAGCGTATGGTACGATCTGGAAGAGGCAGAATTTGCCTCTCCGCTCGCCGCCATCCGAACCACTCACCAAAAGCTCGGGCCTTTGCTGGGCAGCTTCGAGGCGATCTTCTGAACCTCAGCCTCCCTTGCGCGCGTCGGGATGCAGCGCTGTGCCCAAGATATGTTCGGACTGGTGGATCACATGGTTGGCGTGCCCCACGATCAACGGGTCCAGCGCATCAACCAGGTCGTGATCCTTGCCCGGATATTCAAGCGTCGACAGGAAATGGCGCATGCAGTTCAACCGCGCCCGTTTCTTGTCGTTTGACTTGATGATGGTCCAAGGGGCATCGGCGGTGTCGGTGTAAAAGAACATCGCCTCTTTCGCCTCGGTGTAATCGTCCCACTTGCCCAGGCTCGCCTTGTCGATGGGCGACAATTTCCACTGTTTCAACGGGTCTGTCTCACGGCTTTTGAAGCGGTTCTTCTGCTCTGGGCGGGTCACCGAGAACCAGTATTTGTAGAACCGTATTCCCGAGCGGACCAGCATCCGCTCCAGATCTGGGGCCTGACGCATGAATTCGAGATAATCGTTGGGTCCACAGAACCCCATCACCCGCTCGACCCCGGCGCGGTTATACCAGGAGCGGTCGAAAAACACCATTTCGCCCGAGGTCGGCAACTCGCGCACATAGCGCTGGAAATACCATTGGCCGCGCTCTTCTTCGGTGGGCTTGTTCAGGGCGACGACGCGGGCCGCGCGCGGGTTCAGGTGCTCCATGAACCGCTTGATCGTACCGCCTTTCCCAGCCGCATCGCGACCTTCGAAGATCAGCGCGAATTTCTGACCGGTTTCTTGCGCCCAGTGCTGCACCTTCAGCAACTCCGCCTGCAACTTGGCCTTTTCAGCCTCATACTGGCGCCGGGGCAGTTTGCTGCTGTAGGGGTATTTGCCGCTTTCGAAGGCTTCCCTCACCTCCTCGGGGCTCGGCGCCTTGGATGCTTTCTTGGGCTTTTTGATCGTGTTGCCTTTTGTGACCGCGGCTATACCGGCTGCGGCCCCGTTTTTAATTGGCGACGGTGTGTCCGTCCGGGTTGCTTGCGTCACGTAAATACCTCCTGTCACGTTCCGGCGACAGGATAACGAAATGCCGGTTTGGCCACCTTGATCCGTGTCAAAAAACTGTCACATGACCGGCGATGACCCGACAAAACGCGCTGACAAGGTCCAAGGCGGGTTTCCTTTCGGGCCTGATGCCTGTTTGACTGAGCGCAAAAGCGGAGCACGTGATGGACAGTCGGACGGTCACCCTCAACGGTCAGGAGTTCTTTCTGCGGCAATGGGGTGACCCGACCCTGCCGCCGCTGCTGATGCTGCACGGGTTTCCCGAATATGGCGGCGCATGGTCCGACCTGGCCCCGTACCTGACGGATCGTTTTTTCTGCATTGCCCCCGATCAGCGCGGATATGGCCAAAGCTGGGCGCCTTCCAGCATCGAGCATTACACGGGCTCGGCGCTGGTGTCGGACATGGCGACGCTGATCGAACAGATCGGCGCTCCGGTTGTCGTGCTGGGTCACGATTGGGGCGCATCGGTGGCCTATGGGCTGGCCATGTTCCGGCCCGAGCTTGTATCGCGGCTGATCATCGCAAACGGCGTGCATCCCGCTCCGTTCCAGCGGGCGCTCGCCGCTGGCGGCGCGCAATGCACCGCATCGCAATATATCGAGGTGCTGCGCCAGCCCGAGGCAACGGTCGCATTTTCCGACGACAATTTCGCGAAGCTTGTGAGGTTCTTTCAGCACGGCATGGATCACGCCTGGATGACCGAGGACCGGCTTGCCGCTTACCGCACCGAATGGGCCCGGCCGGGTCGGCTGGACGCGATGCTCAACTGGTACCGCGCCTCGCCCCTGAAACTCGCCCAGCCCGGCCAGCCCTTGGCTAACCCGCCTGCCTTGCCGCTCGACCGCTTGCACGTGCGCTGCCCGCATCTGCTGATCTGGGGCTGCGATGACACAGCCTTGTTACCCGAGGCGACCGAGGGTCTGGAAGAATTCGCAGGCGATCTGACCCGGATCGATGTTCCGGGCGCCGATCACTGGCTGCTTCACCAAAACCCAAGAGCCGTGGCAGATGCCATCCGCGGCTGGCTCTGATCCAAGGACCCTTCCCATGATCAAACTGCACCACCTGAACCAGTCGCGGTCGCAACGTGTGCTCTGGCTGCTCGAAGAGCTGGAGCTGCCTTACGAGGTGATCCGCTACCAGCGCGATAAGGCCACCCATCTCGCCCCGCCAGAACTGCGCGCGATCCATCCGCTGGGAAAATCGCCGGTGGTCGAGATCGAAGGTCAGAAAATCACCGAATCCGGAGCAATTGTCGAAATCATCTGTGCCCGATCTGGCCCGCATATGATTCCAGAACCGGGGACCGAAGCGCATATCAGGCATCTGGAACTGATGCATTTCGCCGAAGGCTCCATGATGACGCCGCTTCTGCTGAACCTCTATGTGGGCCTTCTGGGCGAGGCGGGCGCACCGCTGCTTCCCCGGATCGAACGCGAGTTGACCAACCATTTCAGCTATCTGGAAAGCCTGCTGCGCCCCTCGGGCCATTTCGTGCTGGATGACTTGTCTGCCGCCGACATCATGCTGAGCTTTCCGGCTGGCGTGCTGGCGCGGCTTGGGAGGGAACGGGAATTCCCCAATGTCGCCTCGTTCTCCAAGGCCATGCGGGCGCGCCCGGCCTATCAGCGAGCGCTGGTCGCAGGTGGTGAGGGCTGAGCAGAAGCGCCCATTCTATCTGTGCCCCCAATCGTCGGGATCATCGGAGTTTCCCGGCGACAGGCCCAAATCGTCACCAACAATCGAACAGCCCAGACCCAGAACCGTCCGGTTAGCATAGGAAAAATAGGCGGTGACCTGGTTGATCTCCAGTATTTGCCCATCGTCAAACCCCGCCTCGCGCAGCGCGGTGACATCCGCCTCGACCATGTCCGCCGGGCTGAGCGTCAGTTTCTGCGCATAGGTCATCGCGGCGATCTGCGCGGGGTCCAGCGGGGCCTCATCGGGTGCGCGCGCCTCGATGGCGGCGCGGATTGCATCACCTCGGGCCGCATCCCCGAGCAGGCGTTGCAATCCCTGAAAGTGATGCTCCACACAATAGGCGCAGCCATTGAGCGCGCTGACCCAGACCCCCAACACTTCCAGAAACCATTTCGGCACGCTGTTGCCCGAGTGGTGCAACACATTCTTGTAGAGCGCCATATGCCCTTCGATCGAATGCGGGCGCAGGGAATGGGCCATCATGATGTTGTCGACATTGTTGCCCGGCCCGGTCACCCGCTCATAAAGCCGCCTGAGCTTGCCGGTGGCCTCGTCAAAGGGGATGGTTCTTATCCAGCTCATATGTGTTGCTCCGTTGGAAGACGTCATACATCTACAGGGTTGTTCTGTTCACGCACAGCCTCGGGCTCGTATGCAAAACCCTTAATGAGGCCTGCGGCTTGAAAACAATTTGTTAGAAAAACTTAACGCAGCCCCAAGTTCGCTTTTCAACCGCAATCTCCACTTCGTGGTCATGTCGGATCGCGGCGGACACCAAAGGCAATGCCTTGCATTACCGGCGGCAGTTCGCACGCGGCAACCGTTTCAAGATCAATAAGTTAGGAGGCTGACGTTATGTCAAATTTGGAGAACAAGGCCCTGATCACCGGAAACCTGGATGATTTTCTTACCAAGGTCTGGACGGACCGGGACTATGCCGAAACCTTGATGAATAACCCAAGAGCCGCCGTTGAGCAGATCGGCGGTTATGTCCCCGGCGATATCGAGCTCAAAGTGGTTCGCGACACCGATCAGGTCACCCATGTGCATATCCCAGCCGCGCCCGCCGAAGGCGAGATCAGCGAATTCGATCTGATGAGCGCGCAGGGAGGCTCAACGCTGGTTTGCCTGGCAGCAACAGCCGGAGCGATGGTGAGCGTTTTCTCGGCACAAATCTACCAAGAGACCACAAAGGCCTAGCACCACCGGCAGCGCTTTGCCGGAGATCGACAGAGCGCCGCTGACAGAGGCCGGACAAAGCGGTCTCTGCCCGCCACCCGGCCTGAGTGTTCAATGTTCAGGGAGAGAGAGATGGACCAAAGACATATGACTGCAAATAGCGACTTCATTCGCAAAGTGTGGAGCGATGAGGCATTCGCCCGGGACCTGCTGGCAGATCCCAAAACCGTGCTGGCGCCCTACGGTATTGTCACGGCTGACGATGTAGAGATCAAAGTTGTTTGCGACTCAGATAAACTGAAACACATCTGCATTCCGGCAGCCCCGTCAGAGGGTGAGATTGGCGAAGAGGATCTCTTCAGGGCGCAGGGCGGGAGCACCGCTGTCTGTGCGTCCTTTGTGGCCAGCCTTGTGGCGACTGCCGTCGGCACGATCACAATTGTTGAAACTCTGTGAGTAACAGTCTGATCTGTAGGCATCCGTAAGCACGCTCACGCGTAACATGGCGAAAGGCCGGTCTTTTTGATGCGCCAGCCACGAATGACCGGGTCCGCCTAACGGGATCGGACTCGGCACCCGGCTGAACATGCCGGAACAGGCGGAGCATTCCGCGCTTATCCACAACACCTCGCGTCCCCCTTTCCCCGAACCACATCACCTGCCATAATATGTCAAACTCAAAAACAAGAGCAGGTGACATGCCCGAAGATCTTTTGACGCCAAGCGCCTCCGCCACCTATGACGCCTCCTCAATCGAGGTGCTCGAAGGGCTGGAACCCGTGCGCAAGCGACCGGGCATGTATATTGGCGGCACCGATGAGCGCGCGCTGCACCATATGGTGGCCGAAATCCTCGACAACTCGATGGATGAGGCCGTCGCGGGTCATGCCAACCGGATCGAGGTGGAACTGCACGCCGACTATGCGCTCACGGTGCGCGATAACGGGCGTGGCATCCCGATCGACCCGCATCCGAAATTCCCTGACAAATCAGCGCTTGAGGTGATCCTGTGCACCTTGCATGCGGGCGGCAAGTTCTCGGGCAAGGCGTACCAGACCTCGGGCGGTCTGCATGGGGTTGGCGCGTCAGTGGTCAATGCGCTCAGCGATTCCATGGTCGTGCAGGTGGCGCGCGACAAGCAGCTCTTTGAACAGCGCTTCTCGCGCGGCACGCCGCTGGGCCCGGTGGAAAAGGTCGGCGCGGCGCCCAACCGGCGCGGCACCACCGTGACCTTCCACGCAGACCCCGACATCTTCGGCCATCACAAATTCAAACCCGCCCGCCTGTTCAAATCCATCCGCTCCAAGGCCTACCTGTTCTCGGGCGTCGAGATTCGCTGGAAATCGGCCATCGACGATGGCGAGACGCCGACCGAGGCCAGCTTCCACTTCCCCGGCGGGCTCAGCGACTATCTCAAGGAATCGATGAACGGCTCGTCCACCTATGCCGAGCAGCCCTTTGCCGGCACCGTGGATTTTCAGGAAAAGTTCAACACCCCCGGCAAGGTCGAATGGGCGATCAACTGGACGCCCTCGCGCGACGGGTTCATCCAGTCTTACTGTAACACCGTCCCCACACCCGAGGGCGGCACTCACGTGGCGGGCTTCTGGGCCGCGATCCTCAAGGGGATCAAGGCCTATGGTGAGTTGACCAACAACAAGAAGGCGGGCCAGATCACCCGCGACGACCTGATCACCGGCGGCTGTGCGCTGGTCTCGTGCTTCATTCGCGAACCGGAATTCGTCGGCCAGACCAAGGATCGCCTTGCCACGGTCGAGGCGCAGCGGCTGGTCGAAAACGCCGTCCGTGACCATTTCGACAACTGGCTCGCCGCCGATACGAAATCCGCGGGCGCGATCCTCGACTTTCTGGTGCTCAGAGCCGAGGAACGCCTGCGCCGCAGGGCCGAGAAGGAAACACAACGCAAATCCGCCACAAAGAAACTCCGCCTTCCCGGGAAACTGGTGGACTGCTCTAGTTCAACACGCGACGGCACCGAATTATTCATTGTCGAGGGCGATTCAGCGGGCGGTTCCGCCAAGATGGCGCGCAACCGCAAGAATCAGGCGCTGCTACCTCTGCGTGGTAAAATCCTGAACGTGCTGGGCGCGGCCAGTTCGAAACTGGGCAGTAATGCCGAGATCAGCGACCTGACGCAAGCGCTGGGTGTGGGTCTGGGAACCAAGTTCAGCATCGACGATCTGCGTTATGACAAGATCATCATCATGACCGATGCTGATGTGGACGGCGCGCATATCGCCGCGCTGTTGATGACCTTCTTCTTCACTCAGATGCGCCCGATGATTGATGCGGGCCACCTCTACCTCGCCTGCCCGCCGCTCTACCGCCTGACGCAAGGCGCGAAACGGGTCTATTGCCTGGATGAGGCCGAGCGGGACGCATGGCTGGAGAAAGGTCTGGGCGGCAAGGGTAAGATCGACGTCTCGCGCTTCAAGGGTCTGGGTGAGATGGACGCCAAGGACCTCAAGGAAACCACGATGGACCCGGACAGTCGCAAACTGATCCGGGTCACCATCGACGAAGACGAACCCGGAGAGACCGGAGACCTCGTCGAACGCCTGATGGGCAAAAAACCCGAACTGCGCTTCCAGTACATCCAGGAGAACGCGCGGTTTGTGGAGGAGTTGGATGTTTGAGGACCAGTGAGAACAGCAATAGAAATCTCAGCCGGATTGGCCTTAAGGCAACTTGGATCTACCTATTTCTATTATTCAGCGGCATTCCTATCGCAGTTTGGTTTGGCGCAACTAGATTGGAACCAATGTCACTAAATGAGATTGGTGATTTCTTTGCTGGAGCATTTGGCCCGCTAGCCATATTTTGGTTAGTGCTCGGCTTTTTTCAACAGGGAAAAGAGCTTCAAAACAGCGTTGATGCACTGAAGTTACAAGCAAAAGAACTCAAAAACTCAGTTCAGCAGCAGAAAGCGATGGTAGGAATAACTGAGAAACAGCTTGAGTTAGATATTGATGTAAGGAAGGAACAAACTAACGTTTCCATCTCAAATAGCTTACCTTTCTTTCAAATCCACGCGACGGGAAGTCGAAGTAGCGGCGGCGCAATGCGCTACTCTTTCACAGTAAAGAATGTGGGTGCCGCGTCGCTCGAGGTCAAACTATCACTTGAAGAAAATGATGATGTTACACTTGGAACTCAGCATCTTGCCTACATCGATAAACTTCAGGAGCACGAAATTGCGATATTGAATAAGGAAGGGAAAAGGCTCGAACCTAATTCTGAGTACAGTCTCTCCCTAACTTCGAAAAACATTCGGGGACAAACCAGAACGCAGATTTTCTTAATACGAAATGGGTTGCCTATTTTGACCTCAACTGTGCCCGAAAACCTCTGATTTACAACCGAGTTCGCCGTAGGGTGGGTTTCCAACCCACCGTCCCTACATTCAATCCATTGTGACGGTGAGGTGACCCCCCACCTACCCCATCAACGCACCTCACGCACCCAGCCCGCGGGTAGGTGCGGAACGCGACCGCCCTGGGGGCGGGTCGGGCGCGTGCGAAATTCCTTGAATTTCGCACTGATTGGATAGGGCGCAACGTTTCCAGAAGCCTTGATTGCGTTGCGAGCTAGCGACATCATCGCCCCATCATCTCACCCAAAGGAGCCTCTCCATGACCACCGCCCCCATCACCCGGCAGCAGGCGCTCGATCTTGTGGCGGGGGTCGAACGCGCCTTTGGTACCCATGACATCGACGCGATCATGGCGGGCTTTACCGAGGACATCACCGTCCGCTTCGCCGATCAGCCCGAGATCCACGGGCAGGAGGCGGTGCGCCACTTCCTCGAAGCGCGGTTCGAGCGGCAGAAGGGCTATACCCTGACCAAGACCATGCGCATGCATGAGGGCAACATGATCGGCAATTACTGGGAGGGCGACTGGGAAGATGCCTTTACCGGCCAGCAGATGAGCGGGCGCGGCACCGAGTTCTGGACCGTGCGCGACGGCAAGGTCGCCATCTGGGAGGCCGCCTTCAGCGTCTGGGACCGCAATGCGCCCACCAAACCGCCTTGTGCGCCATAAGTTATCTGCCGCACAATTGCGCGTTGGCCTGAACGCCGCACTTGCGGATAAACCGCAACCTACATCTGCGTGAGGACTGTTGCGCGGGGGCGGGGCGTGCATAGACTCGGATCATGACCAATTTCATCGCCGAAAACCAACTGGCCTTGCTTTTGCTCTTCTTTCTGGGGGGCTGTATCGGCACCGGGTTCCTGTTTCGCAAACCCGCCGGTCACCGGGCGTGGAAACTGGCCGATCTGGTCTGGGTTCTGCTGGGCGGCATCGGCGCGCTGACGGCGATTATCGCGGGGCTCTATGTCTCGGACAGTTCGCGCCTCGACCGGCAGATCGATGTGGCCTATGCCGCCACGCTGGCCTTTGACCGCGACGCCGCCCGTTTTCGCCTGCGGTTTTGCGACCCTGCTTACGATCCCGATACCGGGGTTCTCTGCGAAAAGGTTGAGTTCCTGTCCGCCTCCACCGCCAGCAATGCCGACCTGCCCCTGTTCATCGCCGTCACCGACGAGGTCGCGCCACTGCAGGGGTTGAACTTTCTGTTTGGCGGGCGGGACGAGGATGACATGGACGAGATGAAGGGCATGATGGCGCAGGCCGATGCCTTTGATCCCGATCAGTTTCTGGTCTTCACCACGCTGGACGATCAGACGCAGAAAGCGGTCGACAATATGCGCCGCAAGGTGCCCGCGATTGCGGGCGACTATCTGATCCTGGCGCAGGCCTATGACGATCTGGTGGAACAGGTTGGCAAGCTGAAGGATGAATGGGAGTACCTGCAGGCCAATGCGCATATCCTGATCCTGCAGGTCATCGCCCTCTGTCTGGTCAGCTTTGCAGCGCCGTTCCGGTTGGGCAAATCGCTGGTGGAGTTGCGCTGAACAGCCGCCCCGAAACGAAACGCCTTGTCAGCGCCAGTAGCTCTCGGCCAGCTTTTGTGGATCGGCCCCGGCAAAATAGCGCGTCAGCGTCCAGAGGTTGCGCGCCCCGCGCCGCAGCCAACCGGCCTTGGCGTATCGTTTGGCGCTGGTTGTTGCGCGCACGGGCAGGCCCGTCAGCCGCGGCAGGGCACGCACCAGCGCCACATCCTCCATCAGCGGCTGATCGGGATAGCCGCCGACGCGTTCATAGACCGCCCGACGCACCAGCAGCCCCTGATCGCCATAGGGCAGCCCGAAAAGCCGCGAGCGGAGGTTGGCCCAACCCGCGACCCAGGCCGGGGCAAATCCACCGGCACGGAAGGCAAGCCGGAAATAGGCCCCCTGCCCTGACCCCTCGATATGTTCGCCCACGACCTGCGACCAGCCCCGCTCAAGCACCGTATCGGCATGCAGGACCAGCAACCAATCGGCCCGCGCCTCGGCGCAGCCGCGCCGCAACTGCCCCCCGCGCGAGGCGGGCCCGCTCACCAGATGCGCCCCGGCCTCATCCGCGATGGCGCAGGTGACATCCTGCGAACCGCCATCGGTCACGATCAACTCGCGGATCAACCCGGCGGTCAACCCTTCGATCAGGGCCTCCAGGCAGGCTGGCAGGCTGTCACCGGCGTTGAGCGTCGGGATCACGATACTGATCTTGGCCGCCATGTGCTTCTCCTCTGGTGCCCGGGCGGGGTTGTCCTATATCACGGGGGCCAGAGCCTAGACGAGGAACCCCAGATGTCCAACCGCCGCATCCTGATGATTACCGGTTCTGACGCTACGGATTTTCTTCAGGGCCTTGTTACCAACGATATCAAAGGGCTTGATCAAGGCCTGGTTTATGCCGCTCTGCTGACGCCGCAGGGCAAGTATATCGCCGATTTCTTCCTTGCCCGGCAGGGTGACGGCATCCTGCTGGATGTGGCGGAAACCCTCGGTGACATGCTGTTCAAACGCCTGAGCATGTACAAGCTGCGCGCCGATGTGCAGATCACCGGGAGCGCGCTGAACCTGCAGCGCGGCACCGGGCCTGCGCCCGAGGGTGCCCTGCCCGATCCGCGTCATGCGGACCTTGGCTGGCGGCGCTATTCTGAGGCCGATGAAAGCGATGATGGCAGCGATTGGGATGCGATCCGCGTGGCCCATTGCATCCCCGAAACCGGGATCGAACTGACGCCTGATAGCTATATCCTGGAATCCGGGTTCGAGGCGCTCAATGGCGTGGACTTCAAGAAGGGCTGCTATGTGGGTCAGGAAGTGACCGCCCGGATGAAGCACAAGACGGCGCTGCGCAAGGGGCTTTGCCTGGTCGATGTCGAGGGCGACGCGGAACCCGGAACCGCGATCACCGCCGATGGCAAACCCGCCGGAACGCTCTTTACCCGGTCCGGCAACCGCGCCATCGCCTATCTGCGCTTTGACCGCGCTAAAAACGAACTGAGCGCGGGTTCGGCTCGGGTCAGGATGGACCAGGACTGACTCTACAACCCGGGCCACATTCAAGGTTTGAGTTCCGATTGGTTTCTTCGCACACTGCGTCGAAGAAGGTTTGAGGGACGAAGATGTTTCAGCTTTATGCCGCGATCTGGCGGGTCAGTTCCGGGCGGCAGATCATTCTGATCCTGATGTCGCTGGCCATCGCCGCATTGGCGGCTGTCCCGTTGGATTTCCAGAAGAACATCATCAACCTGCTGACCGCGAACACGCTGGAGAAGGAAAAGCTGTTTCTGCTGGGCGCAGGGATGATGGCGGCTATCCTGCTGAGCCTGCTGTTGAAATGGGTCATGGGGTATCGCGCCAGCACTCTGGGCGAAGACACCATCCGCCTGATCCGGGTTCGATTGCTGGACCGGACCGACATTCCGGGCCGCACCAGGGGGCGCCAGGGCACGCTGACCACCGCAATCTCGGCTGAGGCCGAGGAATTGGGAAAATTTGCCGGCAGCGCCTTTTCCGAGCCGGTGGTGCAGATCGGGACATTGATCAGCGTGATCGGCTATATCGCCTCGACCCAGCCGATGCTGGGGCTGATCGCGCTGATGATGATTGCGCCTCAAATTCTGATCGTGATCTATTCACAAAGCCATGTGAACCGCTTCATCGCTGAGCGGGTGCATGTGCTGCGCGCCTCAACTGACCGCTTGAGCGCCGAACAGACCGCCGAGGTCAAGGCCGCCATTCTGGCCGAATTCGACCGCATCTATGACACGCGTCGGCGAATCTTCATCTGGAAACTGTCCAGCAAGTTCCTGCTGAGCGTCATAAACGGCGTTGGCACGGTTGCGGTGCTGATGCTGGGCGGCTGGCTGGTTCTGAACGGGCGCACTGATGTGGGCACGGTGGTGGCCGCCACAGTCGGCCTCACCCGCATTCAGGCCCCCACCGCGTTCCTGATCGCCTTTTACCGGCAGGTCAGCGCCAACCGGATCAAGTTCGACCTATTGCGTGAGATTCTGCCCCCGCCGCCAGCAAGTGGGAAACCGGCCCGACCGTGACAGCGGCGAGTCGGCCAAGGCGCGACCTGCTCTGAAATGTTTGTGCAAAAACCCAATAAATACGCGCCAACTGCCGAGCGGTCGGCGCGTGTTTGGGCGGTTCCGTCGTGACGCTGCGTTACGCGCGTTCGGAATATTCCATGGTCTCGGTGTTCACGACGATCATTTCGTCCTGCCCGACAAAGGGGGGAACCATGATCTTGACACCATTGTCGAGGATCGCGGGCTTGAAGGAGTTTGCCGCTGTCTGGCCCTTGACCACCGGTTCGGTCTCGACGATCTGGCAGGTCACTTTTTGCGGCACCGTGGCGTTCAGTGCCTCGGCTTCGTAGAACTCGACCACGATGGTCATGCCATCCTGCAGGAAGGGGCGGCGGTCGCCCAGCAACTCGGCCGGAACCTCGACCTGCTCATAGGTCTCAGTATCCATGAAGACCAGCATCCCATCGTTTTCATAGAGAAATTGCTGATCTTTCTGCTCCAGACGCACGCGCTCGACCTTGTCCGCAGACCGGAAGCGCTCGTTCAGTTTCGAGCCGTTGCGCAGGTTGCGCAGCTCGACCTGAGCAAAGGCGCCGCCCTTGCCGGGTTTCACATGGTCGACCTTGACCGCAGCCCAGAGCCCGTCATTATGCTCCAGCACGTTGCCCGGCCGGATTTCGTTTCCGTTGATCTTGGGCATGACTTAAATCCTTCACATACGGTTGATGCCTTGCTTCGCGCTCCTATATCTGGCGCAAAGGACACAGGCAAGACAACGATACCTTGTGCTGCACATGCAGCGAGCCATGCGCCAGACGCAACGCTCTTATGCATCTTTGGGGTACCCGAATCGAGTCTGATCAGTCATAAGCAACGCTACGCCGAAAAATGCAAGAGCAAGAACAACAAGGAAGACGAGATGCAAGATTTCGTTGACGGCACCGCCTTTAACAACGAGCAAGGCAATCGTGCACGCAAACTTTTCGCGGCTGTCGTATTGGCCGCATTGGACGACGCCATCGCCGACGACAAGAAATATGGCAACGGCCCCGAGCAGATCGCCCGCTGGGCACGTTCGCGCGATGGGCGCGAAGTACTGAGCTGCGCCGGGATCGATCCCAACGAACGGGTTGTGGGTGGCCTGATGGAATTCGTCGGTCGCGGGGTGCGTACATCCGTCGCGCTGTCGCGCGAGGAGAGCGAGCGCCGCAATGCAGCGCAACAGGCCGAAGCTGCCTGAGACACAATCTCCTCAAGGTTGAAAAAGCGCGCCCTACGGGGCGCGTTTTTCGTCAGAAGAACAGAATCCACTGCCGCGCCGTCCAGAGCTCGGCCGCCAGCATCAGACCAAAGGCAACCACGCCAACCGGTCCCAGACCGCTGCGCCACAGGCTCCAGAACGCCAGACAGCAGGCAATGGCCACCACAGGCGCCACCCAGAGCGCGTGATGGGTACTGTCCCAATAGCTGACCGGGCTGTCGAAGACCCAGTTCGTAAGCGGCCAGAATTGCGGTCGCCCATCCCCGGCATGCAGCACAAAGTCCGTCGCCAGATGCAAAAGCGCGGCACCGGCAAAAGCGATCAGGACCGGACTGCGCCGGATCAGCGCAACCGTCATCAACAACCCCCAGAGGACGAAACTGTTGTCGACGGCAAAGACACTCTGCCAGGCGGGCGAGAAGTAAAGCTCATCAAACACCACCTGCGGCGGGATGCCCTGCACATGCAGTGCCCAGAGCGCCATCACATAAAGCGATGCGTCCGGCGCCAATGCCCCCAGAAGCGCCGCAGCCATCACCCGACGCCCCTGCCCCCGCCCAAAGACGGCGGCACCGATCAAAAGATGCGCGGGCGTGTTCATGGGGCTTTTCCTCGGGGCACAAATCAGGTCATCTGCGGGCCACGTTAGGAGGCAGGCCATGGTCAAGTCCATCATGATTCAGGGCACCGGCAGCAATGTCGGGAAATCCATGCTGGTGGCCGGGCTGGCACGGGCCTATGCCCGGCGTGGACTGCGGGTTGCACCGTTCAAGCCGCAGAACATGTCCAACAATGCCGCCGTGACTGCGGAGGGCGGCGAGATCGGGCGCGCGCAGGCGCTGCAGGCGCGGGCAGCGTTCAGCGCGCCGCATACGGATATGAACCCGATCCTGCTGAAACCCGAAACCGATACCGGCGCGCAGGTGATCGTTCAGGGCCAGCGGCGTGGCACCCTGAAAGCCGCCGATTACCGCAAGGACAAATCCAGCCTGCTGACGGCTGCATTGGAGAGCTTTGACCGGCTCTGCAGCGACGCCGATCTGGTGCTGATCGAGGGCGCGGGCAGCCCGGCAGAGACCAACCTGCGGGCGGGCGACATTGCCAATATGGGCTTTGCCTGCGCGGCAGGGGTTCCCGTGGTGCTGGTGGGCGACATCCATCGTGGCGGCGTGATCGCGCAGATCGTCGGCACGCAAGCGGTGCTGGATCAGACCGATTTGGACCGGATCCGGGGCTTTGCGGTGAACCGCTTCAAGGGGGATATCCGCCTGTTCGATGACGGGCGCGACGACATTGCGGCGCGCACCGGCTGGCCCTGTCTGGGCGTGGTGCCGTGGTTCGAGGACGCCTGGAAGCTGCCCGCCGAGGACATGATGGACATCCGCTCGCATGCGGGCGGGGCGTTCAAGGTTGTGGTGCCACAGCTGGAACGCATGGCGAATTTCGACGATCTCGACCCGCTGGCCGCCGAACCCGGCATCACGGTCGAGATCGTGCCGGGCGGGCGCCCCCTGCCCGGCGATGCCGATCTGGTGCTGCTGCCGGGCAGCAAATCCACGATCGGCGATCTGGCCTATTTCCGCGCCCAGGGCTGGGATATCGACCTGCTGGCACATGTGCGGCGCGGCGGGCATGTTCTGGGCCTGTGCGGCGGCTATCAGATGCTGGGGCACAGTATCGACGATCCCTATGGCGTCGATGGCCGTCCGGGCAAGGTCGCCGGTCTCGGCCTGCTGGATGTCGAGACGGTGATGGCGGGGCGCAAACAGGTCAAGCTGACCGAAGCGGTTGCGCTGGAGACTGGCACAACCGTGAGCGGCTATGAAATTCACATGGGCCGGACCACCGGGCCGGACTGCGCGCGTGCATGGCTGTCCATCGGTGACCGGCCCGAAGGCGCGGCCTCAGCCAATGGGCGCATTCGCGGCAGCTATCTGCACGGTATCTTCTCGTCGGATGCGTTTCGCACGGGATATCTGGCGTCGCAGGGACAAAGCTCGGACACCGCCTATGAGGACGGTGTCGAAGCAACGCTCGACGCGCTGGCCGATCATCTGGAGCGCTACATGGACCTCGACCTGCTGCTCGCGCTGGCGGAAAGCCCGGCGCGGCAGTAGAGGTTTAGCCCAGATCGCGGGCGGTCAGTGCGCGCTGAATTTCGCGGCGGACAAGCTTGCGCACATTGCGCGTGATCCGCTCGCCCAGAACGCCCTGCAATTCCTCTCGCAGAATTTCCGCGACAAGCACGCGCAGGCTTTCCTCGTCCAGTACCGCCCCATCCGCAGTCACCGGATCCTGCAGAGATGCAGCCGTACCCTGTGACGCGTCTTCGGTGTGCGTCTCTGGCGTTGCCGTTACCTCCGGCGCAGGTTCCACCACCGAAGCCGCAGCGATTTCCACCTGTGACACCGCATCCGGCGCCGCTGCCGCGTCTTTTTCAGGCGCACGGTCCCGCCATGAAATGGATGGATCGACCTTGGTGCCGGAATACTCCTCATCCGTGGTGCCGTCAGGCTCCCACTGATCCTCGGTACGCGCAATCGCCGCTTCAAGCGCTTCGATCTTTTTGCTCAACGGCTCTTCAAGTGGCGCGATTGACGGATTGGCTGTTTCAGCATTGTGGCGAAACGAAAACTCATCCGCCGATTGTTCACGATCTCGACTTTCGTCCGGAACGATCTTTGGGCGAATCCATGCCACCTTGTCGTTAGGAACCGCATCTTCAGGCCGCAGCAGCATCGGACGGGGCTTTGAAGGCGGGGTTTCACCCTCTGCCTGTCGGGTCGATTTTGCCGCCTGATAGAGCGTCGCTTTCGGGTTGGTCCACGGAACCGCCGCCCCACGCTCGGGTGGCGCGCGGCGTTCCGCCTCGGGAACCGGCTCTGTCACGCGCAAAGCGGGTGTCAGGACGAGTTTATTGGCCTTTTTCGGCCTTCTTGGCGCGACCGGTCGCGGCTCGGGCACGCCTTCATTGCTGACAAGTTTTCTGATCGAGGACAGCACATCCTCGATTCCCAAATCGGCTGCTTGATTGGACATTTTTTTCTACCACTCTGAACCTCACCCCAAGTGTAGCGAAGCCCGGCTGTTCTGCCAACACAGGAGTGGAACGTTATTGCTTGCCCAGCGCTTTCAGGACACGGTCCAGATCCTTGCTCTGCTTGCTGACTTTGGCAGGCGCATTTTTTACCAGATTGTAATAGAGCGTCGGATCATAGATCTGAACCGCCAGCCCCAGCCGTTCAGCCGTAAGCAAACCTTGCGACAACAGCACCTGATAGGCAGCCAGAGAACGTTCGGAGCGCGCAAATATCTGCTGGGTCTGCGCATCCAGCAGGTCCTGCTCGGCCGTCAACACATCCAAGGTTGTCCGAGCGCCCAGCGTCGCTTCCTCACGGATCCCATCAAACGCGATCTGCGCCGCCCGCACCCGTTCGTTCGAAGCGGTCAAGCTGGCCTCGGCTGTCTGGAACCGGACATAGGCGTCCTTGACCCCCTGAATAACGTCCTTTTGGGAGGTCAACAGCGCAAAACGGGTGGAATCGCGCGTGGCAATTGCGCGCCGAATCTGCGCCGCAAGCGCGCCCCCGGCATAAACCGGCTGCCGAAACGTCACCCCGGCGGAAGAGTCATTGCGGAAATCGGAACTACTGAAGTCCTCAGTATATCCCAGATCCGCATCCAGGGTCAGGTTAGGCCCGAGTTCCTTGCGTTGCTGCTGTACAATCAGTTCCGCAGCGCGCACCTGGTGCTGTGCCGCCAGAATGTCCGGGTGCGTTCTGACCGCAACCGCTATAGCCGCGTCAATCGAAGCTGGAAGCCTCGGCAAGCTCGGCTGGCCTGCAGTTTTGCCTGGCTCGTTTCCGACGGCGTTTACATATTCGGCCTTAGCTGTTGTGAGAGTACCCAAGGCATCAGCCAGGTTCGCGCGGGCTGCCGCAACACTGGCCTCGGACAGAGCCACATCCGTTCGCGTGACTTCACCCACTTCAAAGCGGTCCTGTGATGCTCGCAATTCCTCACCCAGAACCCGGACGTTGTTGCGGCGAAGCGCAACGTTATCTTCCTGCAGGATCAGGTTCATATAGGCGCTAACCGCCCGGAACAGGATGCTTTGCTCGACGTCAATCAATGTCTGACGTGCTGACAACACGGATTCCTGGGCGGCTTGCTTGGCCAGCCGGGTTGCACCTCCATCAAAGAGCAACTGCTGGAAGGACAGACCGACAAACCCGCTGGTCTCACCATTGTTCGAACTGAAATTGTTGTTCTGCTGATCCACCAATTGCCGCTGAATCTGCATGGTCCAGCTGATGATTGGGCGCAACTGCGCCACCGCTATCGCAACATCTTCGTCCGCCGCCCGCAGCAGTGCGCGGTTCTGTTCCAAAAGCCCACTGGTATTGTAAGCCCCAACCAGCGCATCTGCGAGATTATCCGCGACCGCCGATCGTGGCACCACCGATGCCGCCAAAAGCGCAACCGACAGCGCCGTTCCTTTTAGTACTGCTCTCAACATTGTTTTCCGCGCCTCTTTTTATGTCCGGCCTGTTTTTCCCGACCCAACGGGTCAAAGCGAAAATTCCGGTTGTTTTGCGAATCCCGGCAGGACTTGCCCGCCAGCATTGAATGCGTATCGCCACGACAGCTTGCCGCCGGACTTATGCCCGATCCGCACGGTACCCACGCCATCCTCAACAAAGGTGCAGGCAATGCGCCCGCCCTCCTTTAGCTGCGCCAGCAGAGCTTCGGGCACCTGTTCGACGCCCCCCTGAACAAGTATCGCATCATAGGGGCCGTGCTCTGCTGCTCCTTCGGCCAGCGGCCCGTGATGCACAACCGCATTGTCGGCGCCGGCCTCGGACAAAAGCGACTGCGCCTCGCCTGCCATGGCGACATCCTCCTCGACAGCGACAACGAATTGGGCCAAGTGCGCGGTGACGGCGGTGGAGTACCCCAGTGCCGCAGCCACATCCAGAACCGCTTCGTCGTCCTGAATGTTGAGCGCATCAAGCATTTTCCCAAATGTCCGGGGCTCGGGCAGCACCCGCCCATCGCCCAGATCAATCATCTCCTCTGCATAGGCGGCCTCGCGCTTCGCATCGGGCACGAAGGCTTCGCGGGGGACCTCCAGCATCGCCTCGATAATCGGGAACTTGGTCACGTCCGACGGGCGGATCTGCGTATCCACCATGGTACGGCGCCGTGCGGCAAAGTCAGGCATAATCGTGATCTTCCAACACTGTGTTATTGTGGCTTGTGCCATACTGGCACCCGGGCGGCAATGTCCCATCCACAAGTAACATTTCCTCGGTTGCCCTGTTGCAACGTGCAGATTGGCCAGATTGACCGCGCAATTAGATGATTTTTGGCCGAGACTGTCTGGACGCCATTGAACAAAGCTGCTAGAAAACCCCTCATACCACAGCAAGTGATTGATTTCACTAAGAAAGGCGAGTTGGCGGAGTGGTGACGCAGCGGATTGCAAATCCGTGTACACCGGTTCGATTCCGGTACTCGCCTCCACAACATCTTGTAAAATTCACCAAAATTGCGCCCTGTGACACAAGATGTAGTCGCGTGATTTTCGTGCACAATTCGTACACAGTCCGCGCGCAGATTCGGCTGCATTTTGAGACCTTTTGCCGTATACTGAGAAAAAACAGGCAACTAGGCGAAGCAGCACGCGATGAGCTACGGCGTTACTACTGTAAATGTGCACAAAAAACTGAAGCTGGATAAGCGCCAGGGCAGCGAAAATTGGTACGTGCGGCTGACCTTGGACAACGGCAAACGTGTTGTGAAAAGCACAAAGACAGACGACTTAGAAGAAGCCAAAGAACGCGCAATTGATTTGTACCACGAGACCAAAGCGCGCATCAAAAATCACCTGCCTGCCCAAACCCGCAAATTTAAGCATGTGGCTGAGCATGCGATTGCGCGAATGCAGCGCGAGCTTGATGAGGGTGGCGGCAAGCAAGCTTACAAAGACTACATCTCAGCGCTGCGCATTTGGCTCATCCCGTATTTTGGCAACACGGATGTAGCTAAGATTGATTTGGCTGCGCTGACGGCATTTGACGCGTGGCGCACTGAAACGAACAAAAAACCATTCTCGCAGAGCGGCATCAACAATCACAATGCAGCACTGAACAGAGTATTGGACGAAGCAGAGCTACACGGCTGGATAGTAAAATCCATGCGCCCCACCCTGCTTAACAAAGGTGTCAAAAGCGAAAGCAGAGGCAGCTTCACGGACGCCGAGTATAAGAAGATTTATACAGCGCTACGGACGTGGCACAAAAAGACGAAAGACAAGAAAGCACAAGTAACACGCGAAGTACTGCGCAACTATGTGCTGTTTCTCGCAAACACTGGCGTGAGGCATGGCACGGAGGCGTTGCGCCTGCGTTGGCGCAACATTGAATGGCAAGAGAATGACGGCGAGCGCTATTTGGTGGTGAACGTAGACGGAAAAACGCGAAAGAGAAGCGCAGTGGCGCGAGACACAGTGGAAGGCTACTTGGACAGACAAAGTAAGCTGAACCCTGCTCTCAGCTACGACAGCTTCGCTCAGCTTATCGCAGCAAAAAGCAACGAGCATGTATTCACCACGCGCTTAGGCGCTGTTGCAAACATCGCGAGCTTAAACCGCGCATTTAATGCGCTGCTGGATGACTTAGGATTGAAAGTTGGCGCTGATGGCAAATCCCGCACTCTGTACAGCTTGCGGCACTACTACGCGACGCGGGACTTGAAGCGCGGCATCAGCACACACGCTTTGAGCAAGCAAATGGGTAACAGCACGGCGATGTTGGACAAGCACTACAGCAAGTACAGCCCGTTGCTAAACGCTGAAATGCACAGCGGACGCGACATGCGAAAAAGCCAAAAGAAGGAAGTGACGGCAAACGGCGGCGGTGTGGTGGAAACGGCGTTCAACATGCTTGCAACAGGTAAACTAGATGAAGCAGGGCTGTTGGCGGCTTTGGGCATTGAACGACAGAACTACGTGGTGACAGAAGAGATTGCGATGAAAGCGCTGGCGGCAAAGAATGAAGACTTGATAGAGGGTGATACACTACTGCGGATACTGAATGGGTAGTTGACGCAACCGCTGCTGCGCCAACCAAAACGTCTTACTTTGTTTTCCTGCGCTGCGTCGCCTTCGCAATCGCCTCGTCCAGTTCACCAGCGTCTGTCGCCGCCTTCAACGCCTTCAGCGCGCCAGCAATTTCCTTTAGCGCTTTCACAAAGACCGCGTTTCCATTGCCAATCATCAGCGCCTTGTTTCCGTATTTGCACTGCACGTACCAGCCACCGTCTTGTTCAAAAAACCACGGACGCACTTTGCGCAGCTTGTCCACCAGCACTTTTTCACCCTGCTCATTCTTGACCCATGTCTTGCGCGTCACCTCATGGGTTTCGCCGTTTACCGCAGCATCAGCCGCATTCAACTGTTCTTCAATTGCAGCGACAAGTTTGCGGCGGCGTAGTTGAACTGGATCTTGCCTGCTGGCACGAGTAGCAGTTTTAACTTCAAGTTTTGTCAGATAAGGCATTTGGCATCTCCAGCTTTTTCACGCCATATGGTGCTGCCAAGATGGCATTTAGTCGATCAAATACAGACACTTAAGCTCGAAAACACGAAGTCGAAAGCTTTCACTCTGCGGATGTTCCAACTTTCGCTCGCACACTGCGTTGAACCCCCGTATTGAGTCATATAGGACAAGACATGCACCCTAGTTGTAGTATAGTGAGAACATGCCGCTACGAGTTATTGATCTTTTCTGTGGACCCGGTGGTTTTTCCGCTGGCTTTGAAGCAGCAGGTTTCGAGGTCGTTGCGGCGCTGGACTACGACAAAGATGCTGTAACGACATACAGTGCAAATCACAAAGTAACTGCGCGTCAACAGGACCTTAAAGAATTCAACTACAACACGCTACCTGACGCAGACATTGTAATTGGCGGTCCACCATGCACTCAATTTAGCACCGCAAAGTCTAACAAGACACGCAATGTTCTGGACGGCATATTACTGGTTCAGTCTTTTTTGCGATGCGTCTACGCCAAGAAACCTAAGTATTGGATCATGGAAAATGTGCCAGCGATCCAAAAGTATCTACCGTCTCAAATACCGTTGCGATCGATTGGAATCGATGAAGATGGCGACTTTCCGATACCAACAAGGACCGAACTAATTGCTGCCGACTACGGGGTGCCACAAAAGCGCCGTCGATACCTCATAGGCAACTTTCCGATCCCGCCTGCTACTCACTACGACCCTAACGACAAAAGCCTCTTTTTACCGAATGATGCAATGGAATGGCGGACGATGGGGCAAGTGCTAGAATACCTGCCGGACCCTCTGAACAAACCAAAGGCGGGTGTCGTCATCTGCATCCCCGAGAGCGCGAGCGAATGTCGTGCGAACGTTCGGAGGCGTCAGGCCTGTTTCTAATCGCATGTTCAGGACACCTTCTCATCAAAATAGGCGCATACATGTGCGATTTCCCGTTTCTTGAGATGGACTTAGTTAGCTGGCATTACAGCCGCCAGAACGCTGGATTAAGGGTTGTTAGGCTTGAGGGGATCTTGGCGTCGAGCCGTTTGAATCCACCCTGTTCCTCCGATAGTGCGCCAAGGCCCGCTTGATTTCAGCCCAGCGTGCGCGGTTCGCCTCTATCTGCCGCGCCCGACCTTCGGGTGTCTTTGACCCTGTAGACAAACCGACATGTAGGCAGCAGCCGGCTTTTCCAGTCACCGGCTCATTCATGCACATACCGCCCTTGACCTTGGCTCCGCAAATCTCTGTCTTGGTGTTCATGCCTGATCCCCTCTGGACCTGAGTCCGGTCGATACCTAGGCAGTATGCTATGGGCGGTCTGTTCGGTTTGGCTGGCAACGCGATTATTGCGTCCGACATCCGGGTCAAGGAGAACGTTAGCCTTCTAAGTATTCGGCCAGACGGGCTGGGCGTGTACGCCTTTGACTACAAGGGCGGTCCTTCCGGGCAGGTTGGCTTGATGGCTCAAGAGGTTGAGCAAGTCTATCCTGTGGCCGCGCTCACAATCGGCGACGTGAAACACATCAACTGTTTGACCTCTGAGAATGGTCTCGGCCCGGCCGAAGTAGACATCGGCGGGCGTCAGGTTGGTGCCGATGCCGATATGCGTGCGGCACCAACGCGCCGGTAATCAGTTTGTCGCGGAGGTACCCTTTGGCCTGACCTCATATCCCGACTCCTCGGGCTCATCATCGGACATCTCGGCGGGAAAGCCTGCGGCGCGGATGTCGAGGCCGGTGGCCTCTTCCAGCCGGCGGATGATGTTGGGCGACAGTTCGCGCGACCCGAACCGCTTGATACCATCATTGATGATATCGATCAGCAGCGGGTTGACCTCCAGCGGCACGCCGGCACGGTCGGCCACGTCCTGAAACAGCCCGATATCCTTTTTCACCAGATCCATGGTGAACGAGATGTCGCGCGACCCGTTCAGGATCACCTGACTTTCGGTTTCATGCACGAAGGATGTACCTGACGAGATCGCAATCGCCTCATAGGTCGTGTTCAGGTCCATACCCGCTGCCTTTGCGGTCACCAGCGCCTCGCAGCAGGTCACCAGATTGGCCGTGGCAAGGTAGTTCGTGATCACCTTCAGGACTGAGGCAGAGCCCAACTCGCCAGTATGCAGGATGCGGCGCCCCATCGTCTTGAGAAATGGCGCGATACGCTCGAATGTGGCGCGGTCACAACCCGCAAAGATCGAGATATTGCCGGTGGCCGCGCGGTGACAGCCGCCCGAGACCGGGCAATCCACCGCCGCCCCGCCCCGCTCGCTCACCATCGCGCCAAGGCGTTTGACCTCGGCCTCGTCCGTGGTCGACATCTCCATCCAGATCTTGCCGGGCCGAATCTCGGGCAGCATCTCTTGCATCACCGCATCTGAGGCGGCAGGCGATGGCAGGCAGGTGATGACGGCGTCGCAGTCTCGCATCAACTCTGCCGGGCCTTGGGCGCGTTTGGCCCCGCGTGACACGAACGCACCGACCAGATCGTCGTCCAGATCGTGCACCATCAGATCGACGCCGTTGCGTAACAGCGACCCGGACAGCTTGCCCCCCACATTCCCCAAACCGATGAAACCAACCTTCATGCCGCCTACTCCTCCGCGCGTTTCACTCATGCATGCATGGTGCAACCTGTCGGTCATGCCGCTGCGCGACCTAGGGCGGTCGCTTTTTCACCTTGGGTGCCCGACGCCGCTGGGTAGCGCTTGACAAAACCGCTCTGACTGCCGCATGTCGCTGGCGTTGGTGTCCTCGAAAGAGGATGAAAAGGGAATGTGCCAGTGGGGCGGGAAAGACGCCCGAACCGCCAAGCACAGCCGCCCCCGCGACCGTGACCGGAGAGGCTGCCCAACGCCACTGGCCCAAAAGGCCGGGAAGGCGGGACAGCCACCGGGGCCGACAGGCCTCGACATCCGCAAGCCGGGAGACCTGCCAACACCCGAACTGAAACCGGACGGGGTGTGCCGGTGACGGGTCCATGTCTTGCAGCGTGGCCCGCATGTACCCCGTCCCCCACCACCCGAGGGGGGATGAGACGTGATTGACCAAACACCAGTGGAATTGCTGGTCTGTACCACTTGCCGCCGTGGCCTCGCCGTCGAGGATGACGCCCAGCGCCCCGGCAGGCTGCTCCATGACGCGCTGACCCAGGCTGACCTGCCCGAGGGTGTGCACCTGAAACCGGTGGAATGCCTGTCGAATTGCGATCAGGGCTGTTCCATCGTTTTGCGCGGCGGGCCGTCGCGCTGGACCTTTGTCTATGAGAATCTCAACGAGGCCGACGATGTCGAGGTGATCGTCGACGGCGTCAGCAAATATGCCGCGACCGCTGACGGGCTGGTGCCCTGGCGCGAGCGTCCCGTCCATTTCCGCAAAAACTGCGCAGCCCGCATTCCCCCGATTGGAGCCTGAGAATGAGCACCCTTGAAAAACTCCCCGTCACCGTGATCACCGGCTTTCTGGGCTCGGGCAAGACCACGCTGGTGCGACACCTGATGCAGAACCCGCAGGGCAAGCGTCTGGCTGTGGTTGTCAATGAATTCGGCGATGTCGGCGTCGATGGCGATATTCTGAAATCCTGCGCCATCCCCGATTGCCCGGCGGAGAACATCATGGAACTGGCCAATGGCTGCATCTGCTGCACCGTCGCTGATGATTTCATTCCCACCATCGAGGCGCTGATGGCGCTGGAGCCGCGCCCCGATCACATCCTGATCGAAACCAGCGGTCTGGCCCTGCCGAAACCGCTGCTGAAAGCGTTCGACTGGCCCGATATCCGCTCGAAAATCACCGTCGACGGTGTGATCGCGCTGGCCGATGCCGAGGCCGTGGCCGCTGGCCGCTTTGCCCCGAATGTCGCGGCGGTGGATGCCCAGCGCCTGGCGGACGAGTCGATTGATCACGAAACCCCTCTGTCTGAGGTATTCGAGGATCAGATTTCCTGCGCCGATATCATCCTGCTGACCAAACCCGATCTGGCTGGTCCCGAAGGTGTGGCCAAAGCCAAAGAGATCATCGCGGCTGAGGCCCCGCGCCCTCTGCCCGTGGTCGAAGTGGCCGAGGGCGTTGTGGACGTGCGCGTGGTCCTGGGCCTTGAGGCCGCCGCCGAGGATGACATGGACGCGCGTCCCAGCCATCACGATGGCCATGACGATCACGAGCATGATGACTTCGAAAGCATCATCGTTGAACTGCCCGAACAAACCGATCCGGCAGAGCTGGTCGCCAATATCGAACGACTGGCCGATGAGTTGAATATCTTGCGGGTCAAGGGCTATGCCGCCGTCACGGGCAAGCCGATGCGCCTGCTGGTCCAAGCCGTTGGCGCGCGTGTGCGGCACCAATATGATCGTCCCTGGAAGCCGGAAGAAGCGCGCCGCTCGCGTCTGGTGGTCATCGCCGAGCACGACGACATCAATGAGGGTGCGATCCGCGATATCCTCGCGGGCGTATCCGAGCCTGCCGAGTAAGGACCCCCGATGCACGTCGTCTTCCGCGAAAGCCACGGGTTAGAGGAAACGGAAACCCCGACCGATCTGGGCCAGAGCCCGGCGGATCTGGTGGTTTTGTCTTTCTCCGACAGCGACCTCGGCGCTTTCGCGGCAGGCTGGCATCGCGGTGGCGGACCAGACGGGCGGATGCCGAGCCTGAGGCTTGCCAACCTGACCGCGCTGAAGCATCCCCTTTCGGTCGACACCTATGTGGAACAGACGCTGGAGGGGGCCAAAGGCATCCTGATCCGCCTGATCGGCGGGGTGCCCTACTGGTCCTACGGGCTGCAACAGGTGTTGAGCCTCGCGCAGCGCAAGGGCCTCGCGCTGGCGGTTCTGCCCGCCGATGGGCGCGAGGATACGCGGCTCGATGCCTACTCCACCCTGCCCGTCTCGACCCTGCGGCGGCTGGCGCATCTGTGTGACACTGGCGGCGAGGTGGCCGCGCAGGCGGCACTGGCACAGATGGCGCTGGCAACCGGGCTCTATGCCGGGCCGGTCATGGGCGCCAAGACGATCCCCGAATGTGGCGCATGGTGCCCCGATCGCGGAGTGATCGACCCCGAGACGGGTTTGGGGGCTGACAAACCGCGCATTCTGGTCAGCTTCTACCGCGCGTATCTGACCTCCGCCGACACCGCCCCCATCGCCGCGCTGATCCGAGCCCTCCGCGCGCGCGGGTTCGATGCATTGGGGCTTTTTGCACCTTCGCTAAAAGCGCCCCGCGCGGCGGATTGGCTGTCAGAAAAGGTGGTCGCGCTTGCACCCGCCGCCATCGTCAACGCCACCTCGTTTTCGGGCAAAGGGGCATCCGGCACGTCACCGCTGGATGCTGCCGGGGTTCCCGTGTTTCAGGTCGCGCTATCCACATCCCGCCGCAAGGCGTGGGAGGAGGCCGAACGAGGTCTCTCGCCCGCCGATCTGGCCATGCATGTGGTCTTGCCGGAAGTGGACGGGCGCATCTCGGCGGGCATCGCGTCCTTCAAGGAACCGGGCAAGCGCGACCCGCATTTGGAGTATTCCCGCTTCGCCCACCGGGCCGAGCCGGAGCGGATCGAGGCCATTGTCGACCGCGTTTCGGGCTGGCTGAAGCTCAACAACAAACCGAAATCCGAACAGGCGCCCGCGCTTGTCCTGTCGACCTATCCCGGCAAAGACTGGCAGATGGCCCATGCGGTGGGTCTGGACGCGTTGGCTTCGGCCGAGGCGATGCTGTCCGATCTACAGGGCGAGGGCTATGACACCGCCCCCGCCGCCCCAATTGCTGATACGTTGCTTGACGCGCGGATTTCGTGGTCGTTGGAGGATTACTTGGCAGCTCTCGCCGAATTGCCGGAGCAGCTTCGCGGCGACCTCGACACCGTCTGGGGCAGGCCCGAGGACGATCCCAGCTTTGCCGGTGATGCGTTCCGCTTCACCGCCCTTCGGCGTGGCAAGGCACTGGTTGCCCTGCAACCCGAACGCGGCACGGTTGAAGCGCGAGAGGACGAGTATCACGACCTGTCGCGCACCCCGCGCCATGGCTATGTGGCGTTTTACCTGTGGCTGCGAAAGGCCCTCGGAGCCGATACGCTGATCCATATCGGCGCCCATGGCACGCTGGAATGGCTGCCGGGCAAGTCTGTCGCGCTGTCGGCGCAGTGCTGGCCCGAGGCGCTGATCCGCGATCTGCCGGTGATCTACCCGTTCATCGTCAACGATCCCGGTGAGGCCGCCCAGGCCAAACGCAGGATCGGGGCGATTACACTTGGCCATATTCCGCCCGCACTGAAAGAAAGCGGCACGCCGGACCGGATGGTGCGGCTGGAATCGCTGCTGGACGAATTCTCGAACGCCGACGGGCTGGATCCGAAACGCCGCGACCGGCTGCAGGCAGATATCCGCGACGAGGCGCAGGCGATCGGTCTGGAGAACGATCTTGGCCTGAATCAGGCCACCTGCAGTGCCGAGGCCATCACCCGCATCGACCGCTTCGTCTGCGACATCAAGGAAAGCCAGTTCGGCGACGGGCTGCACATCTTTGGCCGCGCGCCCGAGGTGGCCGGGCCCTTCGACGCCTCCGCATCTGCAATCGCCGAACGCCAGGGGCTGCTGGACGCGCTTGCAGGCAAGCGGATCGATGCTGGCCCCTCCGGCTCGCCTTATCGCGGGCGCGACGATGTGCTGCCCACCGGGCGAAACCTCTACACCACCGACCCGCGTTCGGTGCCGACTCGGGCGGCCTACGCGCAGGGCGTGAAGCTCGCCGAGGAACTGGTGCGGCGGCATTTGCAGGAGGAAGGCGACTATCCCAAGGGGCTGATCGTCGATCTGTGGGGTTCGGCCACCATGCGCACGGCGGGTGAGGAATTTGCCATGGCGCTGCATCTGCTGGGGGTGAAGCCGGTCTGGGACAAGGGCTCGGAGCGGGTCTCAGGTATCGAGGTGCTGCCGATCACCGATTTGGACCGCCCGCGCCTGGACGTGACGCTCAGGGTGTCGGGCCTGTTCCGCGATGTGTTCCCGACGCTGTCGGCGCTTTACGGGCAGGCGATCCGGGCTCTCGGCGCGCGCGATGAAGCCGCCGACTGGAACCCCTATGCCGGGCAGAGCCCCACCGCGCGGGTCTATGGGCCAGCGCCGGGCAGCTATGGGCTGGGCATGGGTCATCTGAGCGAGACCTACACCGATGACGCCCGCAAAGCCGCCGGTGACGCCTGGCTGGACGCCAGCGCCTTTGCATTGGAGGGCGAGCATATTGTCCGCGACGCCGCTGGCATCCGCGACCGCGTGACCCAGGCCGATAGTTTCGTGCACCCGCAGGACCTGGCCGAATCCGATTTGCTGCTGGCCAACGACTATGCCACGCATGAGGGCGGGTTTGCGGCGGCCAAGGCTGTCACCGGCGGCAGCGCCAAGCTCTACCATCTGGACAACACCAACCCGGCCACGCCGCGTGCCCGCACCCTGCCCGAGGAAATCGCGCGCGTGGTGCGTGCCCGCGCCGCCAATCCCGGCTGGATCGCGGGCATGCAGCGTCACGGTTTCCGCGGTGCCGCCGAAATCGCCGCGACGCTGGATCACATGGCCTCTTTTGCGCATCTGTCCGGCAGTGTGGCGCCGCATCTCTTTGACCTCTATCACGATGCCACCTTGGGCGATCCCGACGTGGATGCCTTTCTGCAAGAGGCCAATCCCCAGGCACATCAGGCCATGGCAGACAAGTTCCGAGCGCTTTATGAGGCCGGGCTCTGGGACACCCGCCGCAACTCGATCCGCGCCGGGCTGGAGGCAGGCTCATGACCGCCCCCGTGGTGCAGGGATGGTGCCCCGGTGCCCATCGCCCGATGATGTCCGGCGACGGTCTGGTGGTGCGGGTGCGGCCCCGCCTGGCGCGGTTGAACACCGATCAGGCCCTTGGCCTTTGCGCCGCAGCCGAGCGGTTTGGCAATGGCACCATCGACCTGACCAACCGCGCCAATCTGCAACTGCGCGGCGTGACCGAAACCGATCATCAACCCCTGCTGGAGGAGTTGTCGGCGCTTGGTCTGCTGGATGCCGAACCGGGCATCGAGGTAAAGCGCAACATCCTGGTCTCGCCGCTTTATCAGCAGGACGACCTGACGGCGCGGCTGACGCAGGAACTGATCGACCGTTTGGACCAGTTGCCCGCCCTGCCAGCGAAATTTGGATTTGCCATCGATACCGGTCCCGCGCGTCTGCTGGCACAGGACTCTGCCGATATCCGGGTCGAGCGTGGTCAGGATGGGCTGATCCTGCGGGCTGACGGGGCCGAAACCGGGCGGGCCGTGACCGAGCGCGACGCGATCACCCGGCTGATCGAGCTTGCCTGCTGGTTCTCGCAAAGCGCCACGCAGGAGACGCGACGCATGGCGCGGCTGATCGGCTCAACAGCCTTGCCCATCGACTGGCAAGGCAGTACACCGGGCCCGCTCGGCAAACGCATCGAACCGGGCCAGACCGCTCTGGGTCCGCTCTATGGCGCGCCCTTCGGCCAGCTTCCCGCGCGCGCATTGTCAGACCTGATCAGCACGTCCGGGGCATCGGCGTTGCGCGTCACGCCCTGGCGGCTGTTCCTGCTGGAAGGCGGGGCGGCGCTCGCTCCTGCGGAGTTCGTGACCAGCGGCACCGATCCGCTCATGACAACCGACGCCTGCCCCGGCGCCCCACTCTGCCCGCAAGCGCAAGTGGAAACGCGGGCGCTGGCAAGGGCATTGGCCCCACATACAGGCGGCGCTCTGCATGTCTCGGGATGTGCAAAAGGCTGTGCCCGGATGACCCCGAGCGACCTGACACTGGTAGGCCGCGACGGACGATTTGATCTTGTCAAACAGGGCCGCGCGGGGGATGAGCCCTGCCAGCGCGGTCTAACCGCCCAAGACCTCATGAGTATGGACCTGACCTGATGCCTTATGAATACGAAACCGATGGCGCGGCGATCTACAAACAGAGCTTTGCCACGATCCGGTCCGAGGCCGATCTGGCGCGTTTCGACGCCGATGAGGAGCAGGTGGCCGTCCGTATGATCCACGCCGCCGGGATGGTCGGGCTGGAAGAGTTCGTGCGCTTTTCTCCCGGTTTCGTCACCGCCGCCCGCACCGCGCTGGAAGCGGGCGCGCCGATCCTGTGTGATGCGCGGATGGTCAGCGAAGGCGTGACCCGCTTCCGCCTGCCCGCAGATAACGAGGTGATCTGTACCCTGCATGACGCGCGCGTGCGACCGCTTGCCGCCGAGATGGGCAATACCCGCTCGGCAGCGGCGCTGGAACTGTGGCGACCGCATCTGGCTGGCGCGCTGGTGGCCATCGGCAACGCGCCCACGGCCCTGTTTCACCTGCTGAACATGCTCGAAGACCCCGACTGCCCACGCCCCGCCGCCATCATCGGCTGCCCTGTGGGCTTTGTCGGTGCCGTCGAGAGCAAGGATGCCCTGTGGGAGGCACAGCCGGTCCCCTCCTGTATCGTCAAGGGCCGTCTGGGCGGCTCCGCCATCACCGTGGCCGCCATCAACGCCGTCGCGAGCCGCGCCGAATGAGCGTTGGCACCATATATGGCGTCGGCCTTGGACCCGGTGATCCGGACCTGATGAGCGTCCGGGCCGACCGGCTGCTGCGCGGCGCACAACATGTGGCCTATTTCCGTAAAGCGGGCCGCACCGGGCAGGCGCGCAAAATCGTCAATGGCATGATTCCTGAAACGGCCACTGAATTCCCGATGGAATACCCGGTGACCACGGAAATCGCGGTGACCGATCCGCGTTACAACGCGCTGCTGGCGGATTTCTACGAAGACTGCACTGCGCGGCTAAAGGACCTGTCGGATCAGGGCCAGAACGTGGTTGTCCTCTGCGAGGGTGATCCGTTTTTCTACGGCTCTTTCATGCATCTTTACAGCCGCTTGCGCGGCGAAGCTCCGGTCGAGGTGGTGCCTGCCATCACCGGCATGTCCGGGGCATGGACGGCGACGGGCGATCCCATCACCTGGGGTGATGATGTGCTGACCGTGCTGGTCGGCACCCTTCCCGAGGCGATGCTGGCGGAACGCATGGCGCGGACCGACGCGCTGGTGGTGATGAAGATCGGGCGCAATATCGACAAGGTGAAACGGGCGCTGAAATCCGCCGGGCTTTATGACCGGGCCTGGATTGTCGAATATGCCCAGATGCCCAATCAGACGGTCACCAAGCTCAGCGAGGCCTGTGACGGGATCACCCCCTATTTCTCGATCATCATCGTGCATGGGCAAGGACGGCGGCCATGAGCGGATGGGTCAAGATCGCGGGGCTTGGCCCCGGCGATGCCGCCCTGGTCACGCCCGAGGTCAGCGGTGCCTTGGCCGAGGCCACCGATGTAGTGGGCTACATTCCTTACGTCGCGCGGGTGGCCAAGCGCGCGGGGCTGACTCTGCATGCCTCGGATAACAGGGTTGAGATCGACCGCTCGCAACACGCCTTGCAGATGGCCGCCGAAGGCAAGCGCGTTGTCGTGGTGTCCTCCGGCGATCCCGGTGTGTTTGCGATGGCCTCTGCCGTGTTCGAGGCGGTGGAAAACGGCCCCGCCGCCTGGCGCGATCTGGAGGTCTCGGTGCTGCCTGGCATCACCGCCATGCTGGCCGCCTCGGCCCGTGCGGGCGCGCCGCTGGGGCATGATTTCTGCACCATCAATCTCAGCGACAATCTCAAGCCCTGGGGCCTGATCGAAAAGCGTCTGCGCCTCGCCGCGCAGGCGGATTTTGCAATGGCCTTCTACAACCCGCGCTCGAAATCCCGCCCGGAAGGGTTTGTAAAGACGCTGGAAATCCTGCGCGAGGAGTGTGAACCCGAGCGGCTGATCCTCTTTGCGCGCGCGGTTTCGACCCCGGATGAAGCGCTGAACATCGCAACCCTGGCCGAGGCGACACCCGAGATGGCCGATATGCGCACTATGGTTATTGTCGGTTCCTCGCGCACCAAGATCATCGAAAGGCAAGGCCCGCCAATCCTTTACACGCCAAGGTTCACCCCGGAATGAGCGAGCCAGTCCAGAACCTGATCCGGCGTGGCGCATTCCTCGCGCGCAGGCAGAACGGGTCGGTCGATCATCAGGGCCGGCAGGCCAAGCTCTCGCGCCGCATCGATCTTGGCGCGCGCGCCGCTGCCGCCAGCGTTTTTGGACACCACCAGCTGGATCTCGTGCTGGGTCATCAGCGCGATGTCATCCTCCAGCGAGAAGGGACCGCGCGCGACCACCACATCCGCATCGGGCAGCGGGATATGTTGCGGCTCATCCACCAGCCGCAGCAGATAGCGGTGCTGGGGTTGGGCGGCGAACTCATCGAGATGCAGGCGTCCAACCGCAAGGAAGACCCGTTTGGCGGGTCCCGCGAGTGCGCCGACCGCGCCAGCGATATCCGCGACGTGCTGCCATCTGTCACCGGCGCGCGCCTGCCAGGGCGGGCGCACCAGCGCCGCCAGAGCGGTACCGGTCTGCGCGCAGGCAGCAACCGCGTTGCGGCTCATCTGGGCGGCAAAGGGATGGGTGGCGTCGATCACATGGGTCACGGCCTTGTCGCGGATATAAGCGCTCAGGCCCTCGACACCTCCAAAGCCGCCGATCCGGGTTGGCAGGGGCTGCGGGCGCGGCGTCTCCACTCGACCCGCATAAGAATAGGTCGCGTTCAAGCCCCGCGCGACAAGCGCGCGGGCCAGCGCATTGGCCTCGGTTGTGCCGCCCAGGATCAGAATGTTGGGGTTCGCGGGGTGCGGCATGGCTGAGCATCCGTGGCTGACCGTCATCGGTTTGGGCGAAGATGGACCGGATGGCCTGCCCCCCGCAAGCCGCCAAATTCTCGACAGCGCCGAGGTGGTGATGGGCCCGCCCCGCCACCTGTCCCTGGTCCCCGAAAGCGCGGCGGAACGGGTGGAATGGCCGGTGCCGTTTTCGGACGGTTTGCCACTGCTCGAAAATCTGCGGGGCAAGCGCGTTGTGGTGCTGGCCTCGGGCGATCCGTTCTGGTTCGGCGCGGGAAGCGTGATCGCGCGGCACTTCGAGCCGAGCGAATGGACCGCCCTGCCCGGACAATCGAGCCTCTCGCTGGCAGCCGCCCGCCTCGCCTGGCCGCTGGAACAGGTGCTGACGCTGGGTCTGCATGCCGCCCCGCTCACCCGCTTGCGCCCGCACCTGTCGCCGGGTGTGCGGATGCTGGTCCTGATGCGGGATGGCGCAGCGGTTCAGACCCTTGCAGATTGGCTAAGCGAGATGGGGTTCGGCGACAGTCACCTCCATGTGCTGGAGGCGCTTGGTGGGCCGCGAGAACGCCATCGCTCGACAACGGCTGAAGCCCTGTCTTTTGACGACGTCCAGCACCCGGTTTGCGTTGGCCTTGAGATACGCGGTGATGGCGGCACTCTCCCCAAAGCGAGCGGGCTGCCGGATGAGGTCTTTGAAAGCGACGGGCAGATCACCAAACGCCCGATCCGGGCACTTACCCTGTCGGCGCTGGCTCCGAAACCGGGGGAACATCTGTGGGATATCGGCGGCGGCAGTGGGTCGATCGGGATCGAATGGCTGCTGAGCCATGACAGCCTGACCGCAACCACGATCGAGCCCCGCGCGGAGAGAGCAGAGCGCATCCGCCGCAACGCTGACGCTCTGGGGGTCGACCGGTTGAATGTGGTGCAGGGCGAAGCGCCAGGGGCGCTGGCCGGATTACCCATGCCCGATATCGTCTTTATCGGCGGTGGGCTGAGCAAGGCCTTGCTGGAATGGCTCAAAGCCTATCTGCCAAGCGGCACACGGCTGGTCGCCAATGCGGTGACGCTGGAAAGCGAGGCGCTGCTGGCCCTTTGGCACGAAAAGCTGGGCGGCGACCTGCTGCGGATCGAATTGGCGCAGGCAGGTCCCCTCGGGCCGCGCCGGGGCTGGAAAGCAGCCTATCCGGTGGTGCAATGGAGTGTGACACTATGATCGTGGCCGGGTTCGGATTTGCCTCTGTCGCGACAGCGGAAAGCCTGCATGATGTCTATCGACGCGCAGCGCGAGATCACTTTGTCACCGCGCTGGCCACGGCCGACGACAAGGCGGCGCACCCTGCCCTGAGAACTTTGGCCGCGGAATTGCATGTACCCGTTCTGCGCGTTGAGGCCGCCGTCTTGAGCGCGGCCAGAACACTCACCCAGTCCCAACGCAGCGCGACCGAACGCGGCACCGGCAGCGTGGCCGAGGCCGCAGCACTTGCCGCTGCCGGGCCGGATGCGCGCCTGATCGCCCCCAGATATATCTCGACCGACCGCCTCGCCACCTGCGCGGTCGCCATCGGAGGACAGACATGACCGTTCATTTCATCGGCGCCGGACCGGGCGCCGCAGACCTGCTGACCCTGCGCGGGCGCGATATCATCGCCGCCTGCCCGGTCTGCCTTTATGCCGGTTCACTGGTGCCGGAAGAGATTCTGGGCCATTGCCCCGAGGGCGCAAAGATCATCAACACCGCGCCGATGGATCTGGATCAGATCATGGGCGAGATCGCCACCGCCCATGCCGAGGGCAAGGATGTGGCGCGATTGCATTCCGGGGACTTGTCGGTCTGGTCTGCCATGGGTGAACAGATCAGGCGGCTGAAAGAGATGGGCATTCCCGTCAGCGTCACTCCCGGTGTACCATCCTTTGCTGCCGCCGCCGCTGCTTTGGGAACCGAGCTGACGCTGCCCGGCCTGGCGCAATCGGTGGTGCTGACCCGCACGCCGGGGCGCGCCTCGTCCATGCCCGAGGGCGAGACGCTGGAAAACTTCGCCCGCACCGGGGCGACGCTGGCCATTCACCTGTCGATCGGCAATCTCGACACGGTGATAGCGGATCTGACCCCCGCTTATGGCGCGGATTGCCCGGTGGCGGTGGTCTACCGCGCTAGCTGGCCCGATGAGCGGATCATCCGCGCCACGCTGGGTACCCTCAAGGCGGCGCTGGACGACAGTATCTCACGCACCGCGCTCATTCTGGTCGGCCCGGCTTTGGCAGGCGAAGGCTTTGACGAAAGCTGCCTTTACTCCAAGACCTATGACCGCCGCTACCGACCGCAAAGCGCCGAAAGCCCGTGGTCCAGCTGGAGCCACGGGGATGACTGAGGCGATGACAAACCCTCCCGGCCTGCTGATCTCGGCGCCCTCATCGGGGACCGGCAAGACCACGGTGATGCTGGGACTGCTCAGGGCGCTGGCCGAAGACGGTCTGGCAGTGCAGCCGTTCAAGAGCGGGCCGGATTATATCGACCCGGCCTTTCATCTGGCGGCGGCGAAACGCGCGTCTTTAAACCTCGATACATGGGCAATGGACGAGACGCTGCTGGGCGGCATCGCGGCGCAGGTGGCGGGGGCCGACATAGTGGTGGCCGAAGGCTCCATGGGGTTGTTCGACGGGGTGGCAAAGCCCGGAGAGACCGGCCACGGCACCAGCGCCGAGACCGCGTTGCGTATGGGCTGGCCGGTTGTGCTGGTGCTGGATGTGGGCGGTCAGGCGCAATCGGCGGCGGCCACGGCGCTGGGATTTCGGATGTATAACCCGGACCTGCCCTTTGCCGGTGTGATCCTGAACCGCTGCGCCAGCCCGCGCCACGAACGTCTGACGCGGCTGGGCATGGAGCGCGCGGGCCTGCCGGTTCTGGGCGTGCTGCCGCGCCGGGGCGACCTGACGCTGCCCGAACGGCATCTGGGTCTGATCCAGGCAGTGGAGCATCCCGACCTGGAAAGCGCCATCGCGGGCTATGCGGCGTTTTTGCGCGAACATGTCGATCTGGAGGCGATCAAGGGGGCCGCGTCTTCCTCAAGCCCCAAGGGGCCATCGTCAGCCGCGCTGCCGCGTCCTCCGGCGCAACGGATCGCCTTGGCCCGCGATGCTGCGTTTTCCTTCACCTACCCGCATCTGCTGGAAGGATGGCGTGCGGCAGGGGCGGAGATTCTGCCATTCTCGCCGTTGGGTGACGAGGCCCCGGCAACAGATGCCGATCTGGTCTGGTTGCCCGGCGGCTACCCGGAACTGCATGCGGGCAGGCTTGCGGGGGCGCAGATCTATCTGACCGGCCTGCGCAGACATGCCGAAACCAAACCGGTACACGGCGAGTGCGGGGGCTACATGGCATTGGGTGAGGCGCTGATCGACAAGGAGGGCAACCGACACGAGATGGCGGGGTTGCTCGGGCTGGTGACCTCTTATGAGAAGCGCAAGTTCAATCTTGGCTACCGCAAGGCCACTCTGACCGCGCCAATGCCCGGTTTTGAAGCCGGAGCCGTCTTACGCGGGCATGAGTTCCACTATTCCTCGATTGTCGAACAGCCCGATGCGCCGCTGGCCCGCGTGGTCGATGCCGAAGGTGTGGAAGGCCCGCAAACCGGGTCGCTGCGCGGCAATGTGACGGGCACATTCTTTCACCTGATCGCCGAGGCGCGCTCATGAGCGGGTTTGTGTCTTTTGTCGGTTCCGGCCCCGGTGACCCCGAGCTGCTGACCCTCAAGGCGGTGGACCGGCTGCAACAGGCCGACGCGGTTCTGTTCGACGACCTAAGCAGCGGCCCGATCCTGAGCCATGCGCGCGAGGAGGCCGATCTGGTGGGGGTGGGCAAGCGGGCCGGTCGCCCCTCGCCCAAACAGGACCATGTGAGCCGCCTGCTGGTGGAGTATGCGCAGACCGGCGCCCGCGTCGTGCGACTGAAATCCGGCGATGGCGGCATGTTCGGACGCTTGGAGGAAGAGCTGGTGGCCCTGCGCGAGGCCGGGATCGGATACGAAATCATCCCCGGCATTCCATCCGCCTGCGCGGCAGCGGCAGCGGCGGGCATCCCGTTGACCCGGCGTTTGACCGCCCGGCGGGTCCAATTCGTCACCGGCCATGATGTGAGCGGCAAGCTGCCCGAAGATCTGAATCTATCCGCACTGGCCGACCCGATGGCCACCACGGTGATTTTCATGGGCAAGCGTACCTTTCCGCTACTGGTCGAAGCGCTGCACGCGAACGGCCTGCCACTGGACACGCCTGCATTGCTGGCTGAATCCGTCTCGACCCCGGATCAGGCGCTGCATCGGACGACGATGGGGGCGTTATCGGAAAAACTCGCCGCTGAAATCGGCACCGCGCCAGCGTTAATCCTTTATGGGCCGCTCGCCGACGAATGAATGCCGCTTTTGGGGTTGACGCAATTGGGGCTGGCAAGACAAGAGTGCGGTTACGGTGCTCGGGCCGCAAGGCCCGGGGAAAAGGGAATGGGGTGCAAATCCCCGACTGCCCCCGCAACTGTAATCGGGAAGCAAGCGTGGCAATCGCCACTGGCATATCGCCGGGAAGGCCCTCGCTTGTGACGATCCGTGAGTCAGGAAACCTGCCGTGATTGGAAACAGCCGGACAACCGGCACGCGTATCCGCCGGGGATGGCGGGAAGGAGACAGTAAATGCATATCGAACCGGGCGTCGTGCATGGCGCAAAAATGATTTTCGCCTACGGTACAGCAGCCGCTGCCGCTGGGTATTCTCTGAAACTGATCGCAGACGATCTGAAAGAACGCGCCGCGACCTCGTTCATTGCGCGCTCCATCGCCGCCACGCTGAGCGTCTTTATCTTCTTCGAGGTGCTGCCGCATTTCCCGGTCGGTATCTCTGAGGTCCACTTCATTCTGGGCACCACATTGCTGCTGATTCTGGGCGTCGCGCCCGCTGCGGTTGGTCTGGCCGCTGGCCTGGCCATTCAGGGCCTGCTCTTCGCGCCTAGCGACGTGCCGATGTATTTCGTGAACATTACCACATTGCTGGTGCCGCTCTTTGGTATCCATGCGCTGGCCAAGCGCGCGCTGCCGAAGAACGTCGCCTATGTCGATCTGGGCTACACGGATGTTCTGAAGCTCTCGGCAGCCTATCAGGGCGGCGTGATCGCCTGGGTCGCCTTCTGGGCCTTCTACGGTCAGGGATTCGGCGCCGAGAACATGGCCGCCGTTGGCAGCTTTGGTCTGGCCTATATGCTGGTCGTGCTGATCGAGCCGGTCTTTGACCTTGCGGTTCTGGCCGGTGCCAAGTCGCTGAAGGGTATGAAGGGTTCCGGCCTGGTGACCCCGCGCCTCTATCACGCGGCCTGATCCAATCTAATCTGCAAAGGATGGCTCCGGCTCGACACAGGCCGGAGCCATTGTCTGTTATGCAAGAGCTTTTCCTGATCGGCATCGGCACTGGCAACCCGGATCACGTGACCCGCGAGGGCGCGCGCGCGATCTGTGACGCGGATCTGATCCTGATCCCGCGCAAAGGAAGCGGCAAAGAGGATCTGGCTGGGCTGCGCGAGCAGATCATCAATGATCTAAGCGCCACACCGCCGCCGCTGGCCCATTTCGACATCCCCAAACGTCGGGCGGATGACGGTTATCTGCAAGGGGTCGAGGAATGGCATGACGCCATCGCGCGGCGCTGGCAGGAGGCCATCGCGCGCCACAAGGACGCAAAGCGCGTCGCTCTGCTGATCTGGGGGGATCCCTCGCTCTATGACAGTTCGCTGCGCATCGCGGATCGGCTGGACCCGAAACCGGCAATCCGGGTCATTCCCGGCATCACCGCCATTCAGGCGCTGACCGCCGCCCACGCAATCCCGATCAACGAGTTGGGCGCGCCCTATATCGTCACAACCGGACGCCGCATCCGCGACGAGGGTTGGCCCGATCCGGTCACCTCTGTCGCCGTCATGCTGGACGGTGAATGCTCGTTTCAATCACTCGATCCCGACCGCTATGACATCTGGTGGGGCGCGTTTGTCGGGATGCAGGAACAGATTCTGATCCATGGCCCGCTGCATGAGGTGTCCCGGCAGATCATCGACACCCGCGCCGCAGCCCGCGCCGAGCATAGCTGGATCATGGATATCTATCTGCTGCGCAAGCGCACGGGCTGAGCCGGAGGTCCGATCCACGGAATTGTGATTCCGCCCGCCCCCGTAACATGGCATCAAGGCGAGACAGATCGGGAGAATGCCATGCTCAGAATCGCTTGTCTTGTTGTCGCGCTGGGGGCAGCCACCATAGCTCATGCAAAAGATATGGCTGCGCGCGAGGGATGGGCGGTGCTGCCGACCGGCAAATCCTACGACCAGCTTGTCGATGATGTAAAAGCTGCGGTGAAAGAGAACGGGCTGATCGTCGTGACCCAGGCCGGGCCAACCAAGGCGGCAGCGTCGCGCGGCATCACCATACCCGGAAATCGCGTCATTGGGGTCTTCAATAACGATTTTGCGGTGCGCGTCCTGAACACCTCGACCGCGGCGATGATCGAAGCGCCGATCCGGCTCTATGTGACCGAAAATGCGGACGGGACGGCCACGCTGTCCTACAAAACACCGTCCTTTGTCTTTGCTCCCTATGCAGAGGGTGGCAGCGAATTGCAGGCCATCGGACAAGAGCTGGATGGCCGCTTTGACACCATCGCCAAGTCTGCTGCGACGTCACAGTGACGTGATTCCACTTGCCTCCGGGCGCGCAACGCGCAATCTCCGCTCAAAGTTTGTTCGGAGACCCCTCGATGCAGAACCAGACCATTCGCGCCGCTGACCTTCTGGCCCGCAGGCTTTACGAGGCGGGATGCCGCCACGCGTTTGGGATGCCGGGGGGCGAAGTGCTGACGCTGGTCGATGCGCTGGAAAAGGCCGGGATCACCTTCCATCTGGCCAAGCACGAGAATGCGGCGGGCTTCATGGGCGAGGCGGTACATCACCGAGACGGCGCGCCTGCCATCCTGCTTGCCACACTGGGGCCAGGCGCGATGAATGGGATCAACGTGGTCGCCAACGCGCAGCAGGACCGGGTGCCGATGATCGTGCTGACCGGCTGCGTCGATGCCGATGAGGCGCTGACCTACACTCATCAGGTGATGGACCACCAGGAGGTGTTCCGCCCGATCACCAAGGGCACGTTCCGGATGACCGCCAAAGGCGCCGATACCGTGGCCGACAAGGCGGTGTCGCTGGCAATGCAACAGCGCTGCGGCCCGGTCCATATCGACGTGCCGATCTCGGTCGCTGATGCGCAGGTCACCCCCTCGCGCCTGCGCCGCCTTGCGCCCGCAGCCCCGGTTGCTCCCTGCGGCACCGAGGTGGAACAGGCGCGCAAATGGCTGACGAGCAGCGAGCGGCCCATCGCGATCATCGGGCTGGATGTGCTTTATGACGGGTCTGCCTGCGTGACCCGTGCCTTTCTGGAACATTTCGGCATTCCCTTCGTGACCAGCTACAAGGCCAAGGGCGTGATCCCCGAAGACCATCCGCTTTGCCTGGGCGGCGCGGGCCTGTCGCCGCTGGCCGACAGCCATCTTGTGCCCTTGGTGCAAGGTGCGGATCTGGTGCTTTGCATCGGCTATGACCCGATCGAGATGCGCCCCGGCTGGCGCGAGATCTGGGACCCGGCCACGCAGAATGTCATTGATATCGCGGCGGTGCCCAACGATCACTATATGCATCAGGCCGGGGTGAACCTCGTAGCCGACACCGCCGCCACGCTGGAGGTCCTTGCCAAGGGCATCCCGGCACGCCCGACATGGCCCGGGAATGAACCCGATGCGGCCCGACACGCGCTGGCTGCGGCCTTCCCCGCCGATGACGAATGGGGACCGGCAGCTGTGATTGCCGAGACCTGCGCCACCTTGCCGGACACGACGCTGGCCACCGCCGATAGCGGGGCGCATCGCATCCTGCTCAGCCAGATGTGGGGCTGCTGCGAACCGCGCGGGCTGATCCAGTCCTCGGCGCTGTGCACGATGGGTTGCGCGGTGCCCATGGCGATCGGGTTGAAACTCGCCGAACCGGACCGACACGTGATCAGCTTTTCCGGCGATGCTGGCTTTCTGATGGTGGCCGGAGAGCTTTCGACCGCCGCAGAACTCGGCGGCAACCCGATTTTTCTGGTCTTCGTGGATGCCAGCCTCGCTTTGATCGAGTTGAAACAGCGGGGGCGGCAGATGACAAACCGGGGCGTGGATTTCGGACACCATGATTTCGCAGCCATCGGGCGCGCCTTTGGCGGCAACGGCCATACCGTGCGCAACCGCGCGGAACTGCGCGCCGCGCTTGAGGCGGCGCAAAACGCCGACCGCTTCACCGTGATCGCAGCCGAGATTGAGCGCGAGGGTTATGATGGCCGTATCTGAAGGCGCATTGAGCGGGGTCAAGGTTCTGGACCTCAGCCGCATTCTGGCCGGGCCAACCTGCACGCAGCTGCTGGGTGATCTGGGGGCCAGCGTGCTCAAGATCGAAAACCCCGCAACGGGCGGAGATGATACGCGGCAATGGGGCCCGCCCTATGCCAAGGATGCCGATGGCAATCCCAGCGATCTCAGCGCTTATTTCATGGCCGCCAACCGCAACAAGAAATCTGTGGCCGTTGATATCACCACCTCCGAAGGGCAGACCACCATCAGGCGGCTGGCGGCTGAGGCCGATATCCTGATCGAGAATTTCAAACCCGGCGGGCTGGCAAAATACGGACTGGATTATGCCACGCTCTCGCCTGAACTGCCGGGGCTTGTCTATTGTTCCATATCGGGTTTCGGACAGACCGGCCCCAACGCCTCGAAGCCGGGTTATGACCTGATGGCACAGGGCTATGGCGGCATCATGTCGCTGACCGGCGATCCCGAGGGCCGCCCGATGAAAGTGGGCGTCGGCATCGCGGATGTGATGTGCGGTATGTACGCCACCGTGGGTATTCTGGCCGCCCTGCGCCACAAGGAGCGCACCGGCGAGGGCCAGCAGATCGACATCGCGCTGGTGGATTCGCAGATCGCCTGGCTGATCAACGAAGGCGTGAACTATCTGACCACGGGTGAAGCGCCCCAAAGGCGCGGCAACGGGCACCCCAATATCGTGCCCTACGAGGTGTATGAAACCGCTGACGGCCACGTGATTCTGGCGGTCGGCAACGATTCCCAGTTCCGACGCTTCTGCGCCTTCATCGACCATCCCGAGCTGCCCGAAGATCCGCGATTCGCTACCAACCCCCAACGTCTGGAGCATCGCGACTCACTGAACGCCGTTCTCCGGCCTGCGCTGCGCCAGCACAGCAGCGCCGAGGTGATCGCGGGGCTGGAGGCGGTCAAGGTTCCGGTCGGTCCGGTGCAGACGCTTGATCAGGTCTTTGCCACCGATCAGGTGGCGGCCCGCGACATGCGTCTGACATTGCCAGCCGGGCCTGGCCCCGTTGATCTGATTGGCAATCCGCTGAAACTGTCCCGCACCCCGGTCACTTATCGCCGCGCGCCGCCGGTCTTCGATGCCGATACCAATCAAGTGTTACGCAGCGACACACCCTTCGACGATTGAAACACATTGCCTGTTTTGGCGGCGTTCGGCTGAAACATGCCGCCTTATCGGCGGATTTTTTCGCGTTTTTGGCACACGTCGTTTCACCAATTCGCGAGCAAGGTCGATACTGTTACAGGCGATGAATAGAGTTTGCTAAGGCAATGGTAGCCTTACGAAAAATTACACAGTGGACCCCGGCATGAAACAAGACGTTTTTGGACAGATGAACAGCCTGACACGCGCGGACAGCGCCGAGGCATGGGATGGCGTTCTTCTGGGCTTCCTGGCGCATGCGGCGGTCACCCCCGAGCATCTGGGCAAGGTCTTGACGCTGGAGCCCGATTTTGCGCTCGGTCATGCGGTCAAGGGGATGTTCCTGTCGCTGCTGGGACGCCGCGAACTGATGGCAACCGCCGCCGAGGCGCTGACCCTTGCCGAAGATGCCGCGCGGCATGGCTCAATCACTTTGCGCGAGCAGAAATATGTCGAGGCGCTGCGGCTGTGGCTGAACCGCAACCAGATCGAAGCCGTGCAGACCTTCGAGGCAGTGCTGCGCGATCATCCTGACGATACGCTCGCGATGAAACTCAGCCATGCGTGCCGCTTTGTGCTAGGCGATTCCGAAGGCATGCGCCGCTCGATCGAACGGGTGATGCCCGCCTATGCCCCCGACCATGCCGGGCGTGGGTACCTGCTGGGCTGCCACGCGTTTTCGCTGGAAGAAACCGGCGCTTATGAAAAGGCCGAGATCGCAGGTCGCCAGGCGCTGTGGATGGTATCCGACGATGCCTGGGGTCTACACGCTGTGGCGCATGTGCATGACATGACGGGCAATGCCAAGACCGGGCTGGAATGGCTGTCGGGCCGCGAGTCCGCCTGGGCGCATTGCAACAATTTCCGCTATCATGTGTGGTGGCACAAGGCGCTGATGCATCTCGACCTGGGGCAAGTGGATCGGGTGATGGAGTTGTATGATGCCGAGATCCGCAAGGACCGTACCGACGATTACCGCGATATCTCGAATGCGACTTCGCTCTTGATGCGACTGGAGTTGGAGGGCGTCAATGTCGGCAATCGCTGGGATGAACTGGCCGATCTGAGCGCCACACGGACCGAGGATGGCTGCCTGATCTTTGCCGATCTGCACTATTTGCTTGCCCTGACCGGCACCGAGCGCGGCGACGCCAGCGCGCGCATGCTGGCACGCATTCACGCCGACGCGCAGCGCAGCGACTGCGATGTTTCGCGCCGCATGGCCGATCCGGGTGTTGCGGCGGCCAACGGGCTTTGTGCCTTTGGCGAGGGCCGCTATGGCGAAGCCTTCGATAACCTGTTGACAGCCCGCGACAAAATGCACCTCGCAGGTGGTTCACATGCCCAGCGGGATGTGTTTGAACGCCTCACCATCGATTCCGGTCTGCGCGCCGGGCGACTGGACGCTGTTGAACATATCCTCGACGACCGGCAGGCCAAGCGCGCGGGTGGCGAAGACAATTATGCCCTGGCGCGTCGCGCATTGATCGCGGCTGGTCGGGGTGGCGCGGACGCGCAAAGCGTGCCCGCCGAATAACGACCTGGAAGGATCCAAAGAGTATGGCGACGATTTCGCCCGCTTCCGATTTTGCGATGGTTCAGGACCGTGCGGAAACACCCGCGCGTACCCGCGACCCGAGGCTGGACTTCTATCGCGGGATCGCGATGTTCATCATCCTCATCGCCCATATTCCCGGCGACCCTTGGGCCAGATGGATTCCGGCTCGATTCGGATTCTCCGACGCCACCGAGATCTTTGTCTTCTGCTCGGGCATGGCCTCGGCCATCGCCTTTGGCGGGGCCTTCCTGCGCAAGGGCTGGTGGATGGGCACCGCGCGGGTGGCATTTCGCATCTGGCAAGTCTACTGGGCGCATATCGCTCTGTTCTTCTTCGTGGCGATGTCGATGGCCGCGCTGGATAATTCCGGAGCGTTTGAAAAGAGTTACATCAATTCCCTGAACCTGCAGCACTTCTTCAGGGACCCGACCTCGCAGCTGGTGGGGCTATTCACCCTTACCTATGTCCCGAACTATTTCGACATCCTGCCCATGTATCTGGTGGTGCTGGCGATGATGCCGCTCTTCATGGCACTGCACCGGATCAGCTTCTGGGCCGCCGCGCTGACCTCGGTCAGCATCTGGGCCGTCGCACAGACCGGTGTGCTGGCCCTGCCCGCCGAGCCCTGGTCGGACCGGCAATGGTTCTTCAACCCGTTCGGCTGGCAACTCTTGTTCTTCACAGGCTTTGCCTTCATGCGCGGCTGGATTCCGGCCCCGCCCGTCTCGAAGGTGCTGATCTGGATCAGCGCGCTGTTTCTGGTTCTGTCCGCACCGTTCGGGTCCTGGAAAGTGTTCCTGTGGGTTGATGCCTGGAACGGCCAGGTCGGGGATGCAATCCGTGAGGTCTGGCCGCTGACAAAGGAATTCCGCGACAAGACCGATTTCGGCCTGTTCCGCTACATGCATTTCCTTGCGCTGGCCTATCTGGGCTGGGTCGTCGCAGGCGACAAGGGCCACCGACTGGTCGCAACCGGAACCGGAGCGCTGGCACAGGTCTGGCGGGTGATGCTGACCTGGATCACCAAGGTCGGCCAGCAATCGCTTGCCGTCTTTGTGTTCTCGATGGCGGCAGCCCGCCTGATCGGCGTGTTTCTGGATCAGGCTGGGCGAGATTTTGCCAGCGTGACGGCTGCTAACCTCGTTGGTTTTGCAATGTTAATCGGAGTGGCCTATCTCGCCGCCTGGTTCAAATCGCAACCCTGGAAGTCCAAGTCATGACCCTGACCCGCCGTACCTTTCTGACCACGACCTCGGCTTTTGCTCTGGCGCCCGCTACGGGCTTTGCGAGCGGCTCGGGCGTGCCTTTTGACCGGTCCGTGGTGATTGCCCAGGCCCGTGAACTGGCCAGCCGTCCCTATGCGATGCGCGACGCGGTTCCGCAGCCGTGGCAGGACCTGACCTATGAGCAATATCGCTCGATCCGGTTTAGTCTGGACCGCAGCATGTGGCGTGACACTCCAACGCCCTTCAATGTCGATTTCTTCGCACCCGGCCTCTATTTCCCGCGCTCGGTCCAGATCCTGTCGGTCGAGGATGGGACGGCGACGCCGGTTGGTTTCGATCTGTCGATGTTCAACAAATCCGAAGACGTACCAAAGCTGCCGTCAGATGAGACGCTGGGCTTTTCCGGTTTCCGCCTGCGCACAGAGATGCACCGTCCCGGCCTGACCGATGAATTCTGCGTGTTTCAGGGCGCCAGCTATTTCCGCGCCATCGGTCTGGACGAGGCCTATGGCCTGTCTGCCCGTGGGTTGGCGCTGAAGACCGGCGAGCCGGATGGCGAGGAGTTTCCCGAATTCATCCGCTTCTGGCTGGAACGCCCCGCACCCGGACAGCAGAACATGATCGTGCATGCGCTGATGGACAGCCCCAGCGTGACCGGTGCCTATCGCTTTGACATCACCCCGGGCGAGGATTGCGTGATGGAGGTTGAGGCCACGCTCTTTGGTCGCGAAGAGCTGGACCATGTGGGTATCGGCCCGCTGACCTCGATGTTCCTGTTCGATCAAACCAATCACACCCGGTTTGACGATTTCCGCCCCGCCGTGCATGACAGCGACGGGCTGATGATCGAAAACGGTGCGGGTGAGGTGATCTGGCGGCCTCTGGCTAACCCGACCCGGCTGCAGATTTCATCCTTTGTAGACCGCAATCCGCGTGGCTTCGGGCTGATGCAGCGCTCACGCACCTTCTCGGATTTCGCCGATCTTGAGGCCAATTACCACCGCCGCCCCGGCCTGTGGGTCGAACCCAAGGGAGAATGGGGCAAAGGCACGGTGACTTTGGTCGAGATCCCGGCGGATCAGGAAATCTACGACAATATCGTGGCCTACTGGCGCCCCGCGACGCCCTATGCAGCGGGTGAGCAGGTGGATATCGCCTATCGCCTGACATGGGGAGAAGAGCCCAACCGCACCGCCCTGCCCCGGGTGATCAACACCGCGATGGGCGATAACACCTTTGGCGAGGGCCGTCTGGCGGTGATCGACTTCGAAGACACGCCATTGCTGGACGACATCGAACAGATCGACGTTGTCACCTATTCGCCCCATGCCGAGGTCACCGACGGTGTGCTGCAGCGCAATCCCGACACCGGTGGGTTGCGACTGGCCTTCGGGTTCGAGCCCGGCGACCGCGACCATGTGGAACTGCGCGCGCATTTGCGCCGCGATGGCCAGCCTGCCTCCGAGGTCTGGCTCTACCGGTGGACCACATGACGCAGGACCTGCATATCATGCCGCCCCGGGCCGAACTGGAGATGCCGGTTCAGGATTTCGGTGCGCGCTTTCGCGACGCCGATGCCCCGCGCGGGGCGACGCGGGCGGATGCTGCTTGGCTGTGGCGCTTTCTTGCCTTCACACCGGCGCTGGCAGCCACTCTGGGGCTGGTCTGGGTGATGCAGGACTGGTTCGCGGATGAGGGCGTCTCGCTGGTCGAAGGCATCTTGCTGGGCCTGATCTCGTTCAATTTCTTCTGGATCACCTTCACGGTCAGCACCGTGCTGCTTGGGCTGGTCTCGCTGTCGCGCCGGGTGCCGCAGCGGGTGCGCCAACGCCCGCAGCCCTTACGCGTGGCGTTGCTGATGCCGGTCTATAACGAGGTGCCGTGGTATGTGCTGGGCAATGCCCGCACCATGCTGGAGGAGCTCAAGGCGCGCGGCGGTGCGCATCACTATGCCATGTTCATCCTGTCCGATACCCGCGATGACGCCATCGCCGCGCAGGAACAGGCCAGTATCGAAGCGCTGCGCACCACGCTGGCCCCCGATCTGGAGCTGTATTACCGCCGTCGCGTGCAGAATACCGACCGCAAGGTGGGCAATATCTCAGACTGGATCAGCAACTGGGGGGCCGATTGGGACGCCATGCTGGTGCTGGATGCTGACAGCCTGATGACCGGGCGCGCCATCGTGCGCCTGACGGATGCGTTGGCGCGCGATCCCTCTGCCGGGCTGGTGCAGAGCTTCCCTCAGCTAATCGGCGCGCAATCGGTCTTTGCCCGCGTGCAGCAGTTCGCAAATGGCGTCTATGGCGCGGCCTTTGCCGAAGGGCTGGCACGCTGGTGTGGCGAGGAAGGCAACTATTGGGGCCATAACGCGATCATCCGCACGCAGGCCTTCGCCAATTGCGCAGGCCTGCCACGCCTGCGCTCGCTGACGGGTCGCGAGCAACTGATCATGAGCCACGACTTTGTCGAAGCGGGCCTCTTGCGTCGCGCGGGCTGGAGCGTGCGGTTCCTGCCGCGCATCCGTGGGTCTTACGAGGAAACGCCCCCGACGTTGATCGACCACGTGCAGCGAGACCGGCGCTGGTGTCAGGGCAATCTGCAACACCTGAACCTGTTGGGCTCGAAAGGCTTCCGCTCGATCTCGCGCTTTCACATGTTCCATGGCGCGATCGGCTATCTTCTGTCACCGATCTGGTTCGCCCTGCTGGTGATGTGGGCGCTGATCGGGCGCGGCGAGGATGCCTCCGTTCTGCATTATTTCAGCCCCGACAACCCGATGTTCCCGCAATGGCCCGAAATGACCGAAGCGCGCCACGCGCTGATCATCGTGCTGATGTACGCGATGCTGCTGGCCCCGAAACTGCTGGGCGCAGCCGCGCTGCCGTTGACAGGCGCGCGGTATCGCGAGTTCGGCGGCGGCGGGCGGTTCAGCCTATCCTTCCTGTCCGAGATTTGCCTGTCGATCCTGTATGCCCCGATCCTGATGGTGCAACAGATGATCGCGGTGTTCCGCAGCCTGTTGGGCCTGCAAAAGGGCTGGTCACCGCAGGCCCGCGACGGCGGCAGCTATGACTTGCGCACACTGCTGATCTGCCACGCGCTGGAAACCGTGAGCGGGCTGACGCTGACAGCAGGCATTCTGGCGGGCATGGTTTCGGCCTGGCTGATCCCCATCGCGCTGAGCCTGACGCTGGCGGTGCCACTGTCCGCGCTAAGCGGCGTCAGCGCCGGCGCGGCACGGCGTCTGCTAGGCATGCGCGAGGATTTCCGCGAACCGGCCATCACCCGCACTGCACGCACCTATCGCAGCGAGTTGAAGTCGCTGCTGGACGGCAAGGGCGCGGCGACCCCAGCGGAATGACCCGTCGCTTTAAACGGCTGCCGGGATGACAAGGCTTCCGGGTACCGGAAACCTCTAAAGTTTCCGGTCCGATTTCATTGACTGAAGTCGTGCGCTCCTACGTGGGAACCCATCACGGTCCCTTCGCATCTGCTCAGAATTTTGGGCTGCTCTTTGCAAAGAATGCAGGGCGCAGAGACCGGAACGAGGCATGCTTGCTCATGATTCAACGCGCACTTCGCAGACCAAAGCCCCGCGCCTGGAGCCTCTCAGCTTCCGGGCAGCCCCTCGGCCCAATCGACGATCATGTCGGCCCAGCCCTGCGGGATCTGATGCCCGCCCGGAAACAGCGCAAATTCCAGTGCGCTTCCGTCTGCACAGCGGGTCCATTTGCGGCGCATGAACTGTCCAGACTTGGAAAACCCGTCAGGCCGGTTGTCGACGCACTCATTTGCCTCGCGCCAGATTTCCAGCCCAGCAAAGATATCGCCCTGCCGGAACCGGCCACCGCCCAGCTCGCGGCCCTCAAGCGGGACCACATTGTCGGTCCAGCCATGGGTGTGAAATAGGCGAATCGGTCCGGCGCATGCCTTGGGATGCGGTCGCCAGAACCCGCCTGCAACCGACGCATAGGCCGCAAACGCATCCGGAGTGTCGCAAGCAAGATAATAGACCATGAAACCGCCGCCCGAGAATCCGGACAGGATGGTCCGGTCAGGATCGATCCCGAACCGCGCACTTGCATCGGCGCGCACATCCTGCAGGAAACCCAGCTCATTGCGCCCCTCCCAGCCGGGATAGAACACCCAGGATCGAGGGCCATCGCCGTTGCGCGGCTCGCCCGTGGGCGCGATCACCGCATAGCCGCGCGCCTTGAACGCCTCGACCATGCCGCGCATTTTCAGCACGCCCTGACCGGACCCGCCATACCCATGCAGGAAGATCACCGCAGGCATGCTTTCTTTCGGCGTGTCGGGCAGTTCGATATGATAGATACCGGTGCCGATTTCACAGGCGTCCTCAAGCTCGCCGCACCCGGCCAGAGCGCCCTGCCCCATCCACGATAGCGCAAGGCACAGTCCTATTGCACGGATCATCCACTACTCTCCTCAAACGTCACAACAGGCAGACCGGCATCGAGCCAGCCGGTCGCAGAGCGTGATCCCAGCATGCCGCCAGGCACATCTATGATGTTGGTATAGCCCGCTTCGGTCAGGCGCAGGCTCATATTGGCCGAGCGCACGCCACGCGCGCAGATCAACGCAATCGGCTGGTCGGTATCGGTCCCGGCCACCTCCTGAAGGGCCGCGACGAAGTCCTTGCGCCGCATGTCGATTGGATGCGCGTCCGCGCCAATCCCGGTGCGCGCCCATTCATCCGGGCGGCGGATATCGATCAGCACGATCTCACCCGCCGCCGCCTTGTCGCGCGCCTCGCCCACCGTCAGCTTGCCGCCTGCATAGGCGGGCGGGATCAAGCGGTATTCCCGAATGGCAAACCCTGCGGCCACAGCCAGCGTCCCGCCAACAAGAATCCGCCTACGCGTCAAAAGCCCGCTGTTTCGAGGTTCCGTCATGGCACCCATCTCATTCATTTTGCTTGCCACTACGTAGCATATTCGGCGCGGAATGCCCGCGCTTTGACACCCCCAACCTGATCAAGATCGCGTCAACCACGCTGCGCTCAGGCCAAATCGTCGCAAGTTTCATCGCAACTGATTGCCCCTAGGACACATTTGAAAACTTGCAATAACTGGACAGGTTGGAAATTATCCGTAATCAGCGCGTTGATTGATTTTCATCCCAAGACCGGAGAGCAGCTGGTGTCCCTATTTCTGATCGTGGCCCTTCCTTTTCTAGGAGCAGTGTTTCCGGCCCTGCTGATCCGTGCGGGCAGAAATGCCTGCGCCTGGTCCGCCGGGGTCACAACGCTGCTGGCTTTTGTCGGTCTGATGATCAACCTGCCCGCCGTGCTGCGCGGCGAGGCAGTCACCGCCCGGCTGGAGTGGATGCCCTGGCTTGGGCTGAACGCAAATTTCTTTTTGGATGGGCTGGGCTTTCTCTTTGCCGGGCTGATCCTCGGGATCGGGTTGCTGATCATCCTTTACGCGCGGTTCTACCTGTCGCGTGAGGATCCAATGGGGCAGTTCTATACCTATCTGCTGCTGTTCCAGGGCGCGATGGTGGGAATCGTTCTGTCTGACAACATCCTGCTTTTGCTGGTTTTCTGGGAGCTGACCTCGCTCAGTTCCTTCCTACTCATAGGCTATTGGAAACACCTGCCAGAGGGGCGACAAGGTGCCCGGATGGCGCTGGCGGTCACCGGTTCCGGCGGGCTGGCGATGATCGCGGGCATGCTGATCCTGGGCCATATCGTGGGCAGCTATGACCTGAGCGTCATTCTGCAAAACAAGGACCTGATCCAGAGCTCACCGCTTTATCTGCCCGCGCTGATCCTGATCCTTCTGGGCTGTTTCACCAAATCGGCGCAGTTTCCGTTCCATTTCTGGCTGCCCCATGCCATGGCCGCGCCCACCCCGGTCTCGGCCTATCTGCACTCGGCCACGATGGTGAAGGCGGGGCTGTTTCTGATGGCGCGGATGTGGCCGGTGCTGTCAGGCACACCGGAATGGTTCTATATCGTGGCCACGACCGGGCTGATCACCATGGTGCTGGGCGCGGTCATCGCGCTCTTCAAGGATGACCTGAAAGCGCTCTTGGCCTTTTCGACGGTCAGCCATCTGGGCCTGATCACCATGCTTTTGGGCTTTGGCACCGAGATCGCGGCCATTGCCGCAATCTTCCACATCATCAACCACGCGACTTTTAAGGCGGCGCTCTTCATGAGCGCGGGCATTGTCGATCACGAGACCGGCACACGGGACATCAAGCGGCTGGGTGGATTGCGGCACCTGATGCCGGTCACCTTTACCATCGCACTTATCGCCAGCCTGTCGATGGCGGGCATTCCGCCGCTGAACGGATTCCTGTCGAAAGAGATGATGCTGGAAGAGACTTTGCACACCGTCTGGGGCCAGTCGCATCTGCTGATGCCGGGCCTGGCGCTGCTGGCGGCGCTGTTCTCGGCGGCCTACTCCTTCCGCTTCATCGCGCATGTCTTCCTGGGTCCCAAGCGGAGCGACTATCCCGCCCATCCCCATGACCCGCCGGTGGGCCTGTGGCTGGCGCCGGCTTTTCTGGTCGTTCTGGTGGTCACGATCGGGCTGAACGCACAAGCAATGGTCGGCCCTCTGGTCAAGGTCGCCGCCTCGGCGGTAACCGGCGGAGAGCTGCCATATTTCAAGCTGAAGCTCTGGCACGGGTTCAACACCGCGCTTCTGATGTCGACCATTGCCACCATTGGCGGTCTGGTCCTGCTTGTCATGCATGGGGGGCTGGAACGGGTCTGGAACGCGATGCCGCGCCCCGAGGCCAAGACCATTTTCGACGCCGTGATCCGCGCGCTGACGCGCCTGAGCCGCTTGATCACCGACACGCTGCATAACGGCGCGATCTCGCGCTATGCGATGATTTTTGTCGTCTTCACGCTGGCGATCGCTGCTTATGCCTACTTCACCGGCACAATGGAGATGCCGACCCGTGACGTGCAGGACGCGCCGCTCTTGCCAATCGTGGCGTGGTTCTGCCTGATTGCGGCCACGGCGATGCTGACCTTCCTGCATCGCAACCGGCAGCTTGCGCTGGTACTGATCGGAGTGGTCGGACTGATCGTGTCGCTGTCCTTCAACTTCCTATCGGCACCGGACCTGGCGATGACGCAAATCTCGGTCGAAGTGGTGTCGATCATCCTGCTGCTGCTGTGCCTGAACTTCCTGCCCAAGACCACACCGGTGGACAGCAGCCTGACGATCCGGGTGCGCGACGCGGTGATCGCGGGCGTGGCGGGTGTGGGCACAGCCGCGCTGATCTACGCGGTGATGATCCGCGATTTCTCGTTCCCGACAATTTCCGAGTTTCATCTGGCCAATTCCTATAAGGGCGGCGGCGGCACCAATGTGGTCAACGTGATCCTGGTGGATTTCCGGGGCTTTGATACCTTTGGCGAGATCATCGTGCTGGGCATCGCGGCGCTGGTGATCTTTGCCCTGACCGAGGCAGTGCTGGCCTCGAATGTGCGCGCCTATCTGCTGAACCGCAAACCGGAATGGCCACAATCGGGGGATGCGCATCCGCTGATGATGGTGGTTGCAACGCGGGTGATGATGCCGATCGCATTGATGGTGGCGACCTATATCTTCTTCCGCGGTCACAACCTGCCGGGCGGTGGCTTTATCGCCGGGCTGGTCGCGGCGATTGCCTTTGTGATGCAATATATGGCCAGCGGCTTCACCTGGGCGGCCGAGCGCCAGCGCATTTTCTATCACGGCATCATCGGCAGCGGCGTACTGATTGCGGCTGCCACCGGCATGGGGGCGTGGTTCAACGGGCTGCCCTTCCTGACCAGCGCCTTTGGCTATGTAAAGATCGGCCCGCTGGAAGAGTTCGAACTGGCCACCGCCGCGCTCTTTGATCTGGGTGTGTTCCTGGCGGTGCTGGGCGCGGTGATGCTGGCGCTGGAAAGCCTGTCCCGCTTTGCCTGGCAACCGGGGATGGTGACCGAGCACGCGATGGACATCAATCCCAAACGCGACGATCCACCCGACCCGAAATCAGACCAACCCACCTCAGAAGGAGAGACATAACATGGAACTCCTTCTTGCCACAGCGGTGGGTGTCCTGACGGCATCCGGTATCTATCTGATCATGCGCAAGCGTACCTTTCCGGTGATCCTGGGCCTGTCGCAACTGACTTATGCGGTGAATGTGTTTCTCTTTGCCAGCGGGCGGCTGGCAATAAACCAGCCTCCGATCCTGAACAAATATGCCGAGGTCCCCTATACCGACCCCCTGCCGCAGGCGCTGGTGCTGACGGCCATCGTGATCTCGTTCGGGATGACCGCGGTGATCGTGATGCTGGCGCTCAGCGCCTACCTGTCCTCCCGGAACGACCGGATCGACCTGACCGAAGAGCCGGGAGACGACGCATGAACCACCTGATCATTGCGCCCGTCGTTCTTCCGGCGATTCTGGCCCCTTTCATCATCATGGTCATTCGCCACCATCTGGACCTGCAGCGGGTGTTTTCGGTGGCCGCCACCGTTCTGCTGCTAGGCATTTCCTTTGCCCTGATGGGCCAGACGTTGGGTGGTGAGATCCAGACATATGAGCTGGGCGACTGGCCCGCGCCCTTTGGTATCGTGCTGGTGCTGGACCGACTATCGGCGCTGATGGTGCTGCTGACCTCGGTGCTGGCCCTGCCGATCGTGCTTTACGCCATCGGCTCGGGCTGGGACGCGCGCGGCAAGCATTTCCACGCGCTGTTTCATTTCCAGCTCATGGGCGTGATCGGCGCGTTCCTGACCGGCGATGCCTTTAACCTGTTCGTATTCTTCGAAGTACTGCTGATCGCGTCCTATGGCCTGATGACCCATGCGGGCGGCACACGCCGGTTGCGCGCGGGTGTGCAATACGTGGTCTATAACCTGCTCGGCTCTACCCTGTTCCTCTTTGCGCTCGGCACGCTTTATGCCGTGACCGGGACCCTGAACATGGCCGATCTGGCGGTGCGCGTGGCCGAGATGCCGCCTGACGACACCGCGCTGCTGCGGGTCGGCGCGGTGCTGCTGCTGTTGGTCTTTGCGGTCAAGGCGGCCCTTCTGCCGCTGCATTTCTGGCTGCCGCTCAGCTATGCCAACGCACCGCTGCCGATTGCCGCCCTCTTTGCGATCATGACCAAGGTGGGCGCCTATTCGATCCTGCGCATGTATACGCTGGTGTTTGGACCAGAGGTGGCCGTGACCCAGGGGCTTGTCGGAGAGTGGCTGCTGCCTGCCGCCATGCTGACGCTCGCCGCTGGCGCCATCGGCATTCTGGGATCACGCGATATCGGGCGGCTGGTGGCCTTTGCCGCGATCAGTTCCATGGGCACGTTGCTGATTGCGGTGGGGCTCTTTACACCTGAATCCACGACTGCGGCGCTCTACTACATGGTGCATTCGACCTTTGCGACCGCGCTGATGTTCCTGGTGGCCGACATGGTGATGGAACGACGCGGCCCGGACATCGTCCCTCGCACGCCGATGCCGCAAGCCGGGATCATCGCCAGCCTGTTCTTTGTGGGTGCCATCGCGCTGGCCGGGATGCCGCCCCTGTCAGGCTTCATCGGCAAGCTGCTGGTGCTTCAGGTTTCCTGGCCCGCACCCGAGCGCGTGGCGATCTGGGCAATCATCCTGATCGGGTCTTTCGTTACCATTGTGGGTCTGGCTCGCGCCGGGTCGCTGATCTTCTGGAAAAGCCATGCGGTTGTGCCACAAGCCGAGGACGACGGGCAGGCTGAGATCGACACTGCCCCGGAACCCTCTCCGGGTCTATCCTTTGCCGCCACATTCGCGCTATTGACCGGGTTGATCGCGCTGACGATCTTTGCCGGTCCGGCCACCGAGTTTGCAGGCGAAACCGCAGAGCAACTGTTCAACCCGGACCGCTATATCGACGCGGTCCTGAAAGGAGCGGAGCAATGAGACTGCTGCGTCGCATTTTTCCGCACCCTCATCTGACCCTGCTGCTGACGCTGGTCTGGCAGCTTCTGGTCAATGGCATCTCGCTCAATTCGCTGCTGTTCGGGCTCTTTCTGGGCATCGTGATCCCCGTCGTGACCATGCCCTATTGGCCCAACCGCCCCAAGCTGCGCAATATCCCGATGGTGATCGAATACATCCTCGTTGTGCTCTATGACATCGTCATCGCCAATATCGCCGTGGCGCGGATCGTGCTGTTCAAGCCTGACGCTGCGCGCAACCCGGCATGGGTCCGCATCCCGCTCGAATTGCGTTCGCCCGAGGCAATCGCCGTATTGGCGGGCACTATCACGATGACCCCCGGCACGCTCAGCGCGGACCTGTCGGCCAAGGGGCACAGCCTGCTGGTGCATTGCCTGGATACCGATGACCCCGAAGCGGTGCGCGACGAGATCAAGCAACGCTATGAACGGCGCCTGAAGGAGATTTTCGAATGATCACATATGCCATCTACTTCGCCTTCGCCTGTTTCGGTGTCGCGCTGATGATGAATCTCTGGCGCATCCTGACCTCGGACGGCGTTGGCGTGCGGGTTCTGGCACTGGACACGATGGTGATCAACACCATCGCCCTGCTCATCCTCTACGGTGTCAGCATCTCGTCCGAGATCTTTTTCGAGGCGGCGATGATCATCGCCATGCTCGGGTTCGTTTCAACCGTTGCCTATGCGCGCTTCATGCTGCGCGGCAATATCATCGAGTGAGGCTGGCATGGCATTTGCAGGCGAGCTCCTGATTTCCTTCTTCCTGATCGTGTCGGGCATTTTCGGTTTTGTCGGCTCGTTCGGCTTGCTGAAGCTCAGCGATCCGATGTCGCGCATGCACGCACCCACCAAAGCCACGACCTTGGGCGTGGGCGGCGTGCTGATCGCGTCGATCCTGCACTCGATCTTCATCGAACATCACCTGTCGTTGCACGAGTTGCTGATCACGCTGTTTTTATTCATCACGGCACCGGTCAGCGCGCATTTCATTGCGAAATGGCATATCCATCGTCATGAGACGCCCGAGTCGCTGCCCGATGCGGGTGATGACGGTGTCTGGGCGACCCACGATATCGAAGAAGATGAGGACGCGGCGGACATGCCGCGATGATCTGACAAGATGCACGCATCTCCCCTGCCGCTGACCCGCGATCTGGTTCTGATCGGGGGCGGTCACACGCATGCGCTGGTCCTGCGCAAATGGGGGATGGCCCCCTTGGCCGGGGCACGGGTCACTGTCATCAATCCCGGCCCGACCGCGCCTTATTCAGGCATGTTGCCCGGCTTTGTCGCCGGGCATTATGATCGGGACGATCTGGACATCGATCTGGTGCGGCTGTCCCGCTTTGCCGGGGCGCGCGTGATCATTGGCAAGGTCGAGGGACTCGACCCTCAGCGCCGCGAAATCCATGTGCCGGGGCGGCCGCCCATTGCCTATGATGTGGCCTCCATCAATGTGGGCATCACCTCGGACATGCCTGCGCTGCCGGGCTTTGCTGATCACGCGATCCCTGCCAAACCGCTTGGCCCGTTCGCGCAGAGCTGGGCCGATTATCTGGCCCGACCGGGACCGGCTCGCGTGGCCGTGATCGGCGGTGGCGTTGCCGGTGCCGAACTGGCCATGGCGATGGCGCATGCGCTGCGCCATCGTGGGCGCGATGCCACGGTCAGCATCATCGACAGCGCCACAGCGCTTTCCGCGCTTGGCGATCGCGCTGCACAGCGGCTACGGCAGGCCTTGGCGGGTCTTGATGTGCAACTGATCGAACAGGCCGAAATCGCCTCGCTGCATTCGGATCATTTGCTCTTCTCCGATGGCACAAAGCTTGAGGCTGATTTCATCACAGGAGCCGCTGGCGCGCGCGCCTATGGCTGGATGGCGCAGACAGGGCTGAATCTGGACGATGGCTTTGTCACGGTGAACGACTATCTGCAAAGCAGCGACCCGGCGGTGTTTGCCGCAGGCGATTGCGCCCATCTCAGCCACGATCCGCGCCCCAAGGCCGGCGTTTATGCGGTGCGCGAGGCGCCCGTGCTCTACCAGAACCTGCGCGCGGCACTTGGGGCCGGGCAGATGCGCCGGTATCAGCCGCAGAACGATTATCTGAAACTGATTTCGCTGGGCGCGCGCTCCGCGTTGGGAGAGCGGTTCGGCAAGGTGCTGAGCGGGCCTCTCATGTGGCGCTGGAAGGATCACATCGACCAGAGCTTCATGAACCGGTTCCGGGAGCTTCCCAAGATGAAGGCACCCGTTCTGCCTCGCCATCATGCCGACGGGATGGATGAGGCGCTTGGCGGCAAACCGCTTTGCGGTGGCTGCGGTGCCAAGGTAGGACGGCTTGCCCTGCGTGACAGCTTGCCCGCCCCGCAGGATCGCTCCGACATCACGCCCCTGCCCGGTGATGACGCCGCCTTGCTCCATACGGGAGTCACCCGGCAGGTCCTGACAACCGATCACCTGCGGGGCATTACCCTGGACCCGGTCCTGATGGCGCGGATTGCGGCCCATCATGCGCTGGGGGATATCTGGGCGATGGGCGGCACGCCACAAGCCGCAACCGCAACCCTGATCCTGCCCCGCCTGTCGAATGAATTGCAGCGCCGCACCGTGGCCGAGATCATGCAGACCGCTCAGGAAGTGTTGCGCGAAGCCGGGGCCGAGATTGTCGGCGGCCACACCTCGATGGGGGATGAGATGACCATCGGCTTCACCCTGACCGGCCTGTGCGAGCGCGACCCGATCACGCTGGCGGGCGGGCAGCCCGGCGATGCCCTGATCCTGACCAAACCCATCGGCAGCGGCGTGATCCTTGCCGCTGAGATGGCCGGAGAGGCTCGTGGAGAACACGTCTCTGAGGCCTATCGCCTGATGCAACAATCGCAGCAACGCGCATCGGAGATTCTGCGCGAGGCACATGCCATGACCGATGTGACCGGTTTCGGATTGGCCGGACATCTCAGCGGTATGTGCGAGATGTCGGGCACCGGTGCCACGCTTGACCTGCAGGCGGTGCCAACCATGCCGGGCGCCGAGTCATTGGCCAGCAATGGCACCCGCTCGACCCTGTTCATCGACAACCGAGCGCTGACCCCTGAATTGCCAGAGGGCGGCAAAGCCGCCCTGCTCTATGATCCGCAAACCGCCGGTGGCTTGCTCGCCGCCATCGCACCCGAAATCGCCGAGGACGTCCTCTCCCGTTTGCAAAGCGCGGACTATGACGCGGCGCTTATCGGTTATCTGACAGAGCGGCTGGGCCTAAGGCTGATGAAGTGATTGATCAACCATTCGATGCGCGCGGCAGCCTTATCAAGTCCAGTCTCGTCTAACCGCTCCATTCGAACCAGTGCCACCGGCGCCTTACTCGACTTGAAATAGGCTGGATCATAATGCTCCGTGATCAGAGCACGCGTCAGCTCATATTTCTGGCCCGCAAGACTTAGTGCCGCCCAGTTATCAACGGTATCATGCCCTCGGATACGCCGGAGCATGTCCAAGCGCGACATTAGCTGATCATGGTTTGAGAGAACATCGTCGTAAGCCTGCACCAAGTATTCGCAACGCGCTTCAAGTGGTGCGATGATCTTAATCCGCCGGGCTAGTTTCATGGCGTTCCAAAGTGCCGGAGGCAGGATGCGTGCGCCTACTTTGCTGGATTCCGCCTCGACTACCGTGGGTTCGCGCGGATCCAGTGCGCATAATGCTCGGGCGAGCGCCCCTTCGAACGCCTTTTGGCTGGGCTGTCCGCCAGGCCGTGCGCCCAGAAGCGAGCCGCGGTGATTGGCCAGCGCTTCGAGGTCCAGCACCTGAACACCGTTTGCTTGAAGCACACGCAAGAGTTCAGTCTTGGCACTACCTGTTTCACCATCAAGCAAAACCAGACGATGAGGCAGCGGTTCGTCATAGAGGTACCGCTTCACCAGCCGCCGATAGCTGCGATAGCCACCCGAAACCATCTGCGCCCGCCAGCCGATCTGCTGCAGCATCCAGGCAAACGAGCCCGACCGTTGCCCGCCTCGCCAGCAATAGACCAGAGGCCGCCAGCCGCCCTCGTGATGGCGGAGGTGATGTTCGATGTGATTGGCCGCATTGCGGAACACCAGAGCTGCGCCGAGTTTGCGCGCCAGAAACGGGCTTTCCTGCACATATATCGTGCCCACCCTCGCGCGTTCCTCATTGTCAAGGACCGGCAGATTGATGGCGCCGGGAATGTGATCTTCGGCAAATTCCGCCGGGCTGCGCACGTCGATCACAGTGTCGAAACCATGCGCATGAACATCGGCGAGCGTTGAAAATTCGAGTGCCATACAAGGGCTTTAGCGCGCCTGCCATCGGATAGAAAGTCCATGCGGTCCAATAGGTCGCCAAGCCGCGCTCCGGCATTGTTTCCCGGAACGGGCAAAGCTTCGCCGCGTGATCTAGCCCTCGGTGGCTATCGAAATGGAGACGGACGCTCCAACGCTTATGGTGACGGTCGCGCTGATGACCAGCGAGGCCATGGAGATGCAGACCGGCGTTGATCCGCCCTGAGCCTCCAGCAGGTCCAGATCAGTGATCTCGTCCTGAACCGGGGCTGCCGGGATTTGCAGATATTTGACCCGATCGGTATCGCGCACCACTTTGATCTCGACGCCTTCGGGAACCGCCCCGATATAGTCCACTAGAGCGGCTTTGGGGTCGTCCTCCAGCAGCGCGAGGAACGCCTGCATTCGGAATTAACCTTTGTTAACAGCGCCCAAGAAGTGGGCTGCGAACCGGCCAGAAGCAAAAAAAACCGCGGCGCACCGGCCGGATAGACATGGGCGGCGCGCATTTCCATCACAATGCTTCTTTGATCGAGTGTTAGCCTTTGGCCATAATATCACCCGGCAATCAGCACTCCACCGGGTTAGGCCACCGGCATGACCAGTTCTGCCCCACTGGCCCGGTTCGAGTTCACCGCCCGAGCGACCCGGTGGTAGCTCAGCACCTCATCAGCGCCCGGTCGCATCAGGCGCGCCGCGCCATGGCCCGCCTCACCCAACCAGAGCGGCCAGTCATCCGGTTCAAGGATCAGCGGCATCCGGTGATGTATCTCTGCCATGTGCCGGTTTGCTGGCGTGGTGACAATGGCACAAGTGGCCTGCTGATCCGCCTCCGGCCCCCAGTCCTGCCAGATACCCGCAAACGCAATCGCACCTTCATCGCGGCGCTGGATATACCAGGGCAGACGCGCGCCTTCCGCCGTCTTGGTCCATTCATAGAAGCCGGTTGCGATCAGGATGCAGCGCCGTGCCCGGCAGGCCTCGCGGAAGGCGGGCTTTTCGGCGATGGTCTCAGCGCGCGCATTGATCAGCAGCGGCCCGGCGCTTTCAGTCTTGTACCACTTGGGCAGAAACCCCCAGCGCATCGGCAGCAACTGCCGCCCGGCATCACCCGAACGTACGACATGCACCTGATTGGTGGGGCAGACGTTGAAATTCGGGACGGGCGGCAGCGCGTTCGATGTCAGCGCCGTAAAAAGCCGCGCCATCTCGTCAATCTGCGCGTTCACCACAAACCGCCCGCACATCGTCCCTGCCTCCATCGCTGCTGCGACCGAGACATATCAAACCCGGCGTGATTCGCCCGCGCCGAATACACTAAGCAGGCTTGCGGAGGTCGGCGAGGTCAGGCCGCTTCCGGCATCGGGTTGACCCTCTGCCAGACATCAAGCGTCTCGATCCGGTCCATCCAGCGGGCGATGTTGCCATAGCGTTGCAATGGATAATGACAGGCCTCGCGATAACACACAATGGCCGAAACCGAGATATCGGCAGCGGTCATCTCGGGCCCTGAAAGCCAGTCTTGTTTCGAAAGATGGCCGTCCAGCACCTGCGCGAATGGCTCAAGATTGGCGGCGGCGGCGTCCAGATCCACATCGGTGTTGCCGAAGAGATGGTGCGAGATGAACGGGCTGCAGACCGGGGTCCAGTGGCAGGATTCCCAGAATTGCCATCGCATGATGTCATAACGCTGGTTCGATTTCGGCCAGAGAGATGTGTCCACCTCAGCGCAGAGCCGGTTCACGATCGCATTCGATTCCCAAAGCGTACTGCCATCGTCCAGTTCCAGAACCGGCACCCGGCCATTGGGGTTGAGCACAAGAAACTCCGCGCCTTTCTGCGCGCCCGAGGGCAGATCGACCTGTTCAATGTCGGTTCCAAGATCAAGATAGGCATCCACAAACAACACCTTCCGGCTGTTGGGTGAGGGCGAGAATACATGCAGTTTCATCAGAGGACCTCCATGGCTGGCAATCTCTCTATTTTACACAAATGTTAAATAAAGAAAAGTCCGTCTATGCAATCCGCAGGCGCACCCCGTCCGGGCGGACGAAATACGCCACTGCCTATCCGATCTCTTGAGGAGGAATTAGGTTTGGAGCCTTGGTGGCTAGCCGCGCCGCGCGAATTGCGCGGCGCGGCGGGTGTTTACTTTTGTTTGATACGGCCGTCCGTGTACGGCTGGTAAGGCGAGTTCGCCGCCAGATATTCTGCCGTCACATCCGCCAGATCAGGGCCGAAATCATAAGCATTCTTGTCGTCGCCCGAGAAGACCTTATAGCCGTCGCCGCCATTGCGGACGTAGTTGTTGGTCACGACCAGATAGGTTTGCGCCGGATCAATCGGCGTGAAACCATCGGCGCCAGCCACCATCACTTCGGTGATCCGCCCTTCGTTGGGCGCCGCCGACGGGTCCCATGTGAAACTCAGGCCCGCCACTTGTGGGAACCGGCCCTTGACCTCTTCCACCTGACTGACGCCGTTTTCCAGCGCATCAATGACACCCTGGCCGCTTATCTCGAAGGTCGACAGGGTGTTCTGGAAGGGCAGCACGGTCAGCACCTCGCCCATCGTCACCTCGCCGGGATCGATCGAAGCGCGCAGACCGCCGGCATTGGCGATGGCAATGGTCACGCCCTGATCGGCGACCCGATCCAGCATCGCATCGGCCACAAGATTGCCCATGGCACATTCCTGCACCCGGCAGACATCACGGTTTCCTTCAACCGAATCGGCGGTGCTGGCAACAACCCGTTGCTTCATCTCTTCAATCGGTGCGCCCATCTCCGCGACGCGCGCCGCGATGTCGGCATCAGGCTCCACCGACGCATCCAGAAGGATCGGTTCGCCTTCAGCCGAAATCAGATTGCCATCGTCATCGAAGGTCAGGGTGATCTCGCCCAGGTATTTCGAATAGGCATAGGCCTGCACCACCGGCACATCGCCCACCATCGCCGGATACGCACCTGCTGCATCCTCGTCCTGATTGGACAGCAACGTGTGAGAATGCCCCCCGACCACCAGATCAAGCCCCGGAACCTTTTCCGCTATCTCAAGGTCCTTCGCCAGTCCGACATGGGTCAGCGCGATGACGATGTCGACGCCTTCATCCTGCAATGCAGCGACATCCGCCGACAGGCTGTCGATCTCATCCTGAAAAACGACGTCCTTGCCGGGGCTGGAGGTATCCACCGTATCGGTCGCAAGCGCGGACACGATGCCGATTTTCTGACCCCCGATATCGAGCACGACGTGGTTTCCAACCTTGTCTTTCAACTCCGCAGAAGATGACAGATCGAGATTGCCGGAGATCACCGGAAAGCTCACCGCATCGATGAAGGTGGCAAGTCCCTCGGGACCGTCGTCAAATTCATGGTTGCCGACCGCCATCACGTCATAGCCAATCGCCTCCATGAACTCGGCCTCTGCGGCACCCTTGTAGGTGGTGTAGAAAAGCGAGCCCTGAAAGGGGTCGCCGGCATCCAACAGCAATACGTTCTCGCCGGCAAGCGCATCGCGACGTGCATCCACCATGGATTTGATCCGGGCCACGCCGCCAAAGCACTCGCCCGCGCTCTCATCTTCGGCATCGCAGGTGGAATCGTATTTGTTGATGGATTCAATGCGGCTGTGAATGTCGTTGGTGTGCAGGATGGTCAGCTTGTAGTCGGCAGAGGCAATCCCCGCTGTCAGGCCGAGCACGGCAACCGATGTCAGAAAGCGCGTCAGCATCGTTATACTCCCAGTTGTTGATTGGCATGGATGGTGCGCCGGACCGCGACCGGAGTCAAAGGGGAGATAGCGGGAAAATGCCGCTTGATTCCCCGTCACACGCACGGCATCACCGCAGCCATGCTGATCTACAAGATTTTCCGCGCGGATGAATGGTCCGCCTTGCAAGACGCTGGTGAAACCGCCGGTGCGCCCATCGATCTGGCCGATGGCTATGTGCATTTCTCGACTGCCGCTCAGGCGCGCGAAACGGCGGCAAAGCACTTTGCGGGCGAAACAGGCCTGGTCCTGCTGGCTTGCGATGACGATGCCATGGGCGATGACCTGAAATGGGAGGTGTCGCGGGGGAACGCTCTCTTTCCACATCTCTATCGCGCGCTCAGAATGTCCGATGTGATCTGGTGCGAGCCGCTGCCCCTGACCGAGGCAGGCCACAGCTTTCCCGAGCGCATGACATGACCCGCTTTATCGACCCCGAGCGCGCCCAGTTCGAGGCCTTCAAGGCGCTCGACCGAGATCAGCCGATCGAGATGCTGAACCTCGTGCAGTTCCGCGGCAGCGCAACCTATCCCGCAGGGCATGATCTGGCAGAAGCGGGCCTGAGCGGGGCAAAGGCTTATGCGCGATATGGCGCAGAGACCGCGCCGATCCTGTCACGGGTGGGCGGCGCGATTGTCTGGCGCGGCGGGTTTGAATCCGTGCTGATCGGCCCCGAGGACGAACGCTGGGACGCGATCTTTATCGTGCGCTACCCCACCGCCAACGCCTTTCTGCAAATGGTGAGCGATCCCGATTACCAGCGCGCGGTGATCCACCGACAGGCTGCGGTTGAAACCTCGCGCCTGATCCGTTGCGCGCCCAATGGCAGCGGGGCGGCCTTCGGATGAGCGTGATCGAGAAACTGGGGCTGGCCGCCCTGCACCGGCTCGACCCCGAAACCGCGCATGGGCTGTCGATCAAGGCGCTGAAATTGGGACTTGGGGCCGCGCCCGGCCCGGTGACCTCGCCCCGTCTGCACACGCAGCTTGCCGGTCTCGACCTGCCGAACCCGGTAGGGCTGGCCGCAGGTTATGACAAGAATGCCGAAGTGCTCGGCCCGCTCTCGCGCGCCGGTTTCGGCTTTGTCGAGGTGGGCGCTGCAACGCCGCGCCCGCAGCAGGGCAATCCCAAACCGCGCCTGTTCCGCCTGACCGAACATCACGCCGCGATCAACCGCTTTGGCTTCAACAATGAAGGCATGGAGCCTATCGAGCGCCGCCTGTCACAGCGCCCGCGCGACGCGGTGATCGGCCTTAATCTCGGCGCCAACAAGGACAGCAGCGACCGGCCCGCCGATTTTGCGACCGTGCTGTCCCATTGCGGCCCGCATCTGGACTTCGCGACGGTCAATGTCTCCTCCCCCAACACCGAGAAACTGCGCGATCTGCAGGGCAAGGCCGCCTTGTCGGCGCTGCTGACCGGTGTGCTGGCCGCGCGGGATGGCCTGTCGCGACACATCCCGGTCTTTCTCAAGATCGCGCCGGACCTGACCGAGGATGAGATTCGCGATGTGGCCGAGGTTGCGCTTGAGACCGGCATTGACGCAATCATCGCCACCAACACCACCCTTTCACGCGACGACGTGCATGAGCGGCACCGCGATGTTGCAGGCGGGTTGTCCGGCAAACCGCTGTTTGAACGCGCGACCCGCGTGCTGGCCCGGCTCAGCATGGCGACCGAGGGCCGCGTGCCGCTGATCGGTGTGGGCGGCATATCCTCGGCGGATGAGGCCTATGCCAAGATTCGCGCGGGGGCCTCGGCCGTGCAACTTTACACCGCGCTGGTCTATCACGGGCTGTCGCTGGTGCAGGAGATCGCGCAGGGACTGGACCAGCGCCTGCAGCGCGACGGGTTTGCAAATGTATCTGAGGCGGTCGGAACCGGGAGGGACGAATGGCTGACATAGAATATTGGCACAATCCCAGATGCTCAAAATCCCGCGCAGGGCTGGCCCTGCTGGAGGAGCACGGCGCATCGCTGAGGGTTCGGAAGTATCTCGATGACGCGCCCAGTCTGGATGAGTTGCGGCAGGTGCAACAGGCGCTTGGAACCCCGCCGGTCATCACCATGATGCGGACCGGCGAGGCGCGGTTCAAAGAACTGGGTCTGTCCAAGCAGGACCCCGACGAGGTGCTTCTGGCCGCCATGGCAGAGAACCCGATCCTGATCGAACGGCCTTTGGCCATGTGCGGCGACCGCGCGGTCATCGGTCGCCCGACTGAGGCGCTGCTTGACCTGCTTTAGGCGCTGACCTGCGCCTCCAACCTTGGATAGCGCAGGCCCAGCGTCACGCCGCGCATGATGTTGAGCACCATCAGCGCCGCCCAGAGCCCGTGATTGCCCAGCAGCGGCACCAGTGCCAGCAGCGCCGCCACATAGACCGCGACCGAGACCAGCATCGCGTTGCGCATCTCGCGGGTCCATGTGGCGCCAATGTAGATACCATCGAACATCCAGCTTGCGACACCGATCACCGGGGCAAGCGCTGCCCACCAGAGATATTCGCGCCCCGCCGCCCGCACCTCGGGCGATGTGGCCATCAGATCGATCAGCGATGGCCCGGCCAGCCAGAAGAACAGCGCCAGCAAGACCGACCCGGCGACGCCCCATTGCGAGGCGATGATGGCAGAGCGGCGCAGGTCCTGGCGCGACTTGGCGCCAACCGCCCCGCCCACCAGCGCCTCGGCTGAAAAGGCAAAACCATCCAGCGCAAAGGCGGTAATTTCCAGGAATTGCAGCAGCACCTGATTGGCCGCCAGCGTCACATCGCCCAGATCAGCGCCAACAAACAGGAAGGTGGTGAACGACCCTGTCAGCAGCACCGAACGCACCATGATATCTGCGTTTACCTGCATCATCCGCCGCAATCGCACGGGATCGAAAACCCGCGCCCAGTCCCGCCATTGATCCCCCGCAAACGCCTCGCGGCACAGCCACAGGCCCAGCGCGATCCCGGTCCATTCCGCGATCAGCGTGGCGATGGCGACCCCTTCGACCCCCCAGCCAAGGCCCAGCACGAACCACAGATCCAACACGATATTGAGCCCGTTCATCCAGAGCTGCAGCACGAACACGCCGCGCGTCCGCTCGACCGCGATCAGCCAGCCGGTCACCGCATATAGCGCAATGGTCGCAGGCGCGCCCCAGATGCGGATCGACAAGTATTGCCGGGCCAGAGATTCGACCTCGGCGCTTGCCGGGGCGAGACCAAACGCGCCCCAGAAGATCGCGGCCTGCGCCAGAATGAAGACCAGCCCGGCCGCCCCGCCCAGCATCACGCCGCGCATCAGTAACGCGCCGGTTTCAGCACTGTCCCCTGCCCCGCGCGCCTGCGCCGCCAGACCCGTCGTGCCCATCCGCAGGAAGCCGAAAATCCAGTAGATCGTCGCCAGGATCACCGCACCGATTCCCACCGCACCGATCGGTGCGGCCTGTCCCATCTGCCCGACGACGCCGGTATCAACGGCGCCCAGAATGGGCACGGTCGCATTGGACAGAACGATGGGCACCGCGATGGACAGCACCCGGCGGTGGGTGATCGGCGCGCGCGGGTCGCTCACGGCGCGGCCTCGCCCCCCTTGGGCTGGGGCATCAGGAAATGCCCGGATCCCTGCGCGAAGGGTTTGGCGTGCGAATCCTGCCACGCCTCGACCCGCACCGTGGCGTAGCGGCGACCGGCCCGCCCGACCCAAGCGCGCGCATAGGCATCGCGCGGCAGGCCCGTGCGCAGATAGTCGACGGTGAAGTCGATGGTTTTGGGAAAGCCGGGAATATTCTCCAGCGTCAGGTCCTCGATTTTCATGTGCCCGTCCTCGACCAGCGGCAGAAAATGCTGCCACGCCAAGGTCATGATCGCGGTGTTTTCCAGGAAGGCCGAGATCACGCCGCCATGCAAAGCGGGCAGAAAAGGATTGCCAATGAGCTTTTCATCATAATTCAGCACTCCGGTCAGCTCGTCCCCCCGACGTTCAGCGGTAATACCCAGGAATTGCGCATAGGGAATGCCATCAACCAGCGCCATAAACGCCGCATCGCGACGCTGTTTCACCACATGCATCGGTTCAGGGCGCGCGCGGGCCATCAGAGCCCCTCGACCGTGAAGGCACCGGTCGCGGTGGCGACAGGGTTGTCCACATCCTCATCGGTCGCCACGGCCCGGACAAAGGCCACATTGCGGGTGATGTGATAGCAGGTCGCCTTGGCGGTGATCGTCTGGCCGGGATTGGCGCCGCGCATATAGTCGATACGCAAATCGATCGTGGCCGTCCCGCTCGGGCCATCAGGGTGGCACATGACCGCGGCGCCGCAACAAGTGTCCATCTGTGCCGAAACCGCGCCACCATGCACAACCCCGTTTCGCGGGTCGCCCACCAGCTCCGGCTTGTAGGGCATCGTTATCTCAGCCTGCCCCTGGCCAATATGAACCAGTTCCAGTCCCAGCGCCTGCGCATGCGGGATCGCCTCGATGAACTGTTTCGCGAGTTTGGCGCTCTGAACCAATTGTGTCCCCAATCTGATTGTCATCCCTTTATGATGTGGCTGATCGCAAAAGAGCAAGTCCAACTGTTGCGCAGAAACAAACGACGCAATAGGTTGCGATTCAGGGAGAATATCGATGACCGAGACGCGTCTGTCATTCAAGGAAATGTGTGCCAAGTTCGATGTGACGCCACGCACTTTACGATATTACGAATATATCGAACTCCTGCAGCCTGATCGCGAGGGGCGATCCAGATATTACAGGCCCCGCGAAGTGGCGCGCATGGAACTGATCATGCGCGGGCGGCGTTGCGGATTTGCCCTGGAAGACATTCGTCAGTGGCTGCTGATCTACGAAGACAAGGGCGACCAGGTGCAGATGGCGACTTTTGTCGAGATGGCCGACCGACAGCTGGGCGAGCTTCGCAAACAGAGCCAGCAACTGCATGACGCCATGGACGAGTTGATACGCCTGCGGGATCAAACGGCCAATCTGCTGGAGTAAATGCTCTGATCGGCCTGCATTGATCAGAGGCAATACCACAGATCAATGCAGCCCTTGCCGCAAATTGAAAAACGAGAATCGGCCCCAGATCACACCGGATTCGAGTTTACGCATTGATTTTATTTTGGAAATTTTGCGGGTGGAGCATGCTCCGTTTCGGGTCACCCAACTTGATCCGACGTCAGCATTTTAAGTGACGTAGCGTTTCGCTTACGTAAACGTAAAGCTGGTGTTGTATTGCGCCCGCAGGCTACGCACCTCGGGGATGCACAGTTTGTTTAGTTTGAGAGTCTGAGACGATGCAAGAAGACACGATGACAATTCGCGAGATGTGTGATGCCTATCAGGTCACGCCTCGTACCTTGCGTTTCTACGAAGCCAAGGAGTTGCTGTTTCCGATCCGGGATGGCCAGAAGCGCCTGTTCACCAAGCGCGACCGCGCGCGGCTGAAACTCATCCTGCGGGGCAAGCGATTCGGCTTCAGCCTTGAGCAGATCCGCCAGTTGCTGGACCTTTATCACATTGGCGACCAGCAACACACTCAGATGCGCCGCACTTATGAAATCGCACATGACCGCCTCGCCGACATGGAAGCGCAGCGCGAAGAACTGACCCAGGCCATCGACGACCTGAAAGCCCAGTTGAAATGGGGCGAAAAAATACTCGTCTCCATGGAAGAAACAAAAAAAGCCGCCGAATGATCTCAGCACCCTGAAGATTGTCGCCCAGTCCAAAAGGAAGCCCCTCATGCCAATCTACAACGCGCCCACCAAAGACGCCCAGTTCGTGCTCCATGATGTGCTGAACGTCTCGACCTCGGACATTCCGGGCTACAATGAGCTGGAGGCCGATTTTACCGGCGCCGTCCTGGAAGAGGCTGGCAAGATCGCCAGCAACGTGCTGCACCCGCTGAACGTGGTTGGCGACAAGGAAGGCTGTCGTCTGGAAAACGGGATTGTCTACACGCCCAAAGGTTTCAAGGGCGCGTTCGAGCAGATGAAAGAGGGCGGCTGGACCGGTCTGGACATGCCTGAGGAATATGGCGGACAGAACATGCCCTATGTTCTGGCCACCGCTGTGGGTGAGATGTTCTCGGCCACCAACCAGGCCTTCACCATGTATCAGGGTCTGACCCATGGCGCGGCATCGGCGATTCTGGCGCATGGTAGCGACGAGCAGAAAAACACCTATCTGCCCAACATGGTTAGCTGTGAATGGACCGGCACCATGAACCTGACCGAACCGCATTGCGGCACCGATCTGGGCCTGATGCGCACCAAGGCGGAACCGCAGGCGGATGGCAGCTACAAGATTTCCGGCCAGAAGATTTTCATCTCTGCCGGCGAACATGACATGGCTGACAACATCATCCACCTGGTGCTGGCCAAGATCGTGGGCGGCCCTGAAGGGATCAAGGGCGTATCGCTCTTCATCGTTCCCAAATTCATGGTGAACGAGGATGGCAGCCTGGGTGAACGCAACGGCGTCGCCGTGGGCAATATCGAAGAGAAAATGGGCATTCATGGCAACTCAACCTGCGTGATGAATTATGACGGGGCGACCGGCTACCTTCTGGGCGAAGAGCACAAAGGCATGCGCGCCATGTTCACCATGATGAACGAGGCCCGTCTGGGCGTGGGCATGCAGGGACTTAGCCAGGCCGAGGCCGCCTATCAGAACGCCGTGGAATACGCCAAGGACCGCCTGCAGGGCCGCGACGTGACCGGCGCGAAAAACCCTGACGGTCCGGCCGATCCGCTGATCGTGCACCCCGATATCCGCCGCAGCCTGCTGGATCAGAAAAGCTTTGCCGAAGGCGGGCGCGCGTTCATCCTGTGGGGCGCGACAATGCTCGACAAGGCGCACCGCCAAGGTGACAAGGACGCCGATGGCCTGATCTCGTTGCTGACCCCGGTCATCAAGGGCTTCCTGACCGACGAAGGCTACGACATGACCGTGAAGGCCCAGCAGGTCTATGGCGGTCATGGTTACATCGAGGAATGGGGCATGTCGCAATATACCCGCGACGCCCGGATCGCGATGATCTACGAAGGCGCGAACGGCGTTCAGGCTCTGGATCTGGTGGGCCGCAAACTGGCCTCCGATGGCGGCAAGCACGTCATGGCCTTTTTTGAGATCGTCAAATCCTTCTGCATGGAAAACGGCGGTCAGGACGAAGACTTTGACCGCGACTTCATCGAACCGCTCAAGGCGGCCTCCAAGGATCTGCAATCGGCGGGCATGTTCTTCATGCAGAACGCCGCCAAGAACCCGAACGAGGCGCTGGCTGGCAGCAACGACTTCATGCACATGTTTGGTCATGTCTGCCTGGGTCTGATGTGGGCGCAGATGGCGCTGGCGGCGCGCAACGCGCTGGCCGGTGGGGCCTCGGACAAGGCTTTCTTCGAGGCCAAGCTGATCACCGGCCGCTATTACATGGCACGCCGCCTGCCCGCCACGGGCATGCACCTTGCACGCATCCAGTCGGGTGCCGCACCGGTGATGACACTGGACGCGGATCAGTTCTGATCCCAGATTGGCTCCGGGCCACCCGGCCCGGAGCCCTTCAACCCAGAGGATCAAGATGCCGAAACGTTTCCGCCTGACCCGCCGCTTCCCTGTCGCCATGACCGAGGACGGCTATCGCAGATTGAAGAAATTCGCCGCCGAGGCGGGGCTGGATGAAGGCGAGGCATTGTCGTTCCTCTTCGAGAACTTCAACAGCGTCATAAATGACGAAAACCTGACCCACAGACTGCGTCTGTTCAATGCGGAACTGGAGGACCGAAAACGATGATCGACCCGGCAATCGGCTGAACACAAACCAGCACGCCGGAACTCGATGAGCCTTCCGACAAGGTTGAAGACCCGGACCTCGCGCGGCGCACATATTCGCGACTGACGTACCGGCACACTTCATCTTTCTCGGAATACTCAATAACAGCGGGAAGCAAAGATTTCAGGGAGGGCTGAGAACATGACAATGAAACTTCACTGCTTCGGAGAAAGCGGGAATTCATATAAGGCAGCGCTGGCGCTGGAACTTTCGGGGCTCGACTGGGAGCCGGTCTTTGTCGATTTCTTCAACGGTCAGACCAGAACCCCCAAATACCGCGCCGAAGTCAACGAGATGGGCGAAGCTCCGGTTCTGATCGACGGCGATTTCCGCACCAGCCAGTCCGGCGCGATACAGGCTTATGTCAGCGAAAAATCCGGCAAGTTCGGCGGCAAGACAGAGGCCGAGACATATGACATCCTGCGCTGGGTGCTGTGGGACAATCACAAGCTCAGCTCGGTGGCTGGCCTGACCCGGTTCCTGATGAACTTCCTGCCCGAAGACAGCCGCCCCGCCGAGGTGATCGCGTTCAACCAGGGTCGCCTCAAGGCCGCTTACGCGACGCTGAACACCCATCTGGAAAACCGCGACTGGATCGTTGGCGATGGGCTCACAAATGCCGATATCAGCTGCTGCGGCTATCTCTATTACCCGGAACCTTTCGGGTTTGACCGGGCCGATTGGCCCCATATCGACGCCTGGCTTACGCGGATCAGTGAAACGCGTGGCTGGAAACACCCCTATGATCTGATGCCCGGCAAACCGTCGGACCGAGCTTGAGGAGAGCAACATGACCGAAGCATACATCTACGATGCGCTGCGGACCCCCAGGGGGAAGGGACGCAAGGATGGCAGCCTGCATGAGGTGACATCCGTACGCCTCAGCGCCGAGACGCTGAATGCCGTGAAAGAACGCAACGGCCTGGAAGGCCATGCCGTCGAAGACGTGATCTGGGGCAATGTGACCCAGGTGATGGAACAGGGCGGCTGCCTGGCACGGACCGCCGTGCTGGCCTCTGATCTCGACGAGTCGATCCCCGGTCTTGCCATCAACCGCTTCTGCGCCAGCGGGATGGAGGCGGTCAATCTGGCTGCCAACCAGGTCAAGGGCGGTGCGGGCGATGCCTATATCGCCGGTGGTGTCGAAATGATGGGTCGTGTGCCGATGGGCAGCGACGGGGCGGCCATCGCGGTTGATCCCTCGGTCGCGATGGACACCTATTTCGTGCCGCAGGGTATCTCGGCCGACCTGATCGCCACCGAATACGGTTTCACCCGTGATCAGGCCGATGCGCTCGCCATGGAATCGCAGCGCCGCGCCGCACAGGCCTGGGAGGAAAACCGGTTCTCGAAATCGGTCATCGCCGTCAAAGATCAGAACGGTCTCCCGATCCTGGAGCATGACGAATACATGCGCCCCGGTACCGACATGCAGTCGCTGGGCGGCCTGAATCCCGCCTTCCAGATGATGGGCGAACAGATGCCCGGCTTCGACAAGGTCGCGCTGATGAAATACCCCCATCTTGAGCGCATCAACCACATCCACCATGCGGGCAACAGCTCTGGCATCGTGGATGGGGCGGCGGCTGTTCTGATCGGCAACAAGGAATTTGGCGAGAAATACGGCCTGAAGCCGCGCGCGCGCATCAAGGGCACCGCCAAGATCGGCACCGAACCCACAATGATGCTGACCGGCCCGGTTCCGGTGACCCAGAAGATCCTGGCAGACAATGGCATGAACATCAGCGATATCGACCTGTTCGAGGTGAACGAAGCCTTCGCCAGCGTCGTGCTGCGGTTCCAGCAGGCCTTTGACGTCGATCCCGAACTGGTCAACGTCAATGGCGGCTCGATCGCGATGGGTCACCCGTTGGGCGCGACCGGCGCGATCATCATCGGCACGTTGCTGGACGAGATGGAGCGCTCCGACAAGGAAACCGGTCTAGCCACGCTCTGCATCGCGTCCGGCATGGGCGCGGCGACGGTGATCGAGCGCGTCTGATGCCCAAGCTGGACCTGACACAGATCGAATGGCAAACGGGCTCGGGCTATCCCGGCAAGCTCGCGCGCAATGGCGAGGGCCGCAGCAGCCAAAGGCTTGGCGATGCGGGTGGCCTGACCCAATATGGTGTCAATCTGGTCCGGCTGGAGCCTGGCGCAGCGTCCTCCCTGCGCCATTACCATATGGAACAGGACGAGTTCGTGATGGTGACCGAAGGGGTTTGCACGCTGATCGACGACATGGGCAAACATGCCATGTTGCCCGGCGATTGCGCCACCTTCCCCGCCGGGGATGCCAACGGGCATCACCTTGTAAACACATCGGATGCCCCTGCCGCCTTTCTGGTGGTGGGCACCCGGACCCCGACAGAAACCGGCTATTACAGCGATATCGACATGATGGTGAAGATTGACCAGAACGGGACCAGCTTCACCCGCAAAGATGGCAGCCCCCTGACGGCTGACCAGATCGGAGATGAGACATGACCGATTTTAAATATGAAGTGGACGCAGACGGCGTCGCGATTATCACCTGGGACGCCGTGGGCAAAAGCATGAACGTGCTGACCCGCGAAGCCTTTGGATTGGTCGAGGGCTATATCGATCAGGCCCTGGCGGATGACGCGGTGAAAGGCATCGTGATCACCAGCGCCAAGAAGGACTTTGCTGGTGGCATGGACCTGAACACGCTGGCCACCATTCGCGAAGAAGCGGGCGATGAACCGGCCAAGGCGCTGTTCGACTTCACCATGAACGGCCACCGCGTGCTGCGCAAACTGGAACGCGCGGGCATGGAGCCCAAGACCAACAAGGGCGGCAAGCCGGTGGCCTGCGCCATCAACGGCACCTGCGCCGGTATCGGCACCGAAATCGCGCTCGCCTGTCACCACCGCGTGATGACAGACAACCCGAAGTCGAAGATCGGTCTGCCTGAGATTCTGGTTGGCATCTTCCCCGGTGGCGGCGGTACGATCCGTTATTCGCGTATGGTTGGCGCAATGGCGGCCTCGCCAGTTCTGCTGGAAGGCAAGATGCTGGACCCGGCCAAGGCCAAAGGGGCCAAACTGGTCGATGACGTCTCCGCCGATCCGGTCGCCGCTGCTCGCGACTGGGTGCTGAACGCCACAAATGCGGACATCATCAAACCCTGGGACGCCAAGGGCTACAAGATGCCGGGCGGTGCGCCCTACAACCCTGCCGGTTTCCCGACCTTTGTCGGTGCCTCCGCCATGGTCAACGGCAAGACGCAAGGCGCCTTCCCGGCTGCCAAGGCGCTGCTTTCCGCGATCTATGAAGGCGCACTGGTCGATTTCGACACCGCGCTCAAGATCGAGGCGCGCTGGTTCACCAATGTGCTGATGAACCCGTCCTCCTCGGCGATGATCCGCAGCCTGTTCCTGAACAAGCAGGCGCTGGAAAAAGGCGCTGTGCGTCCTCAGGGAATTGAGGACCAGTCGGTCAAGAAACTGGGTGTTCTGGGCGCTGGCATGATGGGTGCGGGCATCGCACTGGTCTCGGCACAGGCGGGTATCGAAGTGGTCCTGATCGACCGCGATCAGGAAGCCGCGGACAAGGGCAAGGCCTATACCGCAAGCTATCTGGACAAGGGCATGAAGCGCGGCAAGGTCACGGCAGATAAGAAAGAGGCGATGCTGTCACTGATCACGGCGACGCCCGATCTGGCCGCGCTGGAGGGCTGCGACCTGATCATCGAAGCCGTCTTCGAAGACCCCGCCGTCAAGGCCGAGATGACCAAGAAGGTCGAGGCTGTGATCCCCGAAGACTGCATCTTCGCCTCCAATACCTCGACCCTGCCGATCACTGATCTGGCCCAGGCCTCGTCGCGTCGCGAGCAGTTCATCGGCATCCACTTCTTCTCGCCGGTTGAAAAGATGCTGCTGGTCGAGATCATCAAAGGCAAGGAAACCAGGGATCGCGCGGTTGCCAAGGCGCTGGACTATGTGCGCCAGATCCGCAAAACGCCGATCGTGGTCAACGATGCTCGCTTCTTCTATGCCAACCGCTGCATCATTCCTTACATCAACGAAGGTCTGCGGATGATCACCGAAGGCGTCTCGCCTGCCCTGATCGACAACGCTGCGCGGCAGCTGGGCTTCCCGGTTGGGCCGATCCAGCTGAACGACGAGACCTCGATTGATCTGGGGGCCAAGATCGCGCGCGCGACCAAGGCGGCGATGGGGAATGCCTATCCTGCCAGCCCGGCGGATGACCTGATCTTCTGGCTGGAGGAAGAAGGCCGTCTGGGCCGCAAGGCAAATGCCGGCTTCTTTGACTATGACGAGAAGGGCAAGCGCGTCGGCTACTGGAACGGTCTGGCCGAGAAATATCCGCTGGCCGAGGATCAGCCCGACCTGACCGAAGTGCAGGAACGCCTGATGTTCGCACAGGTTCTGGAAGCGGTGCGCGCGCTGGAAGAGAACGTTCTGATGGACATCCGCGAAGGGGATGTGGGCGCGGTTCTGGCCTGGGGCTTTGCGCCCTGGTCCGGCGGCCCGCTGAGCTGGCTCGACATTATCGGCACGCCCTATGCTGCCGAGCGCTGCGACCAGCTTGCCGCCACCTATGGCGATCGGTTTGCCTGCCCGCAGCTGCTGCGTGACATGGCCGCCAAAGGCCAAAGCTTCTACGGGCGGTTCGACCCCGAAGCAAAAGCGGCCTGATCCACACTATCCCAGAAAAGAAAACCGGCGCCCCGTAATTGGGCGCCGGTTTTTGTGTCTGGAGACCGAGGGGGGTGAGCTCCAAACATCCCGTTAAGACGAGACCTTAGGCTGAGAGCGCCGCGAAAGCACTTTGCGGGGTGCCGGAGAACGATGCCATAGCCCCGCCCTCGTCATGATCCCCACCCAGCAGCCGCGCGACCAGCTCGCGCGCGCCGGCGCCGCTCAGCACCGGGTAAAGCGCGTTCTGCCCCCCGGTATCGAACAAGGGCTGTTGCGGGTGCGGACAATAGACCAGCAGATCGCCTTCCAGATAAATCGCCTCATCCCTGTCGAAGGCCAGCGTCGTGACCTGCAACAGCGGGCCGGGTGCGGCAGGTTCGATACCCCGCAGGCCCAACAGCGCATTTGCCGGAACAACCGCATAGGGATCCCCCATGGCATCGCAAACCTCATCGCTTTCGATGATCACGCCCTGTTCGGGCATCAGAAAGGTCTCGTGATCGTTGAACAGCGCCCCGGCGGGCACGCGAACCGGTCGTTGATCGTCACGCAGGTTTCCTTCTGGCGGTGCAAAGACGTCGCGCTGAATGTCGGTGACGGTCTGCATCCGGTGATCGAATGTCAGAACCCTGTCGCCCAATGTCAGCGACTCGACCGGGCACCAGCCACGATGGGTCGCGACCGATGTTCCGCTGAGCAGGCCGGACCGACCGGTTATCAGAAACCCGCCCAACGCCGCAGAATCTTCACCGGACGCCAGCACCGCAGCGTCATCTCTCATGTTCCATCCGATCACGTGCCCGTCCTTCCCTGTGGCAGCAGCAAAGCCTGACTGGCCGGAGTGTTGACCTGGGGGAAGGAGCACCGATTCGCGTGCCTTATTCGTGCCCAAAGAAGGGCAAAAATGTGGCATTGATCGGGCAGAATTGGACAATGACACAACCAAAGAGTGATTGAACCACAACCAGAAACAACAGAACATGGGGTTCACTCAAAGTGATAGTTCAACCTGCGGATGTCATCGGCGCAGGCCTCGGCAAGCGCATCGACCATGGGAGGTGTATAATAACCCCGATAATCCGCCTGCCGTTCTGATCGGTTGACATGCGGCACCTCCAGCACAAATCCCAGATGCTGCCAAAGCGCTGCCGCGTCCGCCTCGATATGCTCTATACGAATAAGGTGATCGCCACGCTCGATACCTGCGGCGTCACGCATATAACTGCCATAGGGGTTGCTGCGAAAACTGGCCAGCGTATCGGGATGCAGCAGGAAGGCTTCAAATCCCAGCCGTTTTGACAAAGTGACCGCCGGATGGTCAAAACTCTGCTCTTGCAACCAGTGGTAGTAGCTGACCGCGCGATCCCAGGGGTTGCGCACCAATGTGAAAACAAAAAGGCGATCCAGCTCGGCAGCGCTGACCAGCCCGTCGATGTCCCGCAGCTTTGCATGCTTCCAAAGTCGCCCGCGCGCGGGCAGCGATTTCAGCCGGTGACGGCGGCGTTGGGCCTTCGGGGTGTCGCCGATCAGGATGTCATCTTTCATCGCCCGCGCCTCCAGCGCCAGCGCCAGCGAGGTGCCCCCGGTCTTGGGGATGTGAACAAAGATATAGGATCGGCCGCGCGAGATGATCATGGGGCCACGCTAACCGTATGTGCCGCCAGGCAAAACCTTTAACCGGATCGGAGTGCGATGGTGATCCCGGCGCAGGCGATCAGGGCGATCCCGAGGATCTGCAGCGCATTCAGCGACTGACCAAAAGCGACCCAGGCAAAGAGCGGCCCGAAGATCATCACCGAATACTCGAAAACCGAGACGTAAGAGGGTTCGGCCAGCTGGTAGGCCTTGGTCAGCATATAGACCGCGATCACCGATCCCATGGCCTGCAGCAGCACAAACGGGATCGCCGGGGTCATCGGCCAGACCCAACCTCGGGCGACAAACCCCTCGGGGCCCGGCGCAGCCTCAAGCGGAAACAGGGACAATCCCAAAAGGGCAACGCCCCCGATAAGCCCAAGCGCGCCAATCGCCGCCCCGAGCAGGACAACCGTGCTTTCCCCGGCACACAGGCTGCGGGTGCTGATCGCGCTCAACGCATAGAAGAAGCCGCCACAAAGCGGGATGAGCATGCGATAGTCGAAGGCGTTTGGATCGGGTTGCAAGACCAGCAGGATACCGGCAAACCCGATCAGCACCGCGCCGATCCGCCAGAAGCCAACCGGTTGGCGCAGAGCAAAAGCAGTGATCAGCAACACGAAGATCGGCGAACTGAACAGCCCGGCCAGCGCCTGCGCGATAGGCATGAAGGCCAGCGCGGTGAAATAGCACATCATCGCGGTCGCAAGCAGAAAGGACCGCAGCAGGACCGCCCAGTATCGCAGCGGTCGCAGCCCGCCCAGCCCCAGCAACGACAGACCCGCAATCAGCGGCAGCGCCACGATCGTGCGGGTCACATGGAACTGCCAGAGCCCGATAAACTCGGCCAGAACGACGATGTAATTGTCGATTACCCCAATGATCGCCATCGCCGCGATCATCAGCATGGCCGCGCTCAGCAACGCTCCCTGCGATGTTGGTTGCATATCTCGCCCCGCGCCCCATCCGATCCGGCCCATGCTGCGGCGCAAGCCCGGGTTTTGGCAATCCCGATTTCGAACCACTTTGCAGCCGCAAGGCGTTTGCGGGCCGGGCAGCCCACATGCTAGGCTGCGCCGAAAGACAAACGAGCAGTTTCAGCGCAAATGACCGCCCTTTCGCAATATGACCGGATCGAGGCCACCGGGCTCTGGCGTCCGCATCCTGATGAGCAGCGCCGCGAGGTTGTTGTCTCGATCGGTGAGGCGACGCTGACCATCTCGGATTTCAACGATCAGGCGATCACCCATTGGTCGCTGGCCGCGCTGGAGCGCCAGAATCCCGGCGCCTTCCCCGCTATTTTTCACCCGGATGGCGACCCGGATGAAACGCTGGAACTGGCCGACTCTGAAACCACGATGATCGAGGCGATCGAGCGGCTGCAAAACGCCATCGCACGGGCGCGCCCGCATCCAGGCCGCCTGCGTTGGCTTAGCGTGACGGGCGTGATCGCGGCGGTTGCCGCGCTCTTGGTGTTCTGGCTACCCGGCGCCTTGCAGCGGCATGTGACATCCGTGGTGCCCGACATCAAACGCGCTGAGATCGGGCGCGCCGTTCTGGGCCGCATCGAACGCGCCGCCGGTCGCGCCTGTTCCTCCACCGATGCCAACGCAGCCTTGGATGCGCTGGCGCGGCGCACCGGCGTCGACCGGCTTGTGGTGTTGCCCGGCGGCATTGCCGACACGCTGCACCTGCCCGGCGGCATCATCGCGATCAACAAGACCCTGATCGAGGATCACGAGGACCCCGCCGTCGCCGCTGGATATATTCTGGTAGAGCGCGCGCGCGCTCAGGCGATGGACCCGCTGGCCGAGTTGCTGGAGAGTGCGGGGCCCCTCGCCGCGTTCCGCTTGCTGACCACCGGCGACCTGACCCGGGACAGCCTCGATCACTATGCCGAGCAGGTGCTGTCCTCGCCCCGCGCCGAGTTGCCAAATGATGTCATGCTGTCGGTCTTTGGCCAGGCGGCGGTGCCCTCGGCCCCCTACGCTTATGCCCGCGATATCACAGGAGAAAGTGTTCTGGGTCTGATCGAGGCGGACCCGATGGCCGGTCGTACACTTGAACCGGTGCTGCCGGACAGTTCCTGGGTGCGGCTGCAGAATATCTGCGGCAACTGATCCGCTACTTGATCAGACGCGCCTTGCGGAACCCGGCCTTACGCGCCGTGACCAGCGCAGATTTCGCGGCAGCCTCGCTCTCGAAGGGACCGGCCAGTACCAGAGTCTGGCCCCCTTTGCGCGTCACGCCAAATCGCGTCGGCAGCCCTGCCGCCTGCACTTTGCCCGTGGCTGCGGTCGCTGCTGCCTTGCTCTCATGCGAGGAGATGCGCAGATAGAATGCAGGCTTTGGCGCGCCCGCAGCAGGGTCCGACCGGGTCGAGACGCGCAACACACCCTTTTCATCCGGCGTCGCCGCCAGCAGGTTATCAGTGTCGGGCAGATCATAGACGGGCTGATCGGTCGGCAGTTTCACCAGTTTGCGCGGCACGGTGCGCTGCCAGATCCGGTCACTCTGCGCATCGCCCGCAGGCGTGCGCAGCCCGCGCCGGGGGTTAAGGCGATCATCCTCACGCACCACATAGCGATATCCGCGCGGCACCTTGTAGGTCTGGCGCGTCACCGCAACCGCCGGGGCAATGGTGATCTCAGCGCGATGGGTGTTCAGCCGATCATCATCCCAGACCCGGCGATAGCCGGGCGGGACATACTGACCCGTGGTGTTACGCCGGTTGTCATAGACATGGCGCGGCACGATCCGCGTCCCCGGTTTCAACGTGATCGTCTGCGCCGCCGAGCCTTGAGGCTGGGTCGAGCTCTGCGCCAAGGCGTCCCCACCACCAATCAAGGCTGCGGCAAGTGCGGATACGATTGTTCCCGTTAACTTCATGACGACCTCGCAAGATTTTGAAAATCATGGCCTATCGGACGCCGCGAGTAAAGAACGCAACCGTTGGACTGCCCGCTACTTGGTGCCAAACATCCGGTCACCCGCATCCCCGAGACCCGGCATGATATAGCCTTTGGAATTCAACTCGCGATCCAGCGACGCGGTGACGATGGGCACCTCGGGATGCGCCTCTTTCATCCGCGCAACGCCTTCGGGGGCCGCCAGCAGGCAGAGGAACCGGATATCGGTCGCGCCCGCCTCTTTCAGCAGATCAACCGCTGCGGCCGAGCTGTTGCCGGTGGCCAGCATCGGATCAACCGCGATCACCATCCGGTCCTTCAGCCCCTCGGGCACCTTGAAGTAGTACTGCACCGGCTTCAGCGTTTCCTCGTCCCGGTAAAGCCCGACAAAGCCTACCCGCGCCGAGGGGATCAGTTCCAGAACGCCGTCCAGCATGCCGTTCCCGGCCCGCAGGATCGACACAAGAGCCAGCTTCTTGCCCGCCAGGATCGGCGCGTCCATCTCTTCCATAGGGGTCTCGATATGGCGCGTGGTCATGGGCAATTCGCGCGTAACCTCATAGGCCAGCAACTCGGTGATCTCACGCAAAAGCTGCCGGAACGTGGCGGTAGAGGTGCCCTTGTCCCGCATCAGCGTCAGCTTGTGCTGCACCAGCGGGTGATCAACAACGGTCAGATGTTCGCTCATGATGTCTCCAGTCTTTTTACAACGCGCGTGCGCGTGTCCTCGTCGCAGAATGCAGCCTGCAATGCGGTCTTGTTGATCTCTGCGAAATCTCCTTCTTCCCAACCGAAGGCCGCGTTCAGCATCTCATACTCGCGCGCCATGGTGGTATGGAAAAACGGCGGATCATCGGTCGAGACCGTGACCTTGACGCCCGCCTCGCGCAGGCGCTGGATCGGATGCGCCGCGATCTCGGGGTAAAGCCCCAGCACCACGTTCGAGCCCGGGCAGACCTCCAGCACGATCTCGCGGTCGGCCAGTTCCTTGACCAGTTCCGGGTCTTCGATGGCGCGCACGCCATGGCCCAGCCGCTCGACGCCCAGATCGCGCACCGCGTCACGCACGCTCTCTGGCCCGCCGAACTCGCCTGCATGGGTGGTCAGGCGCAGCCCGGCCTCGCGGGCGCAGTCAAAGCTCCAGGCAAAATCGCCCTGTTTGCCCATCCCCTCATTGCCGCCCATGCCAAAGCCAACGATCCGGTCCCCAGCGGTTTCCGCCGCACAAAGCGCACTGTCGCGCGCCAGGTCCGGCCCGCGATGGCGAATGCAGGTCACCACAGAGCGCATGGTGATGCCGAGTTTCCGCTCTGCCTCGTCGCCTGCCTCGTGAATGGCATGCACATATTCACGCCAGGCATGCAGATCGCCGCCACCACAGAAATCCGGGCTGACAAAGGTCTCGGTATAGACCACACCGTTCGCCGCGCTTTCTTCCAGAATCGCCAGGGTCAGGCGGCGGAAATCCTCGGGTGTCTGCAATACCTCGCAGGCAGCATCATAGACCGACAGGAAATGCGCGAAATCGCGGAACTCGTAAGTGCCGTCCGCGCGAAAAATCCGGCTCAGGTCGATCTTCTTTTCATGTGCCAATTGGCGAATGAAGGCAGGCGGTGCGGCCCCTTCGTGATGCAGGTGCAATTCAACCTTTGGCAATGCGGCAACGCTCACGGGACACTCCTTGTCATTCTCATCGCGCCGGCTCGCGCGGTCTCTGCGTGATCGGCGCTACCTATCACCTGTTTGCGCCCATGCAAGCGGCTCACGCCCGAATGACCTCGTGAATCAGCCCCGGTGCGTCGACCGGGTCTGGCGACAACGTGATCGCCGCGCGCACCGCCTGTTCCGCCCGCCGCGCCGCATCCTCACGCGCGGCATGGATCACCGCCAGTGGCGCACCCTTCTCGACCCGCTCGCCCAGCCGCACCACCGAGGATAACCCGACCGAAGGATCGACCACATCGCTTTCCACCTGACGCCCGCCGCCCAGCGCAACCACCGCAAGGCCCAGCGCCTCGCCATCAATAGCGCTTACATAGCCTGCCTCGCGCGCCGTCACTTCCTGAATCACATGCGCTTCGGGCAGGAAGCGCGCCCAGTTTTCGACAAACTGCACCGGGCCGCCCACGGCAGCGAGCATGCGCCCGAACCGTTCAGCGGCGCGGCCATCCGCAATGATCTGCGCCAGTCTTTCAGTGCCGGTTTCCGCATCTTCCGCAATTCCGGCATCGGCCAGCACCACGCCGCCCAGTTCCGCAGAAAGCCGCGACAATGGTGTCTCCGTGCCGCAGGTCAGCGCGCGCATGACCTCGTCCACCTCAAGCGCATTGCCCAGCGCGCGCGCCAGCGGCTGGTTCATGTCCGAGATCACCGCCGAGGTGCGACACCCGGCAGCATTGGCGGTTTCCGTCAGCGCCTGCGCCAGCGACCGCGCCTCCTCCAGCGTTTTCATGAACGCGCCCGAGCCCAGCTTCACGTCCAGCACCAGCGCATCCGGGCTGACCGCCAGTTTCTTCGACAGGATCGAGGCGGTGATCAGATCGAGGCTTTCCACCGTCGCCGTCACATCGCGAACCGCATAAAGCCGCTTGTCCGCCGGGGCGATCTGCGCCGTCGCCCCAACGATCGCCGCACCAGCGTCGCGCACGATCTGTGCCAAGCGATCCTGCCCCACTTGCGTGGTGACTCCGGGGATCGCCTCCATCTTGTCGAGCGTGCCGCCGGTATGACCCAGCCCGCGTCCCGAGATCATCGGTACATAGACACCGCATTCGACCAAAGCCGGGGCCAGAACCAGCGAGACGCAGTCGCCCACACCACCCGTCGAATGCTTGTCGACCACGGGCCCCGGCAGGTCCCAGCGCAACACATCTCCGCTGTCGCGCTTGGCCAATGTCAGCGCCGCGCGCCCCTCGGGTCCCAAGCCGCCCATGCAGACGGCCATGGCAAAGGCGCCCGCCTGCGCGTCGCTGACACTGCCATCAGCCAGACCTTGCGCGAACCAGGCCAGTTCCGCCGCCTCGGGCACCTCGCAGCGGCGCAGTTTCGCAATGATCGCCCGTGCATCCATCCGCTCAGTCACCCTGCATATGCTCCGCACCAAACGCGCCGGGCAGCAGATCGCCGATGGTCATGGTCTGTTCCACCCCACCTGTGGTCGCCATGGTGACGACCACATCCGGCGCGCCAAATTCCGACAGTTTCTGCCGACAGCCACCACAGGGAGGCACCGGCGCGGGGCTGCCTGCCACCACATAGACCTCAGTCAACCGAGTCTCTCCCGCCGCCACCATGGCCGCAATCGCCCCCGCCTCGGCGCAAGTGCCTTCGGGATAGGCGATATTCTCGACATTGCAGCCCGCATAGATCACCCCCGAGGCCGACCGGATCGCCGCTCCGACCTTGAAGTTGGAATAAGGCGCATGGGCGTTTTCGCGGACCGCAAGGGCACTCTCTTTCAAACTCATGGCGATTCCCCGGTTTTTGATCATCTGGTCAGGATTGAATATCGCAAAGCAAACCAAACGGCGAGAGTGGCGCTAAGCAAACTCGGTATTGAACACGCCCGGCAGCGTCACCTCCAACAGTTCCACATCCGCGCTCGGATCACTCAGCCTCGTCTTCATCCCCGGCGGGATCACAAAGGCGTCGCCCTGCTCCAGCCGATAGGCGTCGCGCCCCTCGCCCTCCAGCGTCACCGCGCCATCCATCACGAAGGTAAAGTGAATGTCGGTGTCATGGCTGGCCCAGACCGGGTCGCCCTGCCCCTTGCGCACCACCTGAACGCCTGCAACACCCTTGGTGTTCTCGGCAATCGTGGTGTCGCGGCAGATATAGCCCGGCAGGCGGAACGGGACCCACTTGCCCTCCGCGCCCTTGTTGAACACGAACCGTTGCCCCTGCCATTCGCGATCGGGGCGCAGATGCGGGGTGGGCAATGTCATGTCATGATCGATCTCGGTCACATGCTCGGCAGGCACGCCGATCTCGATCACCTGCACATTGTCCGATGCCTCCAGCACGCGATGCCGGATTTCGGGCGGCTGGATGAAACAATCCCCCGCATAAAGCCGCATCTTCGCTCCCTGATCCTCATAGACCACGTCGACCCAGCCGTGGATGCAGAAGATCAACTGAAAACCCACCTTGTGGAAATGCACCATATCCGGCACCGGGCCACCATCGGGGATGCGGATATGGCTGGCGATGATCGAGCCGCCCAGCCGGTCCGGCACCAGATCACGGTAATGCATCCCCGCGCGCCCGATGATCCACGGGGCCTGATCCTTGAGGCGGCGCACCACAAAGGAGTGCATTGTCTCGGGCATCACCATAGGCGGGTTACGCTCCTCAATCTCGATCCGTGTGCCGTTGGGCGCCGTCAGGGTGCGCGCGCCGTCCGCAAACCCGTCAGGGTCATCGGTGAGGATGCGGATCGTGCCGGGGGCCTCGGAAGCCTCCTTGTCCACGCGCAGCCGCAGCCCATGGCCTGAAAACACCGCAACACGGGGATCATCCGCAGGATAGATCATGTCCATCCGCATCCCCAGCACCTTGGTAAAAAAGGGAATATCATCGCGCAACTCCTGCGTCGGCAGGCGCATTTCGGCAATCGTGTCTGACATAGTGCTCGATCCTCCGGCACGGAGAGTGGCCCCGCCCCACCGCTTTTGCAAGAAGCCGCCCGCGCCAACTGTTGACGAAACCCGCCATTTCCCTCACGTAAAGGATAGTTTAAGGCTAAACTAAATTCAGTCGGGAGTTCAGGAATGTCGGACAGTCAGAAACTGCGCCAAACGGCGCTGGATTATCACGAGTTCCCGAAACCCGGTAAGCTTGAGATCCGCCCCACAAAACCCATGGCCAATGGCCGCGACCTGTCGCTGGCCTATTCACCGGGGGTGGCTGAGGCTTGTCTCGAAATCAAGAACAACGCCGAAGATGCGGCACGCTATACCGCACGCGGCAATCTGGTGGCGGTGGTCTCAAACGGCTCGGCGGTGCTGGGGTTGGGCAATATCGGCGCGCTGGCCTCGAAACCGGTGATGGAGGGCAAGGCGGTGCTCTTCAAGAAATTCGCCAATATCGACTGTTTCGACATCGAGGTAGATCAGGCCGATCCTGAAAAACTCGCCGATATCGTCTGCGCGCTGGAGCCGACCTTTGGCGCGATCAACCTGGAAGACATCAAAGCGCCGGATTGTTTCATCGTCGAACAACTCTGCCGCGAGCGGATGGGCATCCCGGTCTTTCACGACGACCAGCACGGCACCGCCATTGTGGTGGGGGCCGCCGCCAAGAACGCGCTGCATGTGGCGGGCAAAAGCTTTGAGGATATCAAGATCGTCTCGACCGGTGGCGGTGCTGCGGGCATCGCCTGCCTGAACATGCTGCTGAAGCTGGGCGTGAAGCGCGAGAATGTCTGGCTGTGCGATATTCACGGGCTGGTCTATGAGGGCCGGACCGAGGATATGAACCCGCACAAAGCCGCCTATGCCCAGCAAAGCGATCTGCGCACGCTGGACGAGGTGATCGACGGTGCCGATCTGTTCCTCGGCCTTTCCGGCCCCAACGTGCTGCAGCCCGAGATGGTCGCAAAAATGGCCACGCGCCCGATCATTTTCGCGCTGGCCAATCCCACGCCGGAAATCCTGCCACAGGCCGCGCGCGAGGTTGCACCAGATGCCATCATCGCCACCGGGCGCAGCGATTTTCCCAATCAGGTCAACAATGTGCTGTGTTTTCCGTTCATCTTCCGAGGCGCGCTGGATGTGGGTGCAACAGAGATCAACGATCAGATGCAACTGGCCTGTATCGACGGTATCGCCGAACTGGCCCGCGCCACCACCAGCGCCGAAGCCGCCGCCGCCTATCGCGGCGAGCAACTGACCTTTGGGCCGGACTACCTGATCCCGAAACCGTTTGATCCGCGGCTGGTCGGCGTCGTCTCCTCCTCCGTGGCCAAAGCGGCGATGGAAAGCGGCGTCGCAAAACGACCCATCGAGGACCTTGAGGCCTATAAGCAGAAACTGAACCAGTCGGTGTTCAAATCCGCCCTGCTGATGCGTCCGATCTTTGATGCCGCGCGGATCGCGTCGCGCCGGATCGTCTTCGCCGAGGGCGAGGATGAACGCGTGTTGCGCGCCGCCCAGGCCATTCTTGAGGAAACCACCGAAACGCCGCTCCTGATCGGCCGCCCCGAGGTCATCGAGGCCCGCTGCGAGCGTCTCGGCCTCGACATCCGCCCCAGCCGGGACTTCCAGATCGTGAACCCGGAAAACGACCCGCGCTACTACGATTACTGGAATTCCTATCACGAGCTGATGATGCGGCGCGGCGTGTCGCCCGATATCGCCAAGGCGGTGATGCGCACGAACACCACCGCTATCGGCGCGATCATGGTGCATCGCGGCGAGGCGGATTCGCTGATCTGTGGCACGTTCGGCGAGTACCGCTGGCATCTGAACTATGTGAACCAGGTGCTGGGGCGCGGTGGTCTCTACGCCCATGGCGCGCTGTCGCTGATGATCCTGGAGGAAGGCCCCCTCTTCATCGCCGACACCCATGTTTATCAACTGCCCAATCCCGAACAGTTGGCCGAGATCGCCATCGGCGCGGCCCGCCATGTCAAACGGTTCGGGATAGAGCCGCAGATCGCGCTCTGTTCGCAATCACAATTCGGAAATCAGCGCGAAGGGTCCGGCAAGCGTCTGCGCGAGGCGCTCGCCATTCTCGATAGCAAGGCCCGGGATTTCGTCTACGAGGGCGAAATGAACGTCGATACCGCGCTGAACCCGACACTGCGCCAGCGCATCTTCCCTCATAGCCGGTTGGAGGGCGCGGCCAATATCCTGATCTTCGCCCATGCGGATGCGGCCAGCGGCGTGCGCAATATCCTCAAGGCCCGCGCCGGCGGGCTTGAGGTCGGACCGATCCTGATGGGCATGGGCAACCGCGCCCATATCGTCTCGCCTTCGATCACCGCGCGCGGGCTGCTGAACATGTCGGCGATTGCCGGAACGCCAGTGACCCATTACGGTTAACCCGTCTGAGTTCAACGGGAGGTGTGTTCAGATGAAGGGACATTGCCATTGCGGCGACGTGCGCTGGGAAAGTGACGGCGCGGTCGCCTGGAGTTGTTACTGTCATTGCGCCGATTGCCGCCGCAATTGCGCGGCGCCGGTGACGGCGTTCTTCGGCGTTCCCCATGACAGCGTGCGCTGGAGCGGGGCCGAACCGCGCATCTATCGCTCGTCGAAACCGGTCGAGCGCCTGTTCTGCGGCACCTGCGGCACGCCGATGGCCTTTCGCCACGCGGAGGATCGCGACAACTTGCATCTTTATATCGCGACGCTGGAAAACCCCGAGGATATTGCACCCCAAACGCATGTGTTCCACGCTGAGCACATCAAGTGGCTGCAGATCGATGATCGCTTGCCGAAATATGCAAGTATCCCTGGCTAGGATGGGCGAATCTGGTGGCGGCACCCTTTGCACGGCGCGTCGTGTGGTTTGCAAAGTGCCACAATCAGCAAACACAAACCGCTAATAACAAGGGGGTTTGCAGAGTTTAGCAGACCTCCAAACGTCTAAATTGCAAATTCTTGCGATAATGTGACGCAACGGAACTTAAATTCCTTGCCCAGTCCGACGCGCGCTCACTAACACCTGTCCGAGACGAATGGAGGAGAGAGGCACATGGGCTATCAGGACGTGTATGACAGCTGGAAGAATGACCCCGAAGCGTTCTGGCTTGAGGCGGCCAAGGGGATCGACTGGGTCGAACCGCCGACCAAAGCGCTCTTTGACGACAACGCGCCGCTTTATGAATGGTTCTCGGATGCCAAGGTGAACACCTGCTGGAACGCGGTGGACCGGCATGTGGAGGCCGGGCGCGGCGAACAGATCGCCATCATCCATGACAGCCCGATCACCCAGAGCAAGCGGCAGATCTCTTATATCGAGCTGCGCAACCGCGTCGCCTCGCTGGCCGGGGCGCTGCGCGCCAAGGGCATCGAAAAGGGCGACCGGGTCATCATCTACATGCCGATGATCCCCGAAGCGCTGGAGGCGATGCTGGCCTGCGCCCGGCTGGGTGCGGTGCATTCGGTGGTCTTTGGCGGCTTTGCCAGCAACGAGTTGGCGGTACGGATCGACGATGCCAAACCAAAGGCGATCATCGCCGCCTCTTGCGGGTTGGAACCGGGCCGCGCCGTGCACTACAAGCCGCTGCTCGACGGGGCCATCGATCTTGCCGAACACAAACCCGAGTTCTGCGTCATCTTCCAGCGCGAGCAGGAAGTCGCGCAATTGATCGAGGGGCGCGATGTCAACTGGCACGGCTTCCAATATGGGATTGAACCGGCTGACTGTGTGCCGGTCAATGGCAATGATCCGGCCTATATCCTTTATACCTCCGGCACCACCGGCGCGCCCAAGGGGGTGGTGCGCCATACGGCAGGCCATCTGGTGGCGCTGAACTGGACGATGAAGAACATCTATAATGTCGAGCCCGGCGACGTGTTCTGGGCGGCCTCGGATGTGGGCTGGGTCGTGGGCCATTCCTATATCTGCTATGCGCCGCTGATCCACGGCAACACCACCATCGTGTTCGAGGGCAAACCGGTTGGCACCCCGGATGCGGGCACGTTCTGGCGGGTGATTTCCGAGCATAACGTCAAAAGCTTCTTCACCGCCCCCACCGCCATCCGCGCGGTCAAGCGCGAAGACCCCAATGGCGAGTTGATGGCCAAATACGATCTGTCCTGCCTCAACGCGCTGTACCTGGCGGGCGAGCGCGCTGACCCGGATACGATCGAATGGGCACAGAATGCGCTGGACGTGCCGGTGATCGACCATTGGTGGCAGACCGAGACTGGCTGGGCCATTGCGGGCAACCCGCTGGGGATCGAGGAACTGCCGGTGAAACTTGGCTCTCCAGCCAAGCCGATGCCCGGCTATGACGTGCGTATCCTGGATGAGGGCGGTCACCCGGTGAAAGCCGGTGAATTGGGCGCTATCGCGATCAAGCTGCCTCTGCCCCCCGGCACGCTGCCGGGCCTCTGGAATGCCGAGGACCGGTTCCGCACATCCTACCTCAACCAGTTCCCCGGTTACTACGAGACCGGCGACGCGGGGATGATGGATGAGGATGGCTATCTCTACATCATGGCGCGCACCGATGATGTGATCAACGTGGCGGGCCACCGCCTGTCGACCGGCGGGATGGAGGAGGTTCTGGCCGCCCACCCGGACGTGGCCGAATGCGCGGTGATCGGCGTCTCGGACCAGCTCAAGGGTCAGATGCCGGTGGGGTTCCTGTGCCTCAACGCCGGGGCCGCGCGCGATCCGTCCGAGATCACCGGCGAAGTGGTCAAGATGGTGCGCGACAAGATCGGGCCAGTGGCGGCGTTCAAACTGGCGGTGGTTGTGGACAGGCTGCCCAAGACCCGCTCGGGCAAGATCCTGCGCGGCACCATGGTGTCGATTGCCGATGGCAAGGATTACAAGATGCCCGCAACTATCGACGATCCAGCTATTCTGGGCGAGATCGAGACCGCGCTGCAAAGCATCGGCTACGCGCAATAGGCATCCGGGGCGCCTGCTGGCGCCCCGCTTTTTCTTCAGGCGAATCCGATCCCGTCAGGCTTCAGCCCCGCAAGGCGGATGATCGACGCCAGGCTCCAGGACGGATCGTCGATCTTGTCGCACTCTTCCAGCAGCGGATCGTCATCGGGTGTCCAACATGGCGCGACATTGATCCACGAACAGGGATCGCCCTTGAGCAGCCCGGCAAAGACCGCCGCGACGATGATCGAGCCCACAGCGCCCAGCGAATTGCCACCCTCCAGATCGGCCTCGCGCAGGATGTAGTACCACAGCGAATCCGGCTCACTCTCACAAAGCTCAATCGGGTCGACGCAGAATTTGCGCGCCACATCCGTCCCTGCAGGCAGCCCCATCTGCATGCTCCGCTTGAGATTGCGGAAGGCAAGGATGTTCAGATCGTCCCCGGCCGGGCCTTCATGCAGGAAGGACAGCGCATTGCTGAGTTTGGGGTCGATCTTGCGCGCCATCTGCGGGAAGGGTGGCCGCGATGTTGTCATCGGCAGGAACCAGTCCCACTGGATCGAATTCTTGGCCAGCATCGGCCGGAAGCCTTTCAGATCATCCGGATCAGGCGCACCGGAATTGTCAAAGATCGGGGCAAAATCATCGTCACCGCGCACCGCGGAATTGGTCTGATAGGCATTGCGCACCATCGAATGGCCAAAGCGATAGGCCGCGACCGAGAACTCCACCGGCATATAAGGCTGATGCTTCCAGCTATAGATATCATCCAGCCCGCAAACCCAGTGCTTGCGACCCCCGCAGGCCTCTTCGAGCGCCAACGCACAGTAATGGGTGCCGGGCAGAAGGATGCGGCGCAGGAAGTCATGCCAGACGATATGCTGATAGAGCCAGCGCAGCGTGGTACGTGCCGCCTCAAACGCGTCCGACGTGCTGATCCCGGGCGTAACGGCGCGGGCCCGATCGACCAGTCTGTTATGGGCCAGCAGGAACGCCAATTGCAGCTGGCTAACCATCGAGTTCTCATCATTGCGCATGTCGCCGATTACGGCGGTCCCGTTCAGGCGCGGCAGGTCAGGCAGCGCGGCATCGTCAGACACCGCGCCAATGGCGAGCTTGGCCTTGTCGGCAGGGTCATAAAGATAGGGTTGATCCGCCGGTCCGCGCCCATAGACATTGTCCAGATCCAACCGCGGCGTGCGGAAATTCAGCAGCCCGTTGGGATCGGTGCGGCGCATCGACAGGGCTGTGGGATCGAATGTGATGTCATGATCGACGAACTGGCCAAAATAGGTATAGCCCGCCGGGATGTCCGATCCGAACTGATCCTCCAGATCCTCGATCGTCTTGGGGTCGGTCAACTCTCCGGGCGTCTTTCCCGGCACCTCGACCATCAGATTGTTGGCGACCTGTTTCAGTTCCGCATCCTCCATGCCCGTCCATGCGGGAAGATCGGGGCAAATACGACCAAACGGGCCGTGGTAGAATTTTGAACGGGGGGCAAGAATGTCGAAATGTCTTGAGCCATGGGCCATGGTAAAATCCTCTTTAAAGTAAGCTAATTGTTAAAATGTGTATTTATATGCGCATTAATTCGCTCATTGAGTGTGCAAAAGGCCGCTCGCAACCACAACATGTCGGCGCGGGCGGGTAAAAGTTCGGCGGGTTTCCGCCCAGCAGGGTGCGCAACCCGCGTGCCCGGTTTCGCTTGAACTTATGCCGCGCCCGGCTAGGCTGCAGCGTCGGGAGGATGGGCATGAATATCACCGAGATCTGGCAGCTTACCGCAAACGAAACGGTCGAAAAAACTCGCTCGGGCGATCTGAGCGTTGAGGACGCGGTCGCCGCAAGCCTTGACCGGATGGCGGCCGTGAACCCCGCGCTGAACGCCGTGGTCGACAGTTGCGCCGAGGACGCGCGCGCGCGCGCTCACGCGCTCGACAAGGCGCGCGCGGCTGGCGACCCCCTCGGCCCGCTGCACGGGGTGCCGGTGACCATCAAGATCAACGTGGATCAGAAGGGCTATGCGTCCTCGAACGGGATTCCCGCGCTCAAGGACCTTATTGCACCTGATGACGCGCCGGTGGTGCGCAACTTGCAGCGGGCGGGCGCGGTGATCATCGGGCGCACCAACACGCCCGAGTTTTCCTTTCGCGCCGATACCGACAACCCGCTCTTCGGGCGCACCCATAACCCCTGGGGAGATCACGTCTCGGCTGGTGGCTCCTCCGGTGGGGCGGGGGCTGGGGTGATGGCTGGGATCGGCGCGCTGGCGCATGGCAACGATATCGGCGGCTCGTTGCGCTTTCCCGCTGCTGCCAACGGAGCGGTGACGGTCAAGCCGGGGATCGGTCGTGTGCCCGCCTGGAACCCCAGTCAAAGCGCCGAGCGCGGCATGCTGGCGCAATCCATGTCGGTGCAGGGGCTGTTTGCCCGCGCGGCTGAGGACCTGCATCTGTCCATGCCATCCCTGATCGCCGCCGACCCGCGCGATCCGTTCCATGTGCCGATGCCCTGGCGTCTGGACCCGCCCGAGATCCCGCTGCGCGTGGCCTTCACCCGCGAAACCTATGGCTATGATCTGCACCCCGAGGTCGAGGCCGCTTTGCTGAGTGCGCGCGACGCGCTGATTGACGCCGGGTATCAGGTGGAAGAGGTCGAAACGCCGGATGTCTTCGCCTCTGGCCGGGCGGGGTATCGCGCGCTGATGGGCGAGGTCTATTCGATGATGAAAGCGGATGTGGACCGGGTCGGTTCACAACAGATCCGCGATATCTTTGCGGTCTATTTTCAGGAATTTCCGCCCTATCTTGGGCAGGAGCTACTTGAGATGATGGCAAAGCGCAGCTTTTACACCCGCGAATGGACGATGTTCCAGCAGCGCTACCCGCTGGCCCTGACCCCGTTCCTGCCGCAACCCTTCTTTCGTCCCGACTGTGACACCGAAGGCGCGGAAGGTGTGGATGAGGTGCTCGGCAGCGCGCTCTGGTCCTATTCGATGAATTTCATGGGGCTGCCCGCGGCCAGTGTTCCGGCCCGTCTGTCGGAATTGCCCGCCGGGGCGCAGCCGATCAATGTGCAGATCGTCGCCGCGAGATGGCGCGAGGATCTGGCGGTGGATGCGGCCCTGGCCATAGAAAAACGGATCGGACGCATGTGTTCCCATCTTTGGCAACGCATGGGCCGACCCGGTCTTAGCCCCCAACTATAATATCAAAGCCCCCCAGCCTTAATACGTGCCGTGTGGCGTCCCCCCGGACTCGCCATTAAATTCACGGCTTTGTGGCGGGCCCCGGATGAAACCACTCAACCTCCATCCGGGACCACTTCACTTCAAACCGCCGACTTTTGACGAACACAGGTGCTACCCCCCGGCTTTCCCTGCGCCCACTCATGCAAAACAATGCATACTCGTTAGCGAACGCGTCCCCGAATTGCCACTCACTCAATTTGTCGGGACCATGTCGTCGGCAAGATCAAAACTAGCTGATTCTTGCCGACCGGGCTGTGACCTGCTTCACAGAGCTTTCAAAAAGTTGAAAATTCTTTTCATCGGAACCGTATCAAGTGAACTGTTCCGAAATCAGCCGCTCTTCTAGACCATGGCCGGGATCGAACAGAATCCGGTGCGCGACCGAGGCGTCGGAGCGGATTTCGACCCAGTCGATATCGGTGATCGAAATCGAATCCGCGTCCGCCATGACAGGGCGCTTTTCCGGGTCCTGCACGTCAAAGCGCACCATCGCGGTCTTGGGCAGCAGCGCCCCGCGCCAGCGCCGGGGCCGGAACGCGGCAATTGCCGTCAGAGCCAGAACATCCGCCCCGATAGGCAGGATCGGTCCATGGGCGGAGTAATTATAGGCTGTCGATCCGGCAGGTGTCGCCACCAGCGCACCATCACAGACAAGTTCCGCCAGCCGCACCCGGCCATCAATGGTGATCTTCAGCCGCGCCGCCTGCGGCCCGGCCCTGAGCAGTGAGACCTCGTTGATGGCCAGCGCCTCATGGGTCTTGCCGTGTTGATCCTTCGCCCGCATTGTCAGCGGATTGATGATCTCTTCCTCGGCTTCGGCCAGCCGATCCAGCAGGTCGCTTTCGCTATATTCGTTCATGAGAAAGCCGATCGTGCCGCGATTCATGCCATAGACCGGCATGTTCAGATGCTGCGTGCCATGCAGCGTGCGCAGCATGAACCCGTCGCCGCCCAGTGCCACGACGATCTCGGCCTTTTGCGGGGCCACATCACCGTATCGGCCGATCAGGGCGGCGCGCGCGGTCTGCGCCACAGGCGCATCGCTCGCCAGAAAGGCGATTCTCTTTGTCATGTATTTGGGTTTCCGGTGCTGCGCATATGGTTCCGAAACAAGCATACCTTTCCACATTAGGCCAGACTTGACGCCCCCAAAGGTGGAATAGTCGCTTTACAGCCTTTCTCCCCCGGTCGGTTTCCGATAGGAAATCCGCCAAATCACACCCCAACCAGTCGGAGCGACCATGAACGTCAGCCTACGTGATACCGGTTTTTTCACCCAATCCCTTGCCGACCGCGATCCTGAGCTGTTTGCCTCGATCACGTCCGAGCTGGGGCGCCAGCGCGATGAGATCGAGCTGATCGCGTCCGAGAACATCGTCTCCGCCGCCGTGATGGAGGCGCAGGGTTCGGTGATGACCAACAAATATGCCGAAGGCTATCCGGGGCGGCGCTATTATGGCGGCTGCCAGTTTGTCGATATCGCCGAGAACCTGGCCATCGACCGCGCCAAGCAGCTGTTTGGCTGTGGCTTTGCCAATGTGCAGCCCAATTCCGGCAGCCAGGCCAACCAGGGCGTGTTCCAGGCGCTGATCAAGCCCGGCGACACCATCCTGGGCATGAGCCTGGATGCCGGTGGCCACCTGACCCACGGCGCGCGCCCGAACCAGTCGGGCAAGTGGTTCAACGCCGTGCAATACGGCGTGCGCCAGCAGGACAACATGCTGGACTATGATCAGGTCGAGGCGCTGGCGAAAGAACACCAGCCCAAGCTGATCATCGCAGGTGGTTCGGCCATCCCGCGCCAGATCGACTTTGCCCGCATGCGCGAGATCGCCGACATGGTCGGCGCCTATCTGCACGTGGACATGGCGCATTTCGCCGGTCTGGTGGCCGCAGGCGAACATCCCAGCCCCTTCCCGCATGCGCATGTGGCGACCACCACCACCCACAAGACCCTGCGCGGTCCGCGTGGGGGCATGATCCTGACCAATGATGAAGATATCGCTAAGAAAGTGAATTCAGCGATCTTTCCCGGCATTCAGGGCGGCCCGCTGATGCATGTGATCGCCGCCAAGGCGGTCGCCTTTGGCGAGGCGCTGCGGCCCGAGTTCAAGGGCTATATCAAACAGGTCGTGACCAACGCGCAGGCGCTCAGCGATCAACTGATCAAGGGTGGTCTGGACACCGTCACCCACGGCACCGATACCCATGTGGTGCTGGTCGATCTGCGCCCCAAAGGGGTCAAGGGCAACGCCACCGAGAAGGCTCTGGGCCGGGCGCATATCACCTGCAACAAGAATGGCGTGCCGTTTGACCCGGAAAAGCCGACGATCACCAGCGGCATTCGCCTCGGCAGCCCCGCCGGCACCACCCGCGGCTTTGGCGAGGCCGAGTTCCGCCAGATCGCCGACTGGATCATCGAGGTGGTCGACGGCCTCGCCGCCAATGGCGAGGACGGCAACGACGAGGTCGAGGCCAAGGTCAAAGCCCAGGTCGCCGACCTCTGCGCAAAATTCCCAATCTATCCGAACCTGTAAGACGGGTCCGAAAGAAACCCATGGTGGCGCTCAATAGCGCCGCCTTTTATATTTCTCAATAGGTTACCGCTCAAACATAACCCTGCCAGAACAGCACCAAAAGTAGCAGTAGCGCAAATAGCAGCAGGTTGAAGACCAACCCGCCCAGCATGCCCAACAGCCAACCCTTGCGACGCTCGGTCAGGCTGATCGCGTCAAGATAGGCTTGTACTTTTTCCGCCGCTTCGGCCAGCTTGGGACTGTCAAGCGTCAGGCGCAGTTTCGGATGCGCGGCGCGATCCTCGACCTGCGCCAGCAACAGGGCCTGCTTGTAGATGCGCCTGGGCAGACGATGCCGCGCACGACGCAACGCGGCGGCCAGCGTCTTGCCCCGCACACCCAGCTTGGCGCGCAACATCGCAATGGTCTGCGCAATCTGCTGTTCGACACTGATCTGTTCGGCCATCTCAAACTCACTCCGACGGGCAAACTACACCGGCGACCGGGCGGCGACAATGGGGGCTGGCGGCGGCGATCCGCCATGGCTATCAAAGAGCCATGTTGAACATGATCCTGCACGGCACGCCCACCGACCGCCCCCCCTTGCTGATTGCCCATGGCCTTTATGGCTCGGCCCGGAACTGGGGCGTGATCGCCAAACGGCTGTCCGATACACGGCAGGTGATCGCCGTAGATATGCGCAATCACGGCGAAAGCCCCTGGACCGACAGCCACAGCTACCCGGACCTGGCCGAGGATCTGGCCGAGGTGATCGAAGATTTCGGCGGGGTGTTCGATGTGCTGGGCCATTCCATGGGGGGCAAGGCGGCGATGATGCTGGCACTGAGCCATCCCGATCTGGTCCGGCGGCTGGTCATCGCCGATATCGCACCGGTGGCCTATGGCCATTCGCAACTGCCCTTCATCGAGAAGATGCGCGCCGTTGATCTGGATGCCGTCACACGCAAATCAGAGGCCGCCGCGCAACTGGGCGTGTTGGGCGTGGAACCGGCATTGCAGAGCTTCTTCACTCAGTCGCTTGATGTGGCGGGCAAGCGCTGGCGCTACAATCTCGACGTGCTGGCAGCCGAGATGCCCAAGATCATGAGCTTTCCCGACACCACCGCGCATTGGGACGGCCCGACACTATTTCTGACCGGCGCGGAGTCGGATTATGTGCTGCCCGAGCACCGGGACAAAATCCGCGCCCTGTTTCCGAAAGCGCGGTTTGCCAAGATTCCCGGCGCTGGCCATTGGCTGCACGCCGACAAGCCCCGTGAATTCGAGGCTAACCTGCGCGCCTATCTGGACGCCTGATCAGCCGCGCGTAGCGGTATAGATGCGCTTGGTGATCAGCCAGGTCGCCGGGATCGCCAGCACAAACCCCGCCGCCGCCGCACCGAGGATCGCGGGTACGGTGAAATACCCCATGGACAGCACGGCAATCACTCCGGCACCCGCCAATGCAGAGGCCACAAGGGTAAATAGGACTAAGGCTAAGCGCAGCATGGATTCGCTCTCCGGGTTGTGGGTCTTGGCGGAATTTATCGCCTTGCATCCCGGCCAGCTTTGATCCGGATCAGATCGCAGATGGCCCTGGTACAAAACGGGCGCATCCCGAGACCCGGATTCGCCCGCCTCGCGACTACCGCCTGCCCCGCCCCGGCTTCTCTTTCATGACCCGCCGGACCATCTTGCCAAAGGCTTTGTCCTTACTGCGGCGTTCGGCAAGGCTTGCCGAGTTGAACGCCTCCTCTGCCGCCAGCTTGCGCCAACGCTGCAACCGGGCCTCGTCCAGCGCATCAGCCTCAATCGCCGCGCGCACCGCGCATCCCGGCTCGCTCTGGTGCTGGCAATCGTTGAAGCGGCATTGCTGCGACAGTTCCTGGATGTCGGCAAATACATCACTCAGCCCCGAGGCCGCACCGGTCAATTGCAACTCTCGCATGCCCGGCGTGTCCAGCACCAGACAGCCCGCCGATACCAGATGCAACTGCCGCCGCGTTGTCGTGTGTCGCCCTTTGGCGTCGTCCTCGCGAATGGCTTGCGTTGCGATCGACTGCGTCCCGGACAACGCGTTGGTCAAGGTCGACTTGCCCACGCCGGACGATCCCAGAAAGGCCACGGTCTGCCCCGGCTGGCACCAGCCCGACAGCATCGTCTGAGGCGCATCACCCCGCGCATCCAGCGCGACCACTGGCACCCGGTCGGAAATCGCGCCTGCCTGATCGACATAATGCTGCGTATCCGCGACCTGATCGGCCTTTGTCAGAACGATCACCGGTGCGATCTCTGCTTCAAAGGCCAGGGCGATATAGCGCTCCAACCGGGCGATGTTGAAATCCTGATTGCAGGACGTCACAACAAAACAGGTGTCGATATTGGCCGCGATCAACTGCTCCTGCCGGTCGGTTCCGGGCGCGCGGCGCTTGATCACCGTCTTGCGATCCAGAAGCTGGCTCATCTGCGGCTGATCACGATCCAGCAGCAGCCAGTCTCCAACGGTCACACCCCGAATTGGCGGAATGGTCCGGTCAATGCCCTCGCCCAGCACATGCAGCGCGTTTCGATGCACCTCAACAACGCGCACCGGTGGCGTCTCGGTCAGCGCGTCGATGCCGATCTGCTGAGCAAAAAACGCCTGCCAGCCATAGGTTTCAAGGAAAGAGGGCTGCCGGTCGTTCGATCGGCTCTGCGCGGTTTGCGGTAGAAATGCGGAATAGTCCCGTGTCATTTGGGTCAACTTTCATGTCCGGGTCCCGAGGCGGGCTCGGGCGTAGAGTCTCAAGGATATCTGAGATCGCAAATCAACAGACCAACCGAACCGCGTTCAGCAGGTGCTTGCCTTGTTGATCCTGCAACGAGAGGCACAGTGCCTCCCCTCCTCACCGGGACATAAAATCTCCATTCCAGACTTCCGAGATAGGTCAGGGCTGCCTGTCTTGCAAGCCCTGCCCGGAAGCCGCCTGAGCAGATCCTTCATACGTCACAGCGTTGTTTTTAGTCTCTGGTACCCGCGGCCGGACTCGAACCGGCACGGCGTTTCCGCCTGGAGATTTTAAGTTACTGAATCCATGATATTTTATCGCCTCATAGCACCTAATGAGGGTCCGCGGAGCCAAGAAAACAAGACATCATTGCCTCATAGCACGTCCTGAGACCTGTCAGGACCTACCCAAAATATGGCCTGAAACATGGCCTACGGAGGCGACTTGAAATGACGACGAAACTCACACAGGCCACGGTATCGCGGCTCGCCGAAGATCACCCGCCAGGCGCTCAGATCTACGACAGCGAGGCGAAGGGCCTCCGGCTCGTGGTGGGCAAGCGAGGCATCTCCTACAAGCACGTCGGTCGCATAAACGACGGCACCGACCGGTACGTGTCCGTCGTGATAGGCAGGACGGACGAGGTGTCACTGCGCAGCGCCAGGGAGCGCTCGGCGGAGCTCCGGCTGGCATTGCGACGTGGTGATGATCCCCGACGCCCACGACGTTGCTGGATCAGGACGCACACTTGCGCTGGAGCGCATCAAGATGGTGACCGGTGGCGACGAAGTCGACGTCAACCGCAAACACAGAGCCGTCGTCCAAGTCACATTGCCGACGAAGCTCATGGTGGTTGCAAACAAACTTCCGAAATTCATTGATGAAAGTGGAGCGCTGGCAGCAAGAAATCTGATCGTCCGCTTCGATCAATCGTTCTTGGGCAGGGAAGATCACGACCTTGGGCGGAAGCTCATCGACGAAATGCCTGGCATCGCAAACTGGGCCCTAGCGGGGTTGGAGCGCCTACGTTCGAATGGGCTCAAATTCACTATCGGCGAAGCGGGTCGTATCGAGGCAGCTTCCTCGCAGATGAGCCAATCGCCCGCGCTCCGCTTTGCTTGTGCCAGACTTGAGGTCACCGGGAACCAGGTTGATGCTGTCGCCATGCGCGAGGTCTACTCGGCGTATCGGGACTGGGTATTCAGCGAAGGACTATCTGGCGGTGAGGTTCGCAATCAGACCGATCTTGCCTCCGACCTGAGCGCAGCGCTCCCCAAGGTAAAGTACAGACAGCGACGCCTGAAGTCACGCGTGGGCAAAGCAGGAAAGCCAACCTACTGCCTAGTTGGCGTCAGAACCGTGACTGCTACGGAGGATTTCGACGACTAGACTAAGCGTCACCTGACGGTGTTACGCGTCAAATTACACCTATGTTGTTGATGTTAATGCGCAAAAAATCACTCCCAGGTGCCAAATGAAACTAGACCAAAATGCGCTTGCGAACGGTTTGGGTGCACGTTCGCACTTTCCGATTGAAGAGATCGGTATATGGCTGTTCTTATTTCCAAACTGTCAAATGACGCCCAAAAAGACAGTACATGAACGAACAAAAACAAAGCCTTATGCGTCATGTGACAGTGTCACTTAGCGTCACAAAGGCGGAAAGGATAGCGCAATTGGTTTGGGAAGTACTTCTCATCTCGTAAGCAACGCTGGCATCGTCGCCCCGACACACCTAGCATATCTGTTCGAGACGGATGAGGCGATCCGACAAATTTTTTTTTCGCCTATGGACTAAGGACACTGGATCCCTCGTCCCGTCTGGGGCTCCGAAAAGCCCAACCGAAACAAGGCCCTGCATGTGGCCGAATTCCAGGCCCTGCCGTGGGCCCGACGCAGGTGAACTATGGGGAATGCAGCTATACAGATCAGGCCAGCCGCAAAGGCCGACGCGCCGAGCCGGTACCGAACCCGTTCCGACATACCTTCGGACGTGGACGAGCGGTTCCTGTCGGCACTGTCCGAGTTCGGCCAGGTCACCTATGCGGCGAACGTATCCGGAATGGCGCGGCGCTCCCTCTACGAGCGTCGGCGGCGTGACCCCGACTTCGCGGCTCGGTGGGACGAGGCGATCGACACCTTCGAGGAGACGCTGACGCAGAGGGTGATCGCCACGGCGCTCCACATGGGCACCGGCCGCTGGGTCCCTGCCGTCGACCCCGAAACTGGCGAGGCGGAGCTGGACGAGGACTTCGAGCCGGTGATGCGGTTCGACTGCTCCAACGTGGACCCGAGGATCGCTGTCCGCCTCATCGGCCTGAGGATACGGCCTGACCAGACTGGACGAGGCCATATCACCGAAAATGTCCTCAACGTTTCGTAAGTACGCTCCCGGTTCCCGCGTAACGCCGTCCACCATTTGGCAGATGTAATAAAGGTCTACTGTCGACACACTTTGTAGCTGCGAAACCAAGGTGCAAAATCCCTACGAACCAGATTTCAAACCCGCTAGGCCGACAAAAGTGAGATTTGGTACCCGCGGCCGGACTCGAACCGGCACGGCGTTTCCGCCTGGAGATTTTAAGTCTCCTGTGTCTACCATTCCACCACGCGGGCTTAGCGTGTCGGGCCTATTTCGGGCCTCGAAAACTCAGTAAGGCCACAAGGCCATGAAAACAATGCGCTTTGCAGGCGGAAGCGAGGGATTTTAAGTCTCCTGTGTCTACCATTCCACCACGCGGGCACCTTCTGATGCCGTAAACCGGAACAGAAGCGATCTCAATGTGATAAAGCGGCTCTTTTCAGATGTCCTGCCCCTTGCGTTCCAACGGTCCTCCCGGCGCGGCCAGGTTGCGCTCTGGCAGCCATGGGTTGAGCTCAAGCGCTTCATCCAGAATCAGGCTGGCCTCATCGGTCCGGCCCAGCGCCATCAGCGACAGGGCCTTACCGCTCATCGCGGCCACATGACGGGGCGACAGTGTCAGCGCCCGGTCCAGATCAACAAGCGCCATCGCAAAATCCTGGCGCAGGAAGTTGACGAAAGCCCGCTGGTTGTAGCCTTCGGCATAGTCCGGGCAATAGGCGACCAGCCGGTTGAAATCCTCCAGCGCACCCAGCAGGTCCCAGGCCGCGCGTTTCGACATGCCGCGATCCAGAATGGCCTGCGATTGCTCATTGGGTGCATCGGCCCAGAATTCCCACATCTGGTTCGAAATCTGCCGCGCCTGCGCCTCGGTCGGGGCGCGCTGGATCTCAACAATCAGCGCGTCCAACCTGGCAGAATGATCGGGTGCCATCGGACAGGTCTCGGCCACGGCACTTGAGGTCGCAGCGAGACAGGACAGCATGAAAGCAGCAAGGTGTCGCATAGTCCAAGCTTGGCGCAGATTGGTTTTGCGTCAAGCCCCGCGTCACAACGGACCCAGCACGCCGGTCTCTTTCACCGCCTCCATCGCCACAAAGGTCGACGTGCTGGAAACATGCGGCAGGGTCGAAATTTTCTCGGCCAGAACAGCGCGATACTGGCTCATGGATTGGGTTCTGATCTTCAGCAGATAGTCGAAATTAGACGCGATCATATGCGCCTGCTCGATCTCGCCCACCTTACGCACCGCGGCGTTGAATTCTGCCAGTGCCTTTTCCCGCGTGTCCTTCAGACGCACTTCGACAAAGGCCACGTGATCCAGCCCCAGCCGGATCGGATCGATCAGGGCGCGGTAGCCCGCGATCATCCCATCCGCCTCAAGCCGTCGCAGCCGGGTCTGGGTCGGGGATTTCGACAACCCGATCCGCCGCGCCAGATCGGCAATGGAAATCCGCCCCTCGCTGGACACGATCTTCAGAATCGCCTGATCAAAGCGATCCATCCCGGGAAAGTCTATCTGCATGATCTTTGCCCTCTAATTCAGGTGATCCGCCTACCAATATCACAATATCAGGCGATCCGCCTTCATATTCGTCGATATACTACCCGCAACGACCGGAGGGATCATGTCGCAGCACCTGCGCAACACCATCGACCAGTTCACCTATGCCGATCAGGCCGCCATGTTGGCCAGCCTGACTGAAACGGCAGCGCTCAGCGCGACCGACCGCAGCGCGATCTGCGCAGCGGCAGCCCAGTTGGTGCGCGATATCCGCTCCACCACCGCGCCCGGTATGATGGAGGTATTTCTGGCCGAATACGGGCTGTCCACAGATGAAGGCGTGGCGCTGATGTGTCTGGCCGAGGCGCTGTTGCGGGTACCCGATGCTGACACGATCGACGCGCTGATCGAGGACAAGATCGCGCCGTCCGACTGGGGTAAGCATCTGGGGCAATCCTCCTCCTCGCTGGTCAATGCCTCGACCTGGGCGCTGATGCTGACCGGCAAGGTGCTGGACGAGGGCAAATCGCCGGTCGGCGCACTGCGCAGCGTGATCAAACGCTTGGGCGAGCCGGTCATCCGCACCGCCGTTGGACAGGCGATGAAAGAGATGGGCCGCCAGTTCGTGCTGGGCGAAACCATCCGCTCTGCCATGGATCGCGCCCGCGGCATGGAGGACAAGGGCTATACGTATTCCTACGACATGCTGGGCGAGGCTGCACGCACCGAAGGGGATGCCGCGCGCTATCACCTGTCCTATTCCCGTGCGATCACGGCCATTGCCGAGGCCTGCACCCATGACGACATCCGCGCCAATCCCGGCATCTCGGTCAAGCTCTCGGCGCTGCATCCCCGCTATGAGGTCGCGCAAGAGGCGCGCGTGATGGACGAGCTTGTGCCCCGCCTGCGCGCGCTGGCACTGCTGGCCAAGGCGGCGGGCATGGGTTTGAACGTGGATGCTGAGGAAGCCGACCGCCTATCGCTGTCACTGCAGGTGATCGACGCGGTGATGGGCGAACCGGCGCTGGCCGGTTGGGACGGGTTCGGTATCGTGGTGCAGGCCTATGGCCCCCGCGCCGGGCTGGTGCTTGACACGCTTTATGAGATGGCCGAACGCCATGACCGCAAGATCATGGTACGGCTGGTCAAGGGCGCCTATTGGGATACCGAGATCAAGCGCGCTCAGGTCGAGGGTGTCGCTGGCTTCCCGGTCTTCACCAACAAAGCGGCCACCGACATTTCCTACATCGCCAATGCCCGCAAACTGCTGGGAATGACCGACCGCATCTATCCGCAATTCGCCACCCATAACGCCCATACGGTCAGCGCCATCCTGCATATGGCGCAACACGGGCAACCTTATGAGTTTCAGCGCCTGCACGGGATGGGCGAGACCCTGCACGGGCTGGTGATGGAGCAGGCAAACACTCATTGCCGTATCTACGCCCCCGTCGGGGCGCATCGCGATCTGCTGGCCTATCTGGTGCGGCGGCTGCTTGAGAATGGCGCCAACTCCTCTTTCGTGAACCAGATCGTGGATGAGGACGTCCCCCCCGAAGAGGTCGCCGCCGATCCGTTCGACCTGATCCAAGCAGAGGCGCAGCCAATCCCCACCGGGCCAGAGCTTTTTGCCCCCGAACGCCCCAACTCCATGGGCTTCGATCTGACCCATGCGCCCACACTTGAAACCATCGAGGCCGCCCGCACCCCGTTCAAGACCCACACATGGGCCGCCGCGCCTCTGCTGGCCGGAGAGGCGCAGCCGAAGGCACCCGAACCGGTGATCAACCCCGCCCTGCCGCAAGACGCCCCCGGAGCGGTGGCGCCTGCCAGCGGCGAGGATATCGAGCGCGCGCTGACCTTGGCCAAGCCATGGGATGCCGCACCGGCAGAGCGCAAGATGATCCTGAACCGTGCCTCCGACCTTTATGAGGCCAACTACGGAGAGCTATTCGCGCTGGTCGCCCGCGAGGCAGGCAAATCGCTCAAGGACGCGGTGGCCGAACTGCGCGAGGCCGTCGATTTCCTGCGCTACTACGCCGCCAACATCTCCGCAGGCGGACCGGCAGGCACCTTCACCTGCATCAGCCCGTGGAACTTCCCGCTGGCCATTTTCACCGGCCAGATCTCGGCAGCGCTTGCCACCGGCAACGCGGTTCTGGCCAAACCCGCAGGTCAGACCCCGCTGATCGCCCATCGCGCCGTGCAGCTGATGCACGAGGCCGGTGTGCCCCGCGACGTGCTGCAACTGTTGCCCGGCGGGCCGGAAGTGGGTGCTGCGCTGACCTCGGACGCGCGGGTGAATGGTGTGGCCTTCACCGGCTCGACCAACACGGCACTGAAAATCCGCGCCGCCATGGCCGAGACCATGACCCCCGGCAGCCCGCTGATCGCGGAAACCGGCGGCCTGAACGCAATGATCGTCGATTCCACCGCCCTGCCCGAACAGGCCGTGCAATCGATCATCGAAAGCGCGTTTCAGTCGGCTGGCCAGCGCTGTTCGGCGCTGCGCTGCCTCTACCTGCAAGAGGATGTCGCCGAGGACGTATTGACCATGTTGCAGGGCGCGATGGATGCGCTGTCCCTGGGCGATCCGTGGTGGATCAAAACCGATTGCGGCCCGGTGATCGACGCACAGGCCCGTCAGGGCATCGCCGATCACATCGCCAGGGCCCGCGCCGAGGGACGGGTGCTGAAAGAACTGCCCACCCCGCCCGAGGGCATCTTCATCGCCCCCACCCTGATCGAGATCAGCGGCATCGCCGCGCTGGAGCGCGAAATCTTTGGCCCTGTCCTGCATGTGGCCCGCTTCAAGGCCTCGGAACTGGATCAGGTGATCGACGCGATCAACGCCACCGGCTACGGGCTGACTTTCGGGCTGCACACCCGGATCGACGACCGCGTGCAGCACATCACCGAGGCCGTACATGCAGGCAATATCTATGTGAACCGCAACCAGATCGGTGCCATCGTCGGCTCGCAACCCTTTGGTGGCGAGGGGCTTTCCGGCACCGGCCCCAAGGCGGGCGGCCCGCACTATGTGGCGCGTTTCCTGGCCCCCGACCGCAAGATCACGACCGAAACATGGGACCGCCCCATGAGCACACCGCCTGCCCCCACCGGCCCGCTGGGTGAGGTCACAACCCGCTCCCTGCCCGGCCCTACCGGCGAATCGAACCGGCTGAGCGAGATACCGCGCGCACCGCTTCTGTGCCTCGGCCCCGGCACCTCCGCCGTCGAGGCGCAGGCAAAGGCTGTGATGGATCTGGGCGGCATGGCGATCCGCGCCACCGGAGCGCTGGCCCCCGAACAGCTTGAAACGCTGGACGGCATCGCAGGTGTGCTTTGGTGGGGCGATGCGGAGACCGCGCGCAGCATCGAGCGGCACCTCTCCAGACGCGAGGGGCCGATCCTGCCGCTTATCCCCGGCCTGCCCGACCGCGCGCGCGTGCTGGGGGAGCGGCATGTCTGCGTTGACACCACGGCGGCAGGCGGGAACGCAGCGCTGTTGGGCGGGGCCGGATAACCCGCCTTGACGCTGGGCCGGTTTCAGCCCAGCGTCGCGCCATGTTACCCATTCGCGACCACAACCCGTCCGGGCGCACGCCTTACGTCGTCTATGCGCTGATGGCAGCCAATCTGCTCTTCTTCCTCAGTTATGTCGGCGTCATGGACGACCCCCGTCAAATCAACCGCATCTTCTTCGACTATGCGCTGATCCCGGCACGCGCCTCGGATGGTGTGGCGCTTTATACCTATGTGACCTCGATGTTCATGCATGGCGGCTGGCTGCATCTGGCGGGAAACCTGCTGTTCCTTTGGATATTCGGGGACAATATGGAAGATGAGATGGGGCATCTGGGCTTCCTGATCTTCTATCTGGCCAGCGGCATTGGCGCGGCATTTCTGCATGTGCTGGGCGCGCCCGGCTCAATCGTGCCGATGGTGGGGGCATCCGGTGCCATTGCAGGCGTGATGGGCGGCTATCTGCTGCTGTTTCCGAAGGCCCGCGTCGATATCCTGCTGATCCTGATCATCTATTTCCGAGTCTTCGCCATTCCCGCCTATGTGATGCTGGGCGTCTGGCTGGGGATGCAGTTCATCGGCGGGCTCAGCGCGAACCCAGATGAGGGCGGGGTGGCCTATTGGGCTCATACCGGCGGTTTCTTTGTCGGGCTGGTGCTGAGCATTCCGCTCTGGCTGAAACTGGGCGGGCCTGCCTTCTGGCGCAAGACCCACGGCCATCCGCCACATCCCGAGCATGAATACTCGTTCAGCCCCAGCCGCATTCCGAAAGTGCCTCGCAAATGACCGTACTGAAAGCCACCTGCCATTGCGGCGCCGTGGAGATCGAGGCCGAGTTTCCCGAAGGGCTCGCCTCAGCCACGCGCTGCGACTGCTCCTTTTGCCTGCGCCGGGGCGCGGCGGCAGTGACTGCTTTAACCGCGTCCCTCAAGATTCTGAAAGGCGAAGATAATCTGACGCTCTATTCTTGGGGAACCCACACCGCCAAGCATTACTTCTGCAAGACCTGCGGCATCTACACGCATCATCGCCGCCGCGCCGACCCGCGCGAATGCGGTGTCAATCTGGGCTGCATCGAAGGTGGCAATCCCCGCACTCACGGGGACATCCCCTGGACGGATGGTGTGAACCATCCATCCGACCGCTAGGCGGATCAGGTGTTGCGGATCACCTTGGCGAACTGGTTGAAGATCGGCTCATTGGCGCAAAGCACATCGCCGCTTTCCAGAAGCTTCTGCTCGGGGTTCACCGCCTCGACCAGACCGCCCGCTTCGCGTACCAGAAGGATACCGGCGGCGATGTCCCATTGCTGCAGGCTGCGCTCCCAATAGCCCTCGTAGCGGCCCGCCGCGACATAGGCCAGATCCAGCGCGGCAGAGCCCCAGCGACGTACGCCTGCGGTCACCGGCAAGATGCGCGCCAGATCCTGCAACGTCTCGGGCAGATCGCCCGAGCGCGCCCCGAAAGGCAGACCGGTGGCAAAGACCGACTCGATCATGCGGCTGCGCGAGGACACCCGGATGCGGCTTTCGTTCAACCACGCACCCGAACCCTTCTCGGCCACGAACATCTCGTCCTTGGCGGGGTCGAACACCACCGCCGATACGATCTGGCCCTTGTGTTCCAGCGCGATGGAAACGGCCCAATGCGGCATGCCGTGCAAGAAGTTGGTGGTCCCGTCCAGCGGATCAACCAGCCAGCGGCGCGTCGGGTCCTCGCCATCCTCGGCGCCGCCCTCTTCGGCGATCCAGCCATAGGTGGCGCGCGCGTTGCGCAACTCTTCCTTGATGATCGCCTCGGAGGACAGATCGGCCTTGGACACGAAGTCGCCCGCAGCCTTGGACGAGACCTGCAGGTTCTCCACCTCGCGGAAATCCTTGACGAGCGACCGGCCCGCCTTGCGGGCAGCCTTGATCATGATGTTGAGATTCGCGCTGCCATTCATTGGTCAAAGGCTCCTGTCCGGGTTAGTGCGCGCGTATATAGCGGCCCCAATGCCTTGCCAAGTGGCGCTTTTGCATAGCGGCCCTGCGCCGGTCACTGGCTTTGCAGCTTGCGCGCCTCGACCCGAGCCAGATCGACCAGTTCGCGCACGAAGGGCTTCTCCATATCCTCCGACCGGATTGCCGCATAAAGACGCCGTGTGATGCCGGTCTCCGTCAGGGGTCGTGTCACATAATCAGAGCTGTATTTCACCTCGCGCACCACCCAATCGGGCAGCACCGAGATGCCCCGGTTCGATGCCACCAGCAATAGGATCACCGCCGTCAGTTCCACCTGCCGGATGGCCGCGGGTTCCACCTTGGCCGGGATCAGCAACTGGCTGAACACATCCAGCCGTGAACGTTCTACCGGATAGGTGATCAGGGTCTGGCCGCGAAAATCCTCGGCATCGACATAAGGTTTCGATGCCAGCGGATGCGACGCAGCCGCCACGAAAACGGCATTGTAGTCAAAGAGTTCCACGAACTCCACACCCGGCAATTCTTCGGGATCAGAGGAGACGACCAGATCGACATCCTCTTTCTGCAGCGCCGGCAGCGCGTCGAAGGCAAGACCGGGGCGGATATCGACATCCACATCCGGCCAGCTCTTGCGGAACCCCTCCAGCACCGGGAACAGCCATTCGAAACAGGCATGGCATTCGATCGCGATATGCATCCGCCCCGAGCGCCCGTCGCGCAGTGAGGAAAATTCGGACAACGTCGCCTCGACTTGCGGCAAGACCTGTTCGGCCAGCCGCAGTAGCCGTTGGCCTGCCGGTGACAGCCGCATCGGTTTCGAGCGGCGCACGAACAGCTCGACCCCGGCCTGATCTTCAAGCCCCTTGATCTGGTGGCTCAGCGCCGATTGCGTGATGTTCAACTGATCAGCCGCGCGCGCCAGACCGCCATATTCATGAATGGCCTTGATGGTGCGCAAATGGCGAAATTCGATATGCATGTCAGGTCAGTTCCTGCGCCCGAGACTGTCTTCGATCTTGCGCTCGGTCTTATATTGGCTGAGCGAATAAACCGCCCAGATCGCCGCCGGAATCCAGCCGATCAGCGTCAGCTGCAAGATCAGGCAGAACAACCCCTGCCAGGGCCGCCTGATCGTGAAGAACACGGAAAAGGGCAGCAGTATCGCCAGGATCAACCTCATGTTCACCTCATGTTATACTTGAGTGTTATGAAATTGTTTCACAATGCTGCATGTGCGACAAGAGGGGAAATCTATTGAGGACACCCGTCATGAGCACGCCCGATATCTCCTTCGAATTCTTCCCGCCGCAATCGCTGGAGGCCTCGTTTCGGCTGTGGGATACGGTTCAGACGCTGGCACCGCTTGATCCGCGCTTTGTTTCCGTGACTTATGGTGCGGGTGGCACCACCCGCGATCTGACCCGCGACGCGGTGGCGACCCTGCACAAGAACTCGGGCCTGAGCGTGGCCGCGCATCTGACCTGCGTGAACGCCACCCGCGACGAGACCCTGAAAATCGCCCATGACTATGCCGAGGCCGGGGTAACCGACATCGTCGCCCTGCGCGGCGACCCGCCCAAGGGCGCAGGCCCGTTCCGCGCCCATCCCGAAGGCTTCGCCAGTTCGGTCGAGTTGATCGCGGCGCTGGCGGATATGGGCAAATTCAACATCCGCGTCGGCGCTTATCCCGACCTGCATCCCGAAGCGAAAGATGCGCAGAACGACATCGACTGGCTCAAAGCCAAGATCGACGCGGGCGCAACCGAGGCGCTGACCCAGTTCTTCTTTGATGCCGAGACCTTCTTCCGCTTCCGCGATGCCTGCGAAAAGGCCGGGATCGACGCGCCGATCACACCCGGCATCCTGCCGATCGAAAACTGGTCCGGCGTGCAGAGTTTCGCCAAACGCTGCGGCGCGCATGTCCCCGACTGGCTGATCAATGCGTTCGAAAAGGCCACCCGCGACGGGCGCGAGGACCTGCTGGCCACCGCGGTCTGCACCGAACTTTGCTCGAACCTGATCGATGGCGGCGTCGACAAGCTGCATTTCTACACGCTCAACCGCCCCGAACTGACCCGCGATGTCTGCTTCGCGCTGGGGATCGTACCGCAGGTGGACTTGCAGAACGTCGCGTAACGCCTTGCCAGGCGATCTTTTCTGCCTAACGTGAACACATCATCACGGCAGGAGGTGGCATGTTCTACGCTGACGGACCAAACGAGTTACTCAGCCCTTCTGATCTCGCCACGATGTCAGGGCTGGACTTCATCCGCGGCATTCTCGACGGTCGCCTGCCCGCGCCTCCTATCGGCAAGACACTGGGCTATCAGATGCATACGGCCGAAGAAGGGCGGGTCTGCTTTCGGGGGACCCCGACCTTCGACGTCTGCAACCCGCTGGGCACCGTGCATGGCGGCTGGTACGGCACGCTGCTGGACAGTGCCATGGCCTGCGCGGTGCAAACTCGGGTGCCCGCGGGCGCGGCCTATACGACGCTGGAATACAAGATCAACATCATTCGCGCGATCCCGCTGGGCACCGAGATCGAATGCGAGGGGCTCGCCGAACATGTCGGCCGCTCCACCGGCGTGGCACGTGGAGAGATACGTGGCGTCGAAGATGGACGGCTTTACGCGACAGGCTCCACCACCTGCATCGTGCTGTCGCTACCAAGGGGCTGAGACCAGTCCATTGCCGGACGACCCGACGCTTAAACACTTGCCAACATATTCATTTGCCTTCGAAGGGGCGCTGAATGAAGCTCTGGCTTGGCCTGCTGTCAGGTCTCTTCGCTCGCAATTCAAACGAAACAAAAGCAGCCCTAGGCAAACCACAAATCCAACGTCGGCGATGCGGACTATGCTGCCGTTGAAGTTGAGGCGTGATCTGCACTAGAGTCATCAATGACTGGCTTCTTTGAGATTGCAACCATACCAAATGTCTTTTCGAAAACTTCAAGCAATCATTGACTTGCGGAGAGTGGCGATCAAGCACCTTGAACATTCTTCCCTCGCTTCATCTCTCGAACCTAGCCTGCTAAAAGCGTTGCGACACTCAATTTCTGGATGTGTACCACACTGGCAACTTGAACTGACTTCGGAGGTCTACCGCGAAGTACACTTGAGAGTAGCTTCCGCAGAGAGTGATCCCGAATTCCTCGGCGCGACCTGCGTTCTTTTGCTTGATCGCTTCGAGAACTCTGAACGCGGTAGTGATTTTGAATGGGAGTGGGACGCATTCGCTACACGTTACCAACGGGCAGATGCTCCAACTCGGGCTGCGATAATGAACGGCTTGGATCAAGGGCGTAAGTATTCCTTAGTATCTGATAAGGTGAGGCCAAGTATCCCTGACTGCACTACAAAACCTGTTCATGATGTTGTCCGTCCGCTTCTTCAGTTAGCGAAGTCGTTAACAGAAGAAGAGCGAGAGTGGATCGCGAACGCCGATTATGGTGAAGATGTCAAAACGCACCTGAGAGCTCTAAATGAGTTGTTAGAAACCGGCGACTGTATCTATCCACCCGGAGAAACCTGGTTTCCTGCTGAGGTGGTCGAATTGGTGTCTCATGGCGACGAAAACCCCGGTTTTGTTGGCTGCACTGCGCTAGTGCTAATCAACGCTATTGCCGATAATGACTGCCGAGCCAACGCTGACTTCCGTTGGAAGTCCCATCGGATTTCTTACAGTTCTCTTGCACCAAGCCAACGGTGCGCAATCCAAGGTGGATTTCGCCATCTCTACGAAGTGATCCGAGACTGGAACCCATATTCCGACCAGTCCGCGCCAGAGCGACTGCCCACTGATAGCTTTCTCCCGCTTTAGCCTTGGTAGGTTTGGGCTCACACCTGCCACTTTCTGCCTGGCGCGCGGACGGCTGTTTTCGGGGCGGATCACCCCAGAATTCAACTAGCTCGCGGACAGAAGCAAAAAAACCGTGAGGCCATATACCGAGGACGGCTCTCAGTTGGCCAGATGAGATTGCAGCGACAGAGCCTCTCCGGCGTTTTCCAGAACCTCGCGCGGGATCGATTCGTGCAACCGCTCCGACGGGTCCTGACCAATCCGGCGCCTGCCGCGTAGCAGGAATATCTTGCCCCAACCGCGCCAGGTCCCCGCTGACGGAGCGGCAGCATCGGTGGCAAACCGCATGCGCCAGCCCTGCGGCAGCGGCAGGCCGTGCGCCTTGGCATGATCCAGCATCCAGAGCAGCGAGATATTCGAAAGCGGGCGCGCCGCCTCGAACCTGCCTAGCTGGCCGCCGACATCGCCATGTGAGCCGCGGAACCAGACCTGTTCCACATGCCCCTCAAAACTGGGGTCACATTTCCACAGCACCGGCTCGAATACTTCGCGCGTCTCATCCAGCGCCAGCGCGTGATAGCCGTGCCGCACATTGGGACCCAGTTGATGGTTGTGAAAGGCGTGGCGCGCCTCAGCCCAGCGCCAGAGCAGCGGCAGGCGCAAGCCTAGCGCTTTGACCGTATCCCAGACCCCGATCATCTCGATCGGCACCTCGTCATGGCAAAAGGCGCGCACAAAATCCGCCGCGTGAGTGCCATGCGGATTGCATTCATAATGCCGGTACGCCTGCCTGATATTGCGCTCGGTCGCGTGTTCGGCCTTGAGCAGCCCGACCATGTCCAGCACACCCGCAAGGCTGCGTACACCATAAGCCCCCCGCGAATATCCCATCAGAAAGATCTTGTCGCCGGGCTTGTAGCGCGAGGCGAGATAGCCGTATGCGCGCCGAATCTGCCGGTTGATCCCGCGACCCACCAACACATCCGTGGTTCTGCGCCAGCTTTGCCACTGCACGCCGGATTCATAGAAAACCGAAACCTGCCCGCCCATCTCGCATAGCAGGCGATAGGTCATGCCCGCATGGGTCTCGTGACCGGGTTCAAGCGTCGACATGGTGCCATCCAGAATGATGACATGCACCTTGGGCTCGCGATGTGCGGATTCGGCAGAGTGCTCGGAGCGCAGGGGCTTCCCAAGCCATCCCAACAATTTTCTACTCAGACCCGAGAAACCCATATCGCACCCGTTCTCCAACACTCTGGGGCAAAACTCTCCTTCCAGAACCGCATCGGTGGCCCCTCACCCGTGCGGGGAAAATGTCATGGTATATTAAACCATGGGCACCGGGGCCGTCTGCGACAAGATACACATAAGCCACGTTGCCGTGAGTCGTTGTAACCTTGCAGCACAGCCTAACCGCCAGATCGGGCGCAAATACGGCGATATCCGGGCGCGGACGACACCCGTCGCCAGGGCTTCGGATGCGACATCGTCGATGTCGGAGTTGGCGTGGACATCCCCTCAGACTCGATACGACAGTGGTGCCATGCCAGAACCGCAGCGGGTGGAGGACCAGCTCATGACACAGGCACAATCAAACCAGACTGCAGAGGCCTATTGGCGGGATGGGTTCCTGTTCCCGCTGACTGTGATGAAGCCGCAGGAGGCTGCAGAATGGCGCGCGGAACTTGAGCAGATCGAGCGCGACTGGACCGATAGCGACCTGCCCCGCCCGCTCAACACCTACAAAAAGATCAACGCCCATTGTGTGATGCCCATGGCCTATCAGGTTGCGATGGACCCCAGGATACTGGATGCGGTCGAGCCTATTCTCGGCCCCGATATCCTGATCTATGCGGTGGAGTTCTTCATCAAGGAACCCCGGACCCGGCATATGGTCACCATGCATCAGGACCTGACCTATTGGGGGCTGGGCGAGATCGACGGGCTGGTCACTGCCTGGCTGGCACTGTCGCCCGCCACGACCGCCTCGGGCTGCATGGATTTCGTCGCGGGCAGCCACAAGAACCCGATCCTGCCGCATGAAGACACCTTCAGCGACACCAACCTTCTCAGCCGCGGGCAGGAGATCAAAGTGGATGTCGCTGATGAAGACAAGGTCGCCATCGAGTTGCAGCCGGGCCAGATGTCGCTGCATCACGGGCTGACCATCCATGGCTCTGGCGCCAACAGGTCCGATGACCGCCGGATCGGTCTGGTGATCCGCTATTGCCGACCCGATATTGCCCAGCAGGTGGCCGACCGCGATTACGCCATGCTGGCGCGCGGGGCAGACCGGCATGGCAATTTCACCTTGATGGCCCCGCCCGAATCCCTGTTCGCGCCACGCTCCATGGCGCTCTACGAAGAGGTGATGAAGGCCGAGCTTGCCGCAAAGATGGCCGGAGCCAAGGAAATGAAAGGGGTCTATGCCGGATGAAACAGGTCAAGTTCACCCAGATGAAAGACGGCACGCGGGAAGAGTACGAATTCCTCACCGCGCATGAGATCGACCACACCAGACATACCGCCGACCGGCTGCTCAAGGCATTGGTCGAACTGGACGAAAGCCTGTCGGGCTATCAGGTCACCCGGCTGGGCCATTCACTGCAATCAGCCACCCGCGCCTGGCGCGACGGGGCCGATACCGACTGGGTCGTCTCAGCCCTGCTGCACGATATTGGCGATATCTATGCGCCCTACAATCACGACGAATACGCCGCCACGATCCTCAGGCCTTTCGTGCGCGAGCAATGCGCCTGGGTGGTCCAGACCCATGGTGACTTCCAGATGCTCTATTACGGGCACCATCTGGAGGGCTTCGACCAGAACAAGCGCGAGCGCCATCGCGGCCATCCGTGTTTCGACGACAATGCCGCGTTTTGCGAGCGCTGGGACCAAGCCTCATTCGATCCCGACTATGACACCCTGCCACTGGACTTCTTCGCGCCCATGGTTCGCGAGGTGTTTGACCGCAAACCTTACGATGCCGAGGTGATCCGCCCCGGCCATCGCGAGCCCCTGACCAACCCCGAGATTGCCAAAGGAAGGGCCGCTTAAGCCCGCCGGGCGCTTGGATATCTGCGCGGCCCTGTTACACTCGTCATCATGTCCAACTGGCCGCATGACACCCGCTATACCTTCTCGGCACCGCTCTCGACCGGTGAGAAGGCCACGCATGACGTCTATGTCAAGGGAAGCGGCCCGCCAATCCTGCTGCTGCAGGAAATGCCCGGCATCGGGCCCGAGACGCTGTCACTGGCCGACCGACTGGTTGCGGCGGGCTTCACCATCTACCTGCCGCATCTACTGGGCACCTTCGGTAAACTCACACCCCTGCGCATCACCGCCCGTCTGTTCTGCGTCCGGCGCGAGTTCAACATCTTCGCCAGAGGCCGCCAGAGCCCTATCGCAGGCTGGATGCGTGCCCTCGCCCGTGACATCCGCGACCGCGAAAACGCCGAAGGGATCGGCGTGATCGGCATGTGCCTCACGGGCAGCTTCGCACTGACCCTGATGGCGGAAGAGGCCGTCCTGGGCGGGGTTGCCTCGCAGCCCGCCTTGCCGATGCTGGGCGGCGACCACCTGCACATGAGCCAGCAGGACATCGACGCGGCGCGAGCGGGCATGGCGGCCTCGGGTCCCGGCCTTGCCTTGCGCTTTGAAGGTGACCGTATCGCGACCAAGCGGCATATGCAGGCACTGAAAAGGGCGTTCGGGGATGACCTGCTCACAGAGCAGTATTCCGGCAAGGATCACTCGCTGCTGACGCTGGATTTCCATGACCCGGCCTATCAGCGGGTCGAGGCCTATTTTGCCGAGCGCTTTGCAGCGCTCACAACGCAACCGCCAAGCTGATCGCCCGCCACTGCCTGCCATTTCCTGAAAGCATTAAGGCAGAATTCACCAAAAACTCCCAAAATCCGTCTGAATCGCTGCCTGTTTTGGCCATATCCGCACAATAGGACTTGGCCCTGGGGGCGCATTTACTGCGCTAAGAAGGCCGCGCCGCGCATATTTTTGCAGGGCGCAGAGAGGGGAGAGAGGATGCCTGACGGGTATCTGGTCACGCTGGGGGCGGACCTGGCGCTGTCCAATGGGGACGGCATCTCGGATCCGCTGACAAGCTTTGTCACCGACCAATCACTTGGGGCGGGGGAATGGACCTTTACCGGCACCTACCTGACCACCAATTACGTCGATGAAACGGAACCGGGCGAGTATTTCCTGGCCCAGGACGGCAATGTCTATTTCGTTCCCGATCTTGGCCCCGTCACCACGATCACCACCGCCGTCACACTCGACCCGCCCGCTTATGAGCCCTCAACAAGCGTTGAAGGGACCGATGGCGATGACACGATCGACGACACCTATACCGACGCTGATGGCGATCAGATCAATGATGCGGTCAATGACGCCGATCTGGTCCACGGCTTCGCTGGCGATGACGAGATCAGCAGCCTGGCGGGTGACGACACGATCTTTGGCGGCTCGGGCAATGACACGGTCTTTGGCGGCGCGAGTGAGGACGAGATCTATGGCGATGGCCAGACCGGCGGCACGGAATCGCTCAGCTGGATTGCCGAAGGCGCGGACGAGGCCGATATCAGCGCCGGTTTCACCCAGAATACCGGCGATATCGACGTCAGCGTCAGCTTTGCCAATGACGGCAACAACAACCCGACCTTCACGGTCGAAAGCGATGATCAGCAATATGTGGCGAGCGGCGAGAGCTTTGATGACGATTCCTCGCTTGCCCTTTTCGGCAATGGCGATGGGGACACCTCGACCACCAGTATCGATTTCGCCGCCGCTGCGGATGCGGATGTGCAGGGCGAGGTGGAAAACGTCACCTTCCGCATCAACGACATCGACTTCTTCGGCGGCAATCACCGCGATGTGGTGACGGTCGAGGCGTTCGACGCCAATGGTGACCCGGTCCCGGTGACCCTGACCGCTACGCCAAACGGTGCCAACACCGATGTGGTCAGCGGCAATACCGTGACCGCCGGCGATGCGCTTGAAGATCCCGACGACGCCACCGGCTCGGTCCTGGTCGAGATCGCGGGCCCGGTTGCGCAGATCCAGATCTCTTACGGCAACGCGCTGAATGGCACCCAGGGCATCAACCTGAGCGATGTCTTTTTCGACACGATCCCCAATCCCGACGGCAATGATGATCTGGACGGCGGCGCGGGCAGCGATACGCTGGTCGGTGGCGGCGGCGATGACGTCCTGTCCGGTGGCACTGAGGCCGACGACCTGCAAGGCGGCAGCGGCAACGACACGCTCAACGTAGCCGAAGGTGACACCGCAACGGGCGGCGATGGCGACGACCTGTTTGTGCTCACCGATCTGGGCGAGGCAGGCAGCGCCGCGATCACCATCACCGGCGGCGAAGGTGGCGAGATAGGTGGCGACACGCTGAACCTGAACGGGCTGGCCGACAAATCCACGCTGAACCTCACCACCGATACCGCGGATGAAAAGGCCGGTACGGTTGAACTGCTGGATGGCACGCTGGTCAGTTTCTCGAATATCGAGAATATCATCTGCTTCACCCCCGGCACCGTGATCACCACCGCGCAAGGCCCCCGCAAGGTCGAGGATCTGTCACCGGGCGACCTGATCCTCACCCGCGACAATGGCCTGCAACCGCTGCGCTGGATGGGCCGCCGCAGCGTGCCCGGCCGGGGTCGTTTTGCGCCCATCGAACTGAACGCAACGCTGCTGCCCGGGGCCACCGCCAATCTGCTGGTCTCCCCCCAACATCGGCTGCTCTGGTCCGGAGCGCGGGCGCAGATGCTGTTTGGCGAAAGCGAAGTTCTGGTCGCCGCCACCCATTTGCTGGATCATCCCGCTGTGCGGCAGGTCGAGACTGAGGAGGTGACCTATCTCCACCTCATGCTGGACCGGCACGAGGTGATCTATGCCAATGGCGCCGCCACCGAGAGCTTCTATCCCGGCGACACCGCGCTCACGGCGCTCAGCGACCAGAGCCGCCACGAAATGTTCGAGCTTTTCCCGACGCTGCGCAGTCATGCTGGCAGCTTTGGTGACACCGCGCGCGCCTGTCTGAAAGCCCATGAGGCACGACTGCTGGCGGCGTGAGGCGAAGGCTGGACGATTATCCACCCCGCTCAAGCGGATTTCTGATATCCCATCCCGCGCCGTGATGCCGACCAATCCCGCACCGCCGCGCCGAACGCCTGAAAGAGCGGTCGCGACACCGGATCGCTGCCCGGGTTCCATTCCGGATGCCATTGCACCGACAGAGTAAAGCCCGGCGCGTCTTCGATATAGATCGCCTCAGGCGTGCCATCCGAGGCGGTGCCGTCGATCACGATCCGCTCGCCCGGTGTCTTGATCCCCTGCCCGTGCAACGAGTTCGTCATCACCTCGCGCGTGCCCAGAACCTTGTGGAACACCCCGCCCTCGCGCATCGTCACAACATGGCGCAGCGCAAATTTCTCTTCCAGCGTGCCATCGGGCGGCATCCGGTGGTTCATCCGCCCCGGCAGATCGCGGATTTCAGGGTAGAGCGTGCCGCCCATGGCGACATTGACCTCTTGAAAGCCCCGGCAGATGCCAAAAAACGGCTGCCCCCGCGCGACACAGGCCCGCACCAAAGGCAGCACGATCGCATCGCGCGCCCGGTCGAACTCACCATGCGCGGCAGTTTCCGCCTCGCCATATTCGGCCGGGTGCACATTGGGCCGCCCGCCGGTCAGCACAAAGCCGTCGCAGACCTCCAGCAATTCCTCGACCGTGACAAAGCGCGGGTCCGACGGGATCAAAAGGGGCATGCATTCCGCCACATTGGCCACCGCATCTGAATTCATCGTCCCGCCCGCATGGGTCGGATACTGATCGTTCATCAGATAGGAATTGCCGATTATGCCAACGACCGGACGGGCCATGGATGCTCCTGCACTGGGTTTCGCGTTTCGATTCACAGTATTACCGCCCTGTGAGCTTCGCAACAATGCACACCCTGCGTCATGGCGCAGGCAATTGTGGAACCTTGCACATCAATGACGCACATTCGGACAACCGAGCCCAATATATGAACTGCGTCGCTCGAAGGGCCGGTGTCATCCATCGAAGTGGCGTGTCACAATGCGTGCCTGAAGATGGAGAAACCAATGACACCAAAGCGATTTCCCTATGAGGGTCTGGGCCGGTGCGAGGCCGTCGTGTCGGACGGGCTTGTCTACGCGGTGGCAACGGACCCGCAAGGGGCAAGCGGCATCCTTGAGCAGACCAGAAACACGCTCGACGCGCTGGAGCGTGTTCTGAGCAAGGCGGGCAGCGGAAAACCGGGCTTGCTTCAGGCAACAATCTATCTCAGCGACATCACGCAAAACCGGCCATGGACAGCATCTGGATCGACTGGATAGGAGCTGAGCAGAACCGGCCGCAACGCGCCTGTATCGGCGTCGATCTTGACGAAGGGTGCCTCATCGAGATCGTGGTGACAGCAAAACTACTCTAAATCCCAATGCCAGCACGGCGGGTCAGATCTCTCCGGTTAACCCAACCGCTTCGATCGCCGCAAGAGCTGCTGCCGCGTCGTTATCCGAACTGTCACCCGTGACGCCAACTGCTGCGATCACCGCGCCCTTCTTGTCGCGGATCAGCACGCCGCCCGGTACCGGCACAACCTGCCCGCCATAGACACCGTTCACAGCGGCCATGAAATAGGCCTGCCCTTCGGCGCGCTGCATCTGTGCGGTGCCCGCCATACCCAGCATCACCGCACCATAGGCCTTGCCATGCGCGATCGCAAAACGCCCCGGTGCCGCGCCATCCTCACGCTCGAAAGCTTGCACATGCCCGCCCGCATCCAGCACCACGACCGATAGCGGCTTCAGCTCCATCTCACGCCCCTTCTCCAAGGTCTTGCGAATAATCGTGCGCGCGCGCCTCAGTGACAATGCCATGACATGATGCCTTTCATCTGACTGTAAATATCCTCGGGGAGCGCGAGGGGCAGACAGCCCCGCGCGCTTGTCCTCTCTCAGCCGCTGGCCTTAAGTTCCAACCGCCGCGCATGCAGCACCGGCTCGGTATAGCCCGACGGCTGCACCCGGCCCTTGAACACAAGATCGCAAGCGGCCTGAAAGGCGATGCCGTCAAATCCCGGCGCCATCGCCGTATAGTCCGGGTCATCGGCGTTCTGGCGGTCCACCACCTCGGCCATCTTGCGCAGGCTGGCCATGACCTGCTGGGCATCCACCACACCGTGATGCAGCCAGTTCGCGATATGCTGGGCCGAGATGCGACAGGTGGCGCGGTCCTCCATCAGGCCGATATCGTTCAGATCCGGCACCTTGGAACAGCCCACGCCGTGATCGACCCAGCGCACCACATAGCCCAGAATGCCTTGCGCATTGTTCTCGACCTCGCGGGTGATCTGCTCCGGCGTCCATTTGCGGAAGGCGGCCAGCGGAATGTCCAAGAGCCCATCCAGATGTGCGCGCCGTCCGCCTGCGCGCAGGCGCCGCTGCACCGCCATCACATCGACCTTGTGATAGTGCAGCGCATGCAGGGTCGCAGCCGTCGGGCTGGGCACCCAGGCGCAGGTCGCGCCCGCTTTGGGATGCTCGATCTTCTGCTCCAGCATTGCTGCCATCAGATCGGGCATGGCCCACATGCCCTTGCCGATCTGCGCCCGGCCCTGCAATCCGCATTCCAGCCCGATATCCACGTTCTGGGTCTCATAGGCCCCGATCCAGCCCTTGCGTTTGATGAAATCCTTGCGGCTGAAGGGGCCTGCCTCCATCGAGGTATGGATCTCGTCACCGGTCCGATCCAGAAAGCCGGTATTGATGAAGGCCACCCGCGATTTCGCCGCGCGGATGCATTCCTTGAGATTGGCGCTGGTGCGGCGTTCCTCATCCATGACACCGATCTTCACGGTGTGGCGCGGCAGGCTCAGGATGTCCTCGACCGCGTCGAAAATCCGATCGGCAAATGCCACCTCTTCCGGCCCGTGCATCTTCGGCTTCACGATATAGACCGAGCCATGCACCGAATTGCCGCTTTCGCGCTGCAGGTCATGCATGGCGATCAGTGTGGTGGTGAGCCCGTCCAACAGCCCCTCAAAAATCTCGCCCCCGTCACGGTCCAGCACCGCCGGGTTGGTCATAAGGTGGCCGACATTGCGCACCCAGAGCAGCGCCCGGCCTTTCAGGACCACCGACGCGCCATCCGGGCCGGTAAACGCGCGATCCGCATTCAGCGCCCGGCTGACCGTCTTGCCGCCCTTCTTGAACGAGGTCTCCAGATCGCCCTTCATCAGCCCCAGCCAGTTGGAATAGGCCAGCACCTTGTCCTCGGCATCGACACAAGCGACGGAATCCTCGCAATCCATGATCGCGGACATCGCGCTTTCCAGCAGCACATCGGCCAGCCCGGCCTGATCGCGGCTGCCAATGGGATGCGCGCGGTCAAAGACCAGTTCCACATGCAACCCGTTGTTGCGCAGCAGAACCGCATCCGGCGCTTTGGGATTGCCGCGAAAGCCGATGAATTTTTCCGGCTGCATCAGTGGCTGATCATCGATCAGCAGCGCGCCATCGCGCACATGGTAGCGGCGCACATCCGCGTGGCTGGTGCCGTTGATCGGAAACGCCTCATCCAGAAACACCCGCGCCCGCGCCACAACCCGCGCGCCCCTGCCCCTATCATACCCGCCCGAGGGCGCAGGCGAACCCATCGCATCGGTGCCATAGAACCCGTCATAGAGCGAGCCCCACCGCGCATTCGCGGCGTTCAGCGCATAGCGCGCATTGGTGATCGGCACCACCAGCTGCGGCCCTGGAACCTGCGCGATCTCGGGATCGACATTGGCGGTGTCGATCTCGAAATCCTCGCCTTCCGGCAGCAGATAGCCGATATCGGTCAGAAATGCCTTATAGGCTTCGGCGTCATGCGGCGCGTCTCGATGGGCGATATGCCAGGCATCGATCTGCTGCTGGAGATCCTCACGCTTTTGCAGCAAGGCGCGGTTCTCCAGCCCGAACTCATGCGCCAACCGGCTCAGCCCGGTCCAAAACGTATCTGCCGTCACGCCCGTGCCCGGCAGCGCCTCTTGCTCAATGAACTCCGCATATTCGGTTGCAACCTGCAATCCGTCCTTCTCGACCCGCGCGCTCATTGCCGCCCTCCGATTGGTAATATTTTCTATCCACCTTGATTTAAAGAATGAGTTTCCGATAGGCAACGGGCGAATGCAATCGGGAACTTTCGCAGATACAAAGCCGACCCGCCGGATCGCCTGTCTCAATCCGCTTGCGCCCCTGCCTGCCTGCGATACATCTGTCTAGACCACGCCAAGGGAGCCTATCATGCGAGACGCAGCACCTCAGACGATCTACCTCAAGGATTACACCCCGTTCGGCTTCGACGTGCGCGAGGTTAACCTGATCTTCGATCTTGCTCCGAACGCCACACGGGTGACCAGCCGAATCCGTTTCGCCGCGAAACCCGACGCTGAAAACCGCGAGTTCTTCCTACATGGCGAACAGTTGAAGCTGATCCGCGCCAGCATTGACGGCGCTGAGATCACACCGACGCTGACCGAGACCGGCCTGACCTGCGAAGTGCCCGAGGGGGAGTTCACCTTCGAGGCCGAGGTCGAGATCGACCCGGCCAACAACACCGCGCTCGAAGGGCTGTATATGTCGAACGGCATGTATTGCACCCAATGCGAGGCAGAAGGCTTTCGCAAGATCACCTATTACCCGGACCGCCCCGATGTCATGTCCACCTTCACCGTGCGGGTGAATGGCGACCTGCCGGTGCTGCTGTCAAACGGCAACCCGGTTGATCAGGGCGAAGGTTTCGCCGAATGGCACGATCCCTGGCCCAAACCCGCCTACCTCTTCGCGCTGGTGGCGGGCGATCTGGTCGCCCATTCCGATCACTTCACCACCGTCTCGGGCCGCGAGGTTGATCTGAACCTCTATGTCCGCCCCGGCGATGAGGGCAAATGCGCCTTCGGGATGGAGGCGCTGAAAAAGTCGATGAAATGGGACGAGGATGTCTATGGCCGCGAATACGACCTCGACGTGTTCAACATCGTCGCGGTGGACGATTTCAACATGGGCGCGATGGAGAACAAGGGGCTGAATGTCTTCAACTCATCGGCTGTTCTGGCCAGCCCCGAAACCGCGACCGATGGCAATTTCGAACGCATCGAGGCGATCATCGCCCATGAGTACTTCCACAACTGGACTGGCAACCGCATCACCTGCCGCGACTGGTTCCAGCTCTGCCTGAAAGAGGGCCTGACCGTGTTCCGCGACGCGCAGTTTACCTCCGATGTGCGCAGCGCGCCGGTGAAACGCATCGGCGATGTGATCGACCTGCGCGCGCGGCAATTCCCCGAGGATAACGGGCCGCTGGCCCACCCGGTGCGACCCGAGAGCTTTCAGGAGATCAACAATTTCTACACCGCCACCGTCTATGAGAAAGGCGCCGAGGTGATCGGCATGCTCAAGCGGCTGGCGGGCGATCAGGCTTATGCCGAGGCGCTGGATCTCTATTTCGCGCGCCATGACGGGCAGGCCTGCACCATCGAGGACTGGCTGAAAGTGTTCGAGGATGTGACCGGGCGCGACCTGAGCCAGTTCAAGCTCTGGTACTCGCAGGCGGGCACGCCGCGCGTGAAGGTCGAGGAGGGCTGGGCGGACGGCACCTATTCTCTCACTCTGTCGCAGAATATCCCCGACACCCCCGGTCAGGTGGGCAAGCAGCCGATGCACATCCCTGTCGCCGTGGGTCTGCTTGGCCCCAATGGCGACGAGGTGCACGAGACCCAGACGCTGGAACTGACCGAGGCGCGGCAGAGCTTCACCTTTGACGGTCTCGCCGCGAAACCCACGGCCTCGATCCTGCGCGAATTCTCCGCGCCGGTCATTCTGGACCATGATGTCAGCCGGTCAGAGCAGGCCTTCCTGCTGGCCCATGACACCGACCCCTTCAACCGCTGGAGCGCCGGCCGCACACTGGCCACCCAGACGCTGCTCGACATGATCACCGACGGCAAATCCCCCGGCGCCGACTATCTGGACGGCGTGCTCAGCGTGCTGCGCGACGACGCGCTTGATCCGGCCTATCGTTCGCTGATGGCCGGGCTGCCAACGCAGTCGGAACTGGCGGGCGCACTGGCCGATCGTGGCTTAATCCCTGATCCGATGGCGATCTGGACGGCGAGCGAGACGCTGAAACAGGCCATGGCGCAGCATGCCCAGGACCTGCTGCCGCGCCTGCACAGCCAGATGCGCGTCGATGCCAGCTACAGGCCTGATGCCGAGCAATCGGGCAAACGGTCGCTGGGCGCGGTTGTTCTGGCCATGACCACCCGCCTTGACGGCGGCGAGTTGGCGGCCAGCGAATATGCGCGCGCTGATAATATGACGCTGCAACTGTCCTCGCTTGGCGCGCTGCTGCGCGCGGGCAAAGGCGCGGCGGAACTGGCCGGTTTCTACAGCCAATGGCAGGATGACCGGCTGGTGATCGACAAATGGTTCGGCCTGCAGGTCTCGCTGGCCAATCCTGACCAGAGCTGTGCCGTGGCGCAGAAGCTGACCGAACATCCTGATTTCCACTGGAAGACCCCCAATCGCTTCCGCTCGGTTCTTGGCCCGCTGGCAATGAACCATGCCGGCTTCCACTATACGGATGGCAAATCCTACGCGCTGCTGGCGGACTGGCTGATCCGGCTTGATCCGGTGAACCCGCAGACCACGGCGCGGATGTGCTCGGCCTTCCAGACCTGGAAACGCTATGATGCCGACCGGCAGGCGTCGATCCGGGTGCAGCTTGAGCGCATCGCCGCCACACCCGACCTGTCGCGCGACACAACTGAAATGATCAGCCGCATTCTGGACGCCTGAGCGATGCGCCGCACGCTGCTCATCACCGGGGCCAGCGCCGGGATCGGGGCCGAGACCGCCCGGCTGGCGGCTGCGCGGGGCTATGATCTGGCGCTGAACTACCGGCAGGACCATGCGGGCGCCGCAGCCGTTGCCGAGACGGCGCGCGCGGCGGGTGCCGCGGTGGTGCTCTGCCCCGGAGATGTCAGCGACCCGGCGCAGATCGAGCAGATATTTGCCACGCTCGACGCAACCTTTCCCCGGCTTGACGCGCTGGTGAACAACGCTGGCATTGTCGATCTGCATATCCGCATGACCGAGGTGACCCACGCCCGGCTGCGGCGCATCTTCGATACCAACGTGATCGGCGCGATCCTGGTGGCCAGCACAGCAGTCAAGCGGATGCAGGCCCATGGACAGGGTGGTGCGGTGGTCAACCTGTCCTCGGGCGCGGCGCGGTTGGGATCGGCCAATGAATATGTCGATTACGCCGCCTCCAAGGCCGCCATCGACACCTTCACCAAAGGCTTTGCCGATGAGATGGCCGGGGACGGCATCCGCATCAACGCCGTCCGGCCCGGTTTTATCGATACCGAGATACACGCCAAGGGCGGAGATCCGGGCCGTGCGCATCGTATCGGCGCATCCCTACCGCTCAAACGCGCGGGCACGGTGGCGGATGTGGCCGAGGCGATCCTGTTCCTGCTCTCGGACAAGGCCTCCTACATCACCGGCACCACGCTCGATGTCACGGGTGGGCGGTGATGGAAGAGTTTCAGTATCACCACCGCAGCCGCAGCTGGCGCGCGCTGGCCATTCTGGGCGCAATCTATGTTCTGCTGCTGGCAGGGGTTGTTGCCATCGATCTGGTCTGGTGGATCGCTGCAATTGCCGTGCTCTGCACTCTGCCCGCCGTTTACGAGTTCTTCACCGACCGGCGCGCGGGGCTGACCCTGAGCGCGCAGGACTTGTGCTGGTTCACCGGCACGCTGACACAAGAAGTGCCCCTTGATGACATCAAGAGCGTGCGCTTTGATACCCGCTGGGACCTGTCGGTGCGGGTCACGCTGATCCTGCAAAACGACCGCAAACTGCGCCTGCCCCATGAATGCCTGCCGCCGCATCGCGATTTTGAGAGCCGCCTGAAACAGGCCGGATTGCGCGTGGAACGGCATCATTTCGCGATCTTTTGACCGATTGATGCCGAGGCCGGAACGGCACCCTTAGAATACCCCAAAACCTGTCCCGCCCGGTCCCGTCCGGGCCACGTTTGTGCCTCAAACCACCTGCAGTTTAAGCCTCAGGAACGAGAAGGCGCGAGCAGGACAGAGAATGTTAAAACGAATTGCACCGATCGCATATCGGCTGGGATCGCTGCTGCCGCGACGGCAGACGCAAGCGCCCGAACGCCCGCGTGTCAGGCGGCTGAGTGTGCCTGCGGCCCTTGTCGCCGAGGACCGGCTGAATATCCCGGTGAACGAGCGCGCTCTGGAAGAATGCGAGGCTGACCTGATCCGCGAGCGGGGCCGGTTTCTCGTCCGGCAGGAGCGCTGGTCTGAACTGGCGCAGGAGATGCGCAAAGCCGAAGCGCAGCGCGACAGCACGCAAGGCGGGTTACCTTCGGTTGACCTATTGGGTTTCGGGGCCCGCGCAGATGTGGTCGAAACGGTCGCGCAAGCGCTGACCTCGCCAAGAGGGCGGGATGAAAGGCTGCTGCTGGACGGGGTGATGGGGTTCGAGGCCGCCTTGCAGGAACACAAGGGCGACCCGATGATCGCGCTGGTGGTGGCGCTGACCCATATCGATCTGGGCTGGGTCTGGCGCGGCGAAGGCTGGCCCGAAGCCACCCCTGCCCGTCATGAAAAGCGCGCCAATGCCCATTTCGACCGCGCCAGAACGCTGCTGTCGCGCCATTGCGGCGCAACCCTGCAAAGCCCGGCCCTGCTGGCGGCCCGCTGTGCCGCGCGCGCGGGCGGATCCGATAGCGCCATGTCCGTTGCTGACGACTATGAGACGCTGATCGATCTGGCCCCGGAAAACCCCCGTCACATGCGCGCGCTTGGCAATCATATGCTGCCGCGCTGGTTCGGCAGCTATGCCGCGCTGGAGCTTGAGGCTCGCCGGACCGCCGCGCGGACCCAGTTCATGTGGGGAACCGGTGGCTATGCCTGGGTCTATTTCGACGCCATCGCGCTGGATGCGGGGGCCTGCGCGCGGGTGGATGTCGCCTTCTTTCTGGACGGGCTGCGCGACATCCTGCGCGCCCGCCCCGATCAGGAGATGGTCAACCTGCTGACCGCCTATTGCTGTGTTGCTCTGCCCGGTGGGGCCGGTGGGAACGATCCGGGTCGCGATAATCGCGCCCGGATCGCGGCCGCCGCCGACTGGCTGATCCGCGACCACCTGACCGAGATCCACCCGATGGTCTGGGCCCATGCCTCGGACCGGTTCGTGAACAATCTACATATACGCTCGCCCCGGCAGTTTGCCTCGCGCGGGCGGGCGGATGCGCTGCGCTGCCTCTCGACGCGGTTCGAAGATGAAATCCGCCAGGGCCAGCGGGTCACCTTCACCCCCGACGGGCTGCGGCTGGAGGCTGTCTGAACCGCATTGCCTCTTGCCCATGACCCGAGCCGGGCCTAGAAGGCGGGTCGAACCTGATGCGGACAAAAGGCGCACCCATGCTGGACCTGACCTACGACACGCCCAAAGTCAAAACCATTGCCGGAGCCAAGCACGATTGGGAACTGGTGATCGGGATGGAAGTCCATGCGCAGGTCTCGTCCAACGCCAAGCTGTTCTCGGGTGCCTCGACGCAATTCGGAGCAGAGCCAAACTCGAACGTGGCCTTTGTGGACGCGGCGATGCCGGGCATGCTGCCGGTGATCAACGAATACTGCGTCGAACAGGCGGTGCGCACCGGGCTGGGGCTGAAGGCCGGGATCAACCTGAAATCGGCCTTTGACCGCAAGAACTATTTCTACCCCGACCTGCCGCAGGGCTACCAGATTTCCCAGCTCTACCACCCCATCGTGGGCGAGGGCGAAGTGCTGGTCGAGATGGGCGACGGCACCGCGCGCCTGGTGCGGATCGAGCGTATCCATATGGAACAGGACGCAGGCAAGTCGATCCACGACATGGACCCCAATATGTCCTTCGTGGACCTCAACCGCACCGGTGTCTGCCTGATGGAAATCGTCAGCCGCCCCGATATCCGTGGCCCCGAAGAGGCCGCCGCCTATATCGCCAAGCTGCGCCAGATCATGCGCTATCTGGGCACCTGTGATGGCAACATGCAGAACGGCAACCTGCGGGCCGATGTGAACGTCTCGATCTGCCTGCCGGGTGCCTATGAGAAGTATCAGGAAACGCAGGATTTCAGCCATCTCGGCACGCGCTGCGAGATCAAGAACATGAACTCTATGCGGTTCATCCAGCAGGCCATCGAGGTCGAGGCCCGCCGTCAGATCGCCATTGTCGAGGGCGGCGGCACGGTCGATCAGGAAACCCGGCTCTATGATCCCGACAAGGGCGAGACGCGGTCCATGCGGTCCAAGGAAGAGGCCCATGATTACCGCTACTTCCCCGATCCCGACCTGCTGCCGCTGGAGATCGAGCAGGCCTGGGTCGACGATATCGCCGCGAAACTGCCCGAGTTGCCGGACGAGAAAAAAGCCCGCTTCATCGGCGACTTCGGCCTGACCGATTATGATGCCTCGGTGCTGACGGCCGAGGTGGAATCGGCGGCCTATTTCGAAGAGGTAGCGAAGGGCCGCAGCGGCAAGCTGGCCGCGAACTGGGTCATCAACGAGTTGTTCGGGCGTCTGAAGAAAGAAGATCACGAGATCACCGACTCGCCCGTGTCACCCGCGCAACTGGGTGGCATCATCGACCTGATCGCCTCGGACGCCATCTCGGGCAAGATCGCCAAGGACCTGTTCGAGATCGTTTATACCGAAGGCGGCGATCCCGCTCGAATCGTCGAGGATCGCGGAATGAAGCAGGTGACCGATACCGGCGCCATCGAGGCCGCCCTGGACGAAATCATCGCCGCCAACCCCGCGCAGGTGGAAAAAGCCAAGGTGAACCCGAAACTGGCGGGCTGGTTTGTGGGTCAGGTGATGAAAGCCACCGGCGGCAAGGCCAACCCCAAGGCAGTGAACCAGTTGGTGGCGCAAAAGCTGGGAGCGTAAACCAGGGTGGCCCGGGTGGATTTGACCCCTGAAAGGACGACGATCCTGCTCCATGTGGGCATTCACAAAACCGGCTCGACCTCATTGCAAAAGAACTTCGCCAAACACCGACCTTTGCTCAGAGCAGGTGGCATCCGATTTCTCGGTCACGGCGGGCCTTACCGGAACCTCTACTCCGCCTTCCTGACCGACCCTATGCGTTTCTTTTGGAACAAGCAGTCAAAGCTGAACGCCGAGCAGATCCGGCTGCGCGATCAGCAAACCTTGGCCGATTTGCGCACCCGGCTGACCCGATGCCAAGGACAGACGATCATTATATCAAGCGAACGGCTGTCAATGCTTCAACCTTCGGAATTGCAGGCATTGAGGGGCTTCCTGACTCCCTACGGCACTGTGAAAGCCGTCTTTTTCTACCGCGAACTCGATAGCTGGATCTCGTCCAACAGCCAAGAGATGGCTAAGTCCGGAATCGCAACAGAGCCCACCGACTTCACCCTCGCGCTCAGGCGCATCCGAGAAATGCCCTTGCGAGTTGCCGACGCGTTCGGGCCTGACAACACCACCTTTATTCGCTTCGAAGACGCCATTCAGTCCGGTATTTGCGATACTTTTTTGTCAACCTTCGGCCTGCCGACGCTCACTGAACTGGGCGGCGAGGAGGTTATTGCGAACCAATCGATCTCTGACGCAGCGGTTGAGGCTCTGTTCGACTATAACCGGCAGTTTCCGTTGGGCAATCCGGAGAGGAACCCCAAAGAGGTGGCCCGCATCATGGCCTTGCCCGGCAAAAAATACCAGGCCCCCGGGTTCAGCCGCAAAGAGATCGCACAATATGCTCAAGCAAGGGCAGAGGTCGGCAACACACTGGGGTTTAGGCTTAAAGCCCCCGAGCACCTACCCGTTCGCCGGATCGAGGTGACAGACCTGTTCGGGCGGGCAGTTCAATCTGCCGAACAGCGGATCCTGAAAATCCTAGGAAAGGCTTCCTGAGGTCAATCGGGTATCCCGTAAACCTTCACCCCGTCGGCACCATCAGCAGAACCCATTCGCCGATCGTGTCGACCTGTGTTGCACCTTCGTCAAGGCGCTCTTCGATCAGAACGGTCTCCACCACCGGGCAACCGACAAGTACCGAGGCGTCGCCGAGATATTCGCCGGTCAGGTCGTTTTCTCCGATCACCTGACAGACACCATTGGCATCCGGGTAGGGCCCTGCGGTGACCAGGCCCGAGGTTTCGGGCGGGCCGTAGCTTGCGGAGCCGGAGGAGGGGCTGGTGTCACAACCGGGCAGCGTTGCGATCAGGAGGGCGGCGGCGAAGGGGGTATAATTCATGATAAGCATGTCTTTCTGATAATCCGGGTCCGGTCGACCCTGTTCCTGTTTAGGCGCAAACCGGCGAAAAATCACCTGTTGCGGGTCGGGCGCTGCTGCGGGCGGTGTTTTGCGCATCCCATCCCGCGACGGGCGGAAGCCGGGGCTTTGGCGGCCCTGCGCAACGGCAGGACTTTTCGTGCGGGGGCAATCTTGTTACACCGCTCCGGCAACCGGAGAATATGATGGCCCGCTACGAGTACAAAGTTGTCCCCGCCCCCGCAAAGGGCACCAAGGCAAAAGGCATCAAGACGCCCGAGGGGCGGTTTGCGCTGTCCCTAGAAGAACTGTTGAACCTGCAGGCCGCGGAGGGATGGGAGTATCAGCGAGCGGAACTGCTGCCCAGCGAGGAGAAATCCGGTCTGACCGGGTCAACCACCAATTGGCGCAATGTCCTGATCTTTCGCCGTCTGCTGGACGCCGATGACGAACGCGCGGTGTTGGTGGCTCAGCCGCTGGAGGCCCCGAAACATGACGCCGATGGCATCCCGATTGCCCGCCCGATCCCCGGCCCCGAGGATACCCGCGCCCCTGCCCCGATCGCCGAAGAGGTCAACGACCCGCCACTGAACCGCACCGAGAGTGACGCGGGCGCGCGCACGCCGCCGCTGGTGGCCCAGCCTCCGGTCCAAGGCGATAAGGGCGGGTCATCAGAAAGCTGAGCCGCCTCAGGGCTTTGCGTCAGGCGTCGATATCGAGCGCCAGCGCATGGATGCGCCCGACGAGGTCGCCCAAAGCGGCATGCACAGCCCGGTGACGGGCGATGCGGGACTGACCGGCAAAGGCGTCGGCCCGGATGCGCACGTTGAAATGCGACTGCCCGCCTTCGCGATAGCCCGCATGGCCGCGATGGCTTTCGCTGTCATCGACCACCTCCAGCTCTCGCGGGGAAAACGCCTGTTGCAGGCTGTTGCGGATTTCGTCGGTTATGGTCATCTTTCGCCAGTCGGCAAAATAATTGCCGCCCCCTCTTCTATCTTCCGTCACTTGGATTAAACTGCTGCCTCCGAGTCGTGAAGCCGTGTTCGAAAGGTGCCCCTGATGTCCAAATCCGATCCGTTTGGTTTCGACATGTCCGTCTCTTCTGCCAAGAAGAAAAACCCGCGCGGTCGGCGTGGCATGTCCGGCGCGTCCGAGACATCGGTGCGCCTGTGCGATCATGAAGGGTGTCAGGAGGCCGGCAAGTTCCGCGCCCCCAAGGCGCCGGATGTGCTGGATGATTTCTTCTGGTTCTGCCAGCAGCATGTGCGCGAATATAACCAGAAATGGAATTTCTTCGACGGCACCACCGAGGCCGAGTTGAACGCCCAGATGTCCAAGGACAAGGTCTGGGAACGCAAGACACGCCCCATGGGCGACCCCGAGGCCAAGGCCTGGGCACGGCTGGGCATCGAGGACCCGCATCAGGTGCTGGGGGCCAATGCCACCCAGAATCCCGGTCGCGGCTCAACCGGAACCAAGCGCCTGCCGCCCACCGAACGCCGCGCGGTGGAAATCCTGGAAGCGCAGGATCACTGGAGCAAAGCCGACGTGCGCAAGGCCTACAAGAAGCTGATCAAGGTGCTGCACCCGGACATGAATGGCGGCGATCGCAGTCAGGAAGAACAGCTGCAGGAAGTGGTCTGGGCCTGGGACCAGATCAAGGACAGCCGCAACTTCAAGTAAGCACATTTTGTGACGCCTCGGACTTGATCCGTCCGTGCCCTCCGGGCCGGGCGCGATGGGGTGTGTGGGTTCGCATTTAGGTGGAAACTTGCCAAGGCACGCAACTTTCGGTAATTTACCCTGTATTTACAAGGTCTCTTTTCCAGAGGTCTCCTGATGAAAACTGTTTTGTGTCTGGCCATTTTTCTTGGCCTTTTGATTTCTACTGGCGCGTCGCTCAATGCCCAATCCTATCCGATCGGGGCCTGTATTCTGCCGAGCGGCCAATGGTGCATTCCCCCTTCGACGGGTTACCCGGGCTCGATTTGTTCATGCCTGACCGAAGATGGCTGGATGGAGGGGATCCAGAACCGACCGGAGGGTCGCATGAAATTGACGGAAAAACCCGAGGTCCGTGACCTATTGACGGCGGCGCGCCTGACCTGAGCCCCTGAATCTCCTCCAGCTTTGTATAGAGTCCGCCCAACTGAACGACTACCGACTGACGTCGGTAGGATCGGCGATGTGGTTTTCGAGGTATTGCAACACGACGTCTTCGGTGATGGCGCCGTTGGTCGTTGAGAAATACCCTCGCCCCCAGAACCGGCGTCCCCAATAGCGCTTGCGG